>DASUCK010000116.1:0-4620 GCA_036276095.1 Nonomuraea sp. | reverse complement strand
CCGGGGCTGAAGGCGAAGGTGAAAGCGGCGGGATTGAGACCTGGAGCGCCGGTGAGGGCCGCCGTCCGCGCAAGCGCCTGATTGTTATGGATGGCCATGTTCCGGGCCGCCTCGCGGGCGGCCTGCGTGACCGAGATCTGCAGGTTGTACGTGTACGAGAATTCGACGATCCCGCCCACGAGGCCCAGCAGGATCGGTGCCACGAGGGCGAACTCGACGAGCGCCTGGCCGGCGTTCCGTGGTCGGAGGGTGGTGGGCAGCAGCCGTCGCATCACGCGCCCGTGAGGTCCGAGATCGCGAACCAGCTGTTGCGGGTGAGCGTGATCGCGCCCGGGATGCCGGGGAAGGCGAGGAAGGGCCGGAACTCGAACGTGACCCGGACGTGGATCACGCACGCCGATTCAGCAAGGGTGTCCGCGTCCCGGCAGTTCGCATTGCCCCGCTTGTCGATCGAGAACGTGTAGTAGGGCGCGACGAGGTTGCCGAGGGCGTCCACCGTGCCGCACTGCTCGTGGTTCGTGGCTCCGGTGGGCTCCGTGTAGTCGGCGAGCTGAGCCATCGCCGTGCACGCGCGCCGGGCCATCTCGGCCTCGTTCAGGGCGATGGCCGTCGGGTCGTCGGTGTCCCAGCGGTCCTTGCCCAGGAACGCCCCGTAGTCCGCCGCTTCACGCGCTGCGGATTCGACGGCGATCGCGGTCGTGTACAGCCGCCCGAAGTCGCCCACGGCGACGGCGAGCAGGAGCATGAGCGGCACGATCAGGCCGAACTCGACGAGCGACTGACCTCGCTCGCCGAGTTGGATCACATTCCGGTGGCCGAACGGCCCGCGCCGGACAAGCGCACGCAAGGGCACGAAGCTCCCAGACAGTTGTCGTCCGGTGGCGTGGTGTCACCGGCGGGGCGAAGCGTGCTGAAGCGCGGTGGCGTTATCCGCCAGCCGAAGGTCCGGGCAGTGGGGTACCTGGGTACTCCCGGGCTACGTTAACGCCGGAGCGCACTGACCGCCACGCGACGAGCGACATCGCGATGGCCGCGGTCATGGCCACGGCAGGCCCAGGCATGCGTGGAACGAGGCCGACCGACCAGGCCACTTCCCAGGCGAACCACACCGAGACGTACCAGAGCACGGGGATGAGGAGTGTTCGCATTGCGGGCAGCGTGTTCCCCATACCCGCGCGTACGCAGCCCCCTGAAGGTACCGGTGGGGAAGATCGGTTAGTGGACGAGACCCTTGAGATTCAGTCGATAGAAGGCGTTGGGGTCATACGGCATCTCGAGGATGGCAGCGCCGCCCACATTCCAGGTGTCGCTGATGATCTGCACGGCAGCGCAGTTGGTATTCCCGGTCCCATCGGGAGTGCATCCGCTCGTGACTCCGTTGCCGAGGACCGAGACGTTGCCACCCGCGGAATAGATGGTCCCGGAGATGTTGAGGCTCTGCCCGCCGCCAACATCGATGTCCGCATTGCCGTTGTATGCGCCGCTGCCCGTGCCGTCCTGCCACAGCAACAGACCTCCGTACGGGCAGCTCGTGGCCCCGTACGGGGGGCATCCGACCGATCGGTCCAGACCCTGCAGGCTCAGTGACCCCGATCCCCGAACGTCGAGATCCCGCTGGCACGCCGTATTGCTGAATGACCCATTGCTGGCGATGCACTGGGTTCGGAAGGCGGGCGTGTCGGTGCTATAGATGAGCACTCTCCCTGCCGCCGACGTCAGCAGGCCGCCCGTCTGGCTGATGCCACCGCCCGCGATGATGTAGATGCCTGGGTCGAGCGTGATCTGGTTACCGTTGGTGATCACCCACCCGCCGTAATAAGTGCCCGGCTGAAGTGTCACGTTCCCGTTGGGAAAGTTGCAGCGTCGAGGATTGGTTGGAGTTCCGCTCGCGCCACCGCCGGGGCAGTTGCGGGTTGGGAGGTCACCCGGATCAGGGGGCCGCACGAGCGAGAGCGGATCACCGACGTACGGCGACTCCTCCTCCAATTCCGCAACGTCGAAGACGCCCGACCCACCCGTGATCCCGCACGCGCCTTGGACGTACACCCCCGGAGCGTGGAGTTCGGCGCCGCCGTTGAGGACGATTCCACCTTGGCTTCCGGTACAGAAGTCGTCTCCGGAGGCTCCCGGTGAGCCGCAGATCGAGTTCACCTGGACGTAGCCGCCAGGCGTACCTGGTGGAAGGTACGAGGCGGGTCGAATGTAGATCCCGCCTCCGCTCCCACCACCGTTGATCTGTGCCGCCGCGCCGCCTCCGCATGGCTTGGGCGACAAGGCGACGAGCGACGCCGACCCCGCCGAACCATCATCGTTGGCCGCTACGGCGTTGGTGGCCACGGTGAAGCTTGGCAGGCCAACGACCCCAGCCAGGAAGCTCTGGTGCTGGCGCCGAATGCTTACCTCCACGTAGCCCGGCTTCCCGGCGAACGCGCCGGCAGAGGCCGACGGCGGCCAGTACACCGTCAGCGTGGAGCCATCGGTCCCGCCGCCGGGATCACATGCAGCTCCGATGTCGGTCCGTGTGGGCAGGAACCCGTTCTGGTTCGCGTAGAAGCATGCGGCTCTCCACATCGCCGCACGGTCGGCCGATGGGATGTACCGCGCCGCTGCAACGGCGCCCGGGTCAGCGGCGTTCTGCTCGTGGCGCCGGATCATGATCACGAAGCCGATGTCGATGACCAGGGCCGTGATGACGAGGAGCGCGAGGATGGCGCCGGCGAAGATGATCAGAATCTGGCCTCGGTCGCCCTCGCCGACTCGTACAGGGGCCACAGGCTTCATTGCTGGCGGTGGATGGACTCAGTCACCACGGCGCGCATGGTCACGGAGGAGGGGATGAAGAGGAAACCGGCCATCGGTGGTGACCACTGGAAGCAGGCATACACGCTCACCTGGTTCCCCGGGATGTCGCTCGCGGGATCGTCGGCGGCAGTGGTCATTCGTGACCTGCAGCCCAGCGAGGCCGACTCGGTGACCGGATCCCAGCCATCGATCGTGCAAGGGACGAATTGGTTCACCTGCGTGCCACCCGCACCATCCGGCTGAACGGGGGGATAGTCAGCCTGGGGGAAGCCGGCGGCGGCCGAATAGTTTGCGTAGCTCGCGGTGTTCACCGAGGGTGGCAGGTAGCCGGACCAGCAGGCATTGATGTTGACGGCGTTTGGATTGGTGCCCCAGACATACCTTCGGGCGTGGGCGCTCATGTACGGCCACGGCTGCGCGTCGTTCGGGTTGTCGGGCCCGTCACAGTTGAACGGCTTCACCTTGTACGAGCCGGTTGAGGGCATGTTCACCGGTTCAGGGTCACGCCAGCCCGACGTCGGGCAGATTGCTGTCGAGCTGTGGATCGCCGCATACCGGGCGGCCTCCCGCGCGACGTTCGTCACCATCTGCTGGTAGAACACCCACAGCCCGAGTGTCACCAGCGCCGCCAGCGTCATGAGGGCAACCGGGAACACGAGTGCAAACTCGACGAGTGCCTGGCCGCGGCTGCGAGGCTTCAGGATCCGGAGCGGATGCATCAGTAGTCCATCACCGAGAACATGCGCGTGCGATCGATGAAGAAGTCGCCGGACAGCGGACTCAGGGTTCCGCCAATGAACGGGATGTCCATCGGCAGGAGCGTAGAAAACCGGTAGCAGACACGGACTTCAACGTGACGGCTCGACTCGGAAACCCCGACCGAGTTAGATGGAGTCGTTGCAAATGAGGCGCATGCACTCGGCGGAGTGGATGTCTCGTTGTAGACGCTCCCACACGACGGATCGACCCCGTCGTGAACGCAGACAAGTGTCGCAATGTCGTCGCACTGGAGACCGGGGCCGTTGTAGGTGACATTGGGTAGCGTGCTGGCTTCTTCGCACACCGACTGCCAGACAGCGTTGTGGATACGGCCGTAGCCCGCCGTGTCCACAGCCGCACCCTCCTGGACGAGATGAGTTGCGCCGACCTCGGCGGCGGTTCGTGCGATCGATTCGACAGCAATTCCAGCCGCGAAGTACCGACCGAAGTCGGCGACCGTCAAGAGGAGCAGGAGAAGGATCGGGAAGACGAGGGTGAACTCGACGAGCGACTGTCCACGTTGGGGCTGCGCGGGGCGGCGGGGACGCTGAAGTAGGGCGGACATCACGGGTGTAGAGAGCCCCCCTGCAGGCCTGGTACCAGGACGATAGTCCCATCGTCCTTGCATAGCGCTTGCAGAGGCCGCGTTTCGGTGCAGTCGTGCACCGGGAGGTCAGCGGGCGGCTACGCTGGGCGTGTGATCGTTGTCGTCGGCGGGTTGGCTGCGTCACCCGACGTTTCTCCTCGACCTGCCGGTCTGGCGGCCGCCGTTGCAGCGGGCGCCGCCCGCGGGGGAGCTCGCGTGGAGCTCGTATCCCGCATCGGCGACGACCCGGATGGCGACGCCGTGCTGCTCGCGCTCGCGCGCGCCGGCGTCGGCCACGTTGCGGTGCTTCGCGATGCCGCGCGGCCCACCCGGCGCGTGACGGCGAGCGAGGACGCCGCACGTGAATCGGTCGTGGCGGACGAGACACCCGAAGTCACCGCCCGCGCGCCCTCCACGCAGCCGCATGCGCCGGCCGACCTCGAGCTCGGCCTTCGCTACCTCACGGACTTCTC
>DASUCK010000115.1:0-9997 GCA_036276095.1 Nonomuraea sp. | reverse complement strand
GGGGCGCTTGATCTCGTGTGGGGAAGGCCGAGTTGGTGTACAGGACGTCGGCGTCGGCCAGCACGTCCGCCGGGATCTGGTCGGCGGTCGTGGCCAGGTGTTTGCGCACCCGCACCCCGGGCGCGACGGCCGCCACGTCGGCCAGCCAGGCGTCGTCGAAGTCGAGTGTCACGCAGACGTCGATCATCTGTTTCCCCTCACTTGATGCCCGAGCGGGCCATGCCCTCGACGAAGTGCCGCTGGAAGAGCGCGAAGACGATCAGCATGGGGATCATCGACACCAGCGACATCGCCATGAGGGCCCCGTAGTCCTGGCCGTACTGGTTCTTCAGGAACAGCAGGCCCACCTGCAGCGTGTAGCTCTCGGGGTCCTTCAACACGATCAGCGGCCAGGCGAACTCGTTCCACCGCCACATGAAGGTGAAGATCACCAGGACCGCGATCAGCGGCTTGCACAGGGGAAGCACCACCTTGAAGAACGTCCGCCACTGTCCCGAGCCGTCGACCTGGGCCGCCTCGAGCAGTTCGTCGGGGACCGCCATCATGAACTGGCGAGCCATGAACAGCCCGAACGCCTCGGCCAGCCGGGGCAGGACGACGCCCCAGTTCGAGCCCAGCAGCCCGAAGTCCACGACGAGGTGGAACTGCGGGACCATGACGACCTGGACCGGGACCATCAGCGTGCTGACGATCATCAGGAACAGGACGTTCCTGCCGGGGAAGCGCAGCTTGGCGAAGGCGTAGCCCGCCATCAGGTTGATGACGACGGTCAACGCGACGGCGCTCACCGCGATGACCGCGGAATTGAGGATCCAGGTCGGGTACGGGAACTTGCCCCAGGGATCGGTGAAGTTCGCCCAGTTCGCGGCGGTCGGCCACAGGCTGAACCGCGAGCCACGCAGCTCGGCGGGCGAGGAGAGCGCCGTCACGACCATCCAGTAGACCGGGAAGAGCATGGCCAGCGCTCCGGCCGCGGCGAGGGCCAGGCGCAACCGGGCGGCACGCCGCTGGTGGGTGTTCGCGGCCGTCATCGCCGCCTCCCTCCTCATGCGCTGTCCCTGCGACGGCCCAGGCGCCACTGGATCACCGTCAGCACCAGAACGATCAGATAGAGCAGCACGCCGATCGCCGAGGCGTAGCCCTGCTGACGCTGTTCGAACCCGGTGGAGTAGGCGTAGGTGACAAGCATCGTCGTGGAGTTGCCCGGCCCGCCCCCAGTCATGACGTAGACGATGTCGAAGACCTGGAAGCTGATGATGATCCCGATCACGACCAGGAAGAACGTCGTGGGAGCCAGTGAGGGGATCGTGATGGAGCGCAGTGTCTGCCACCACGAGGCGCCGTCGCAACGCGCGGCCTCGTACACCTGGCGCGGGATGCCCTGCAGCGCCGCCAAATAGACGACCATGTTGAAACCGAGCCCGATCCACAGGCTGACAGCGACCAGCGAGAGCATCGCCGGCAGTCCCTCCGACTGCCACGGGACGCCGTCGAAGCCCAGCAGGCCGAGCATCCTGTTGACGATGCCGAGGTCCTCGTTGAACATCCACGCGGCGATCAGCGCGCTGCTGACTCCGGAGATGACGGCGGGCATGTAGAAGATCGCCCGGATCAGCCCGCGTGCCGGCATCCTCTTGTTGAGCAGCAGCGCCGCCGCCAGCCCCGCGACCAGGCACAGGGGCACGGACAGCAGGGTGTAGAGGGCCGTGTTGGCCAGGGCCGTCCAGAAGATCGGGTCGGCCGTGATGTCCTGGTAGTTCCGCGCCCCTATCCAGCGCGCGATGCCGAAACCGCTGGTTCTGTGAAAGCTGATCCACACGACCTTGATCAGCGGCCAGAACATGAACACCGCGAACACCGCGACGGCGGGCGCGGCGAACACCAGGCCCGTCGCCGCCTCGCGCCCTCTGCGCGTGCGCAGCGCCGCTGCCCATGATCGCGCGCTCTTCGGCGGGACCGGCGGGGCCGCGCTCGCCGGGCTGCTCACTGATGCCATCTGCCCGGGGCCTCCCTTCTGCGGGCTAGACCGCGACGGCCTTCTTGAGGGCCGTCGTCAGCCCCGCGATCGTGTCGTCGGGTGACTGGCCTCCGGCGAAGAAGGCCTCCAGATGCTGGACGAGGGCATCGTTGACGCCCGAGAACGCCGGCAGCGTGACGAGCCTCACCAGGTCGGGCGGCATCGTGGTGGCCTGCTCCTGGAAGACCGGCATCAGGTCGGGCCGCACCGCGTAGTCCAGCTGCCGGCCGGCGAGATCCTTGCGGGCGGGCAGGACGGTGGTCTTCTCGCAGAACTGCTGCATGTTGTCGGGCGAGGCCAGGAAGGCGGCGAAGGCCGCGGCCGCCTCGGGGTTCTTGCTCTGCGTCGTCACCACCACCGCGTTGCCGCCGAGGTCTGTCGCGGCCCCGCCCACGCCACGCGGCAGGTACGTGGCGCCGAACTCGAAGTCGGTGATCCTGGTGGACAGGTCGGGCAGCAGGAAGTCGCCGACGAACGCCATCGAGACCTTCCCGGTCGGGAAGACCAGGTCAGGGCTGTTGTTCGTCTTCACCAGCATGTTCCTGGGCATCAGGCCCTTGTCGTAGAACGACTTGGTGAAGGCCAGCGCCTCCCGCGTCTGCGGGGAGTCCAGGGCCGGCGTCTTCCCGTCAGCGGCCAGCGCCGTGCCGCCCGCCTGCCAAAGCCAGTTGAACCACCGGAAGGCGCCGAACTGCTGCCAGTTGACACCGAACGCCGCGCCGCCGGGGTTGGCGGCCTTGAGCTTCTCGGCCACCTCCAGGAACTGCTCCCAGGTCCACGCCTCGGCAAGGGTGGCGGGCACGTCCTTGATGCCGGCCTTGGCGAAGTGCTCCTTGTTGTAGAGCACGGCGCTGGTGTCGGTGTGGTGCGGCACGCCGTACGGCTTGCCCTCGTACTGGACACCCGCCCACAGGGCGTCGATGAACGCAGAGCTCTGGCCGCCGATCGTGGAGCTGAGATCCTGCAGCACGCCCTGGGAACTGTAGATGCCGATGTCGTTGTAGGTCACCCTGAACAGGTCGGGGCCCTGGCCGGACTGGAGACGGGCGTCCAGAGTGGAGCGCATCTGCTCGTAGGGCAGTTGCTCCACCTTGACGGTGATGCCGGCGTTCTGCTTCTCGAAGGCCCTGGCGATGGCGTTGAAGGAGCCGATCTCGGCGTCCGAGCCCCAGACGGAGAACGTCAGGGTCGCGGCGGAGGCGCCTCCCGTCGAGGACGACCCCCCACAGGCGGCGAGGGAGCTCGCCGCGGCCGCACCGATGGCGGTTCGCAGAAACTGGCGACGATTGAGATGCATGGGGGTGAGATGCATGGGGCCTCCTCGGCTGGCACAACCAGGTAGGGCCCGTCCTATCAACTTCATCCAGAAAGCGTCAATACCTCCCATCAATCGTGACGTCTTGAACTGTCCATCTCAGAGCCGTGGTGCTTGACAGGCATAAGTTCCCCTTCGTACCGTTTCGACCTGAGAGATTTGAATGTTTTTGAAGGAGTCTGCTCGATTGTAAAAGGGGGGCGCATGCGGCAGGTCGCGCGGCGTCAGCTTCCCGGGCGTTCGGTCCAGGGGCGTACCGCACCCAGCACCGCGCTGAACCGGCGGTCGGCCACGCCGACCGCCGCGGCGGACACCTCCTCGGGGGTGTGCCAGCGGACGCCGTCGGCGTCGCGATGCCAGCCGAGGAGCAGGTATCGCACGAGCAGCCGGCCGTGACGGCCGTCGCGCAGCGGGGGCGAGGGAGCGTCCTCGGCGGCGTAGGCGCTGACCAGGACCGCCACCAGCAGGTCGTTGACTCGCGGGACGAGCGTGTCCCACGCCTCGGGGGGCGCGAACGGCTGGTAGACCAGGGCGAGACCGATCGGGCCGCAGGTCCCTGCCGCCTCGTCGAGAGCCGCGGCGAGCGCGGGAGGGCCCGTGACGTCGGCGATCACGCCGTTGACCCGAGCGCCGGCGGCCGCGGCCAGGCCGTCCCGCAGAGCTGCCACCCGGGCGGCCGAGCGCGACACCACGGACACGACGGTCCCGCGCTCGGCCAGGGTTTCGACAGCGGGCGCGAGGATGCCCGTACCCCCGATGACCAGAACGTGAGGTGGCATGGCTGACATCGATCTCCTCGTCGTGGGCGAGCTGAACGCGGACGTCATCGTCGAGTGCGGCGACGTGCGTCCGTCGTTCGGACAGGTCGAGGACATTGTGGAGGACGCCGAGATCGTGCTCGGCAGCTCGGGGGCGATCACCGCCTGCGGCGCGGCGCGTCTCGGCGCGCGCGTCGCCCTGGCGGGAGTCGTGGGCGACGACTGGCTGGGCGCCTTCGTGCTCGAACGCCTGCGCGACCGCGGCGTGGACACCACGTACTGCGTGCGCAGGCCGGGACGGCGCACCGGCATGAGCATCGTGCTCGGCGCGCGCGGCGACCGGTCGATCCTCACCTTTCCCGGCGAGATCGGCCGGCTGTCCGCCGCCGACGTGCCCGAGGTGGCGCTGTCGGCGGCCAGGCACGTCCATGTCAGCTCCTACTTCCTTCAGTACGACCTGTGGAAGGGCCTGCCCGCGCTCTTCAGCGGTGCCCGGCGGCGGGGCGCGACCACGTCCGTCGACCCCAACTGGGACCCCTCCCATTCCTTCGCGCACGGCCTGCCGGAGCTGCTGCCGCTGATCGACTACCTGCTGCCCAACGAGGCGGAGGCCCTCCGCATCAGCGGCGCGGGCACCGTCGAGTCCGCTGCCGCCGCACTGGCCGCCCGCGGCGCCTGCACGGTGGTCAAACGCGGAGCGGACGGCGCGCTCCTCCACCACCCCGACGGCACGGTCCTCACCGTCACCGCCCCCCACGTCAAGCCCGTCGAGACGACTGGGGCGGGCGACTCCTTCGACGCGGGCCTGCTCGCCACCCTGCTGGCAGGCGGTGATCTGGCGGCGGCACTGCGCACGGCCTCGGCGTGCGGCGCGCTGGCCACGCAGGGCATCGGCGGCACCGCCGCGCAGGCGACGGCCGCACAAGCCGCCGCGCTCGCGGGGACGCTGGCGGTCGCCGCGGGCTACGCGCAGCGAGGATTCACCGGCTCCACCCCATCAGAAAGAGAGACGCATCAGTGACCACCACGACCGACCACGGCCTCGCCAACCGCACGGAGAGCGAGGTACAAAGCCAGCCCGAGATGTGGCAGCGGGTGCTCGACTCCGCCGACGATCTCCGCGCCGCTCTGCCGTCCAGCGGCGCCGCCGTGCTGGCGGTCGGCTGCGGGACGTCCTACTACATCCTGGACGCCTATGCCCGCCGCCGGCAGGTGCGGGGCCACGGCAAGACCAGGGCCGCCATCGCCACCGAGCTGGACGACCTCGACCGCTACGACGCCGTGGTGCTGCTGTCCCGCTCGGGCACCACCAGTGACCTGGTGCGGCTGGCGCGAGAGCTGTCGCGGCACACCACCACCATCGCGATCACGGGGACACCCTCCTCTCCGATCGTCGAGGCGACCCATCGCCAGGTGTTCCTGGACTTCGCCGACGAGCGGTCGGTCGTCCAGACGCGGTACGCGACCTCAGCGCTCACCCTCCTGCGCGCCTCGATCGGCGAAGATCTGCGGAGCCTGCCCGGCCAGGCGAGGTCGGCCCTGGCCGAACCGCTGGTGGCCGATCCCGCCGGCTACGACCACCTGGTGTTCCTGGGCTCGGGGTGGACTCGGGGCCTGGCCGAGGAGGCGGCGCTCAAGTGCCGAGAGGCGGCCCGCCTGTGGACGGAGTCCTACGCGACGCTGGAGTATCGCCACGGCCCGATCGCGTGCGCGGGCCCGCGCAGCCTCGTCTGGTCCCTGTCGCCGCTGCCCGAGGATGTCGTGGAAGCGGTCAGCGCGACCGGGGCGACCCTGCGCGTGGCAACCGCGGACCCGCAGGCCGAGCTGGTACGCGTGCACCGCCTGGCCGTCGCCTACGCCAGGCACCGCGGACTCGACTGCGACTCCCCCGAGCACCTCTCCCGCTCCGTCGTAGTGGAGTAGCCGTGCCGTTCGTCCAACTCACCACGAGGGCGCCGGTGTCCCGCGACCTCGCCGAGCGGCTCGCCGACGACCTCGCCCAGGCGCTCGGCCTGCCCGCAGGCGCAGTGATCGTCCAGCGGATCGTCACGGCGGGGACCGGCGCCTCAAGCCCGAACTCGCCGACGGTCGACGCCGGAGCCGTGGCCGTGATCCGGGGCCGGCCACGGGCTCCATACCTCATGCGCGAGGCGGTGACCAGGGCGGCCGCGGTGCTCACTCGCGAGCTCGCGCTCGATCCCGGCCTGGTGCTCGTCTCCTGGCCCGATCCGGGCGTCGTCGCCACCGGCGCGGGATCGTGACGCGTCAGGAGGACGGAAGTGATCGTCACCGTTACGGCGAACCCCGCGCTCGACATCACCTACCGGGTCGACGAGCTGCACGTGGACGCGGTCAACCGGGTGACCGCCGTGGCCACGCGCGCCGGAGGGAAGGGCTTGAACGTCGCGCGCGTGCTGCGCCGCCTGAACACCGAAGGCGTCGAGGGCGCGGATGTCCCGGGGATCGCGCTCGGCCTGGCCGGCGGGTCGCGCGGCGAGGCGCTGCGCGACGACCTCGACGCGGCGGGGATCACCCACGAGCTGATCCGCGTCGAAGCGGAGACCCGGCGCACGGTGGCGGTCGTGAACTCCCGCGCGGGTACGGTCACGCTGCTCAGCGAGCCAGGAGCGAGGGTCGCCGGACACGCGTGGGCGGCTCTGCGCGAACGGGTGAGGGCGCGGCTGCCGGAGGCGTCCGTCCTGGTGCTGTCCGGCAGCCTGCCGCCGGGCCTGCCCGCCGACGCCTACGCCGTCCTCACGACGGAGGCCGGCAGGCACGGTGTTCCTGTCGTCGTGGACACCGACGGGCAGGCGCTGAGCCTGGCCGTCACGGCGCGACCCCAGGTCGTCAAGCCCAACGCCGCCGAGCTGGCCAGAGCCACCGGCCTGCCGGACCTGGCCGGCGGCTCGGCCCGGCTGCGCCGCCTGGGAGCCGGCGCCGTCGTCGCCTCTGACGGGCCCGCCGGTCTCGTCGCCGACACGCCCGACGGTCGATGGCGGGCGGTGCCGCCGCTCAGCGCGGGAGGCAACCCCACCGGCGCCGGTGACGCGGCCGTGGCCGCCATCGCCCTCGGCCTGGCCAAGGGCTGGGACTGGCCCCGCACGCTGGTCCACGCCGCCGCTCTGTCGGCAGCGGCCGTGCCGGCCCCGGTGGCAGGGGACGTCGATCTCGTCGCCTACCGCGACAACCTGACGCGCGTCGCACTACTGGAGGAGCCGCAGTGCCGCTGACCTCGACCGCCGAGATCCTTGCCCGAGCCGGATCCAGGGGATGCGGCGCCGGCGCCTTCAACGTGATCCTGCTTGAGCACGCCGAGGGCATCGTGGAAGGCGCGCGCCGGGCGAACCGGCCGGTGATCCTGCAGCTCAGCGAGAACACCGTTCGCTATCACGGATCGCTGGCGCCGCTCGGCCGGGCGTTGCTGGCCGTCGCGGAGGAGACCGAGGTGCCCGTGGCCGTCCACCTGGATCACGCCACGAGCCCGGCTCTGGTCGACCAGGCGATGGAGCTTGGCTTCGGCTCGGTGATGTTCGACGCCTCCGCGCTGCCGTACGGGGAGAACCTGGCCGCCACCACGCGCGTGACGGCTCGCGTGCACGCGAGAGGCGGGTACGTGGAGGCCGAGCTCGGAGAGGTCGGCGGCAAGAACGGGGTCCACGCGCCGGACGCGCGCACCGATCCCGGCCAGGCCGCCGAGTTCGTCGCCGCGACGGGAGTCGACGCCCTCGCTGTGGCGGTCGGCTCCTCGCACGCCATGCTGCGACGCGAGGCGGTGCTCGACGTCGAGCTCATCGCCCGCCTGCGCGCCGCCGTGCCCGTGCCGCTGGTGCTGCACGGTTCCTCGGGCGTGCCGGACGACGGCCTTGTGGAAGCCGTCCGGCACGGCATGACGAAGATCAACATCGCCACCCACCTCAACCAGGCCTTCACGGCCGCGGTGCGCGACCACCTGACCGCGCGGCACGGCGGCGTGGACCCGCGCGGATACCTGGGCGCGGCGCGCGAGGCCGTGGCCGCGCAGGTGGCCCACCTGCTCCGGGTGCTCGACCCGGCGGACGAAGGAGATGACGGATGAATGCGAGCTACACGCCCCACCCGGACGCGGCGGGGGTCCTGGCCGACTGCGAGCAGCGCGCGCTCGAACGTGAGGGCATCCCGATGTTCCTCGCCCTGGAGGACCTCACCGGCGGCCTGCCGGCGGTGCGCGACGAGAGGGCGCTGGCCGAAGGCCCGGAGCTGGCGCGGTTGACCGGCCACTACCAGGAGCTGCTGCGTCCCGAGGCGGGCGATGACGACCTGAAGTCCCTGGCCTCGGTGATCACCGTACTGGCCAGGGCTCACTTCGACGAGGAGGGGCGGGCGTGACCGGCCACGGCTTCGAGCAGCACAAGGCGGCACTGCACGAGGGCCGGTACCTTCGCGTGGTCAACTACCACAACACCCCGTACTCCATGGAAGGGCAGCTGCGCGAGGAACTGGCCGCGTACGCCGCCTCCTTCGCGTGCGTGACTCTCGAGGACCTCGACCACTTCTACGCCACAGGGCAGTGGCCGCTGGACCGGCCCGGTTTCATTCCCGTCTTCTACGAGGGCTACCTGAACAACGCCACCGTCGCCGCCCCCATCTGCGACGAGTTGGGCATCGTGGCCTGGTTCCCGGTGATCACCCGGTTCATCGACTGCCCGGTCCCCGACCAGCGCGCCTTCGCGCAGGCCCACCACATCGACCTGGTCGAGGAGGAGCTCGGCATGGACCGGCTCGCGATGGCCTGGGACGATGTCGCGGCGATCGCCGAGCGGCACGTCGTGATCCCGCACACCGGCTCCCACGAGGAGATCGCCAAGGTCCTGTCCGCCGAGGACGTCGAGCGGGAGATCGTCAAGCCCCGCCGAGACGTAGAACATGTCACCGGTCGCGAGGCCGCCGCCTTCGTCTGGCTGTACGGCACGCCGTACGGCACCAGCCCCGCCCAGGACGCGGCGGTCAGGGACGCCGGCTACCGCTACCAGATCAGCAACACGATGATCCAGCGGATCGGGCGGGGCACTCCGACCCCGTCATGACGGTCACCGGTGGCGCCCCGTCAGTGTCCCGTCAGTGCCCCCGGCGGCGCAACGCGACGCTTCACCGCCGCCCGGTCCTGCCAGTCGAGGAGGCGGCGCGCGGCTCGGCCGCTGGCGGCGCGCACGCGGGTACCTCGACTACCCTGGTTCACGGGACCGAAGATGACACGCTGGCGTTGCGCGAACACATCGCGGCCGTGCTCGCACCTTTGGGAACTTCGCCTGGAGGCGAGTCATCCGCATGCTGCAGACGCGGCACCGCTGGAATCGGACGGACATCCGCCGCCGGTTCACCACCCCCTCGGGACAGTGGCAGCCGATCACGGCGGGCGAGATCGCGTTGCGTCCGGGCTCGGCGATCCCGGTCACCCGATATCGCTACCGAGGCGACACGATCCCCAGCCCCTGGCCTCTGGACCACGTCTGACGGCAGAGCCCGTGGAGAGCCCGTTGCCGGGAGATCGGCACGGCGGGTTCGGCGAGAGGTCCGGGGAAACGGACCGGGAGCGGTCCCGGCACCGCGCCCCGGGCCTACTCAGCGAACAGCACGGATATGGCGGTGGATGCGGCCCGCCACGATCGGCTCGCCCGTCTGCCCCGGCATCAAGCCGACGCGCTGGCCGCCGCGTGGGAGGACGACGACCCAGCACACTCGCATAAGCGGGAACTGCTGCAGGACATCGCCACCGCGCTGGTGCTCACTCCGGTGCGCTGGGCCAAAGGCCGGGGCTACCTCCGTCACTTCCGCGGCAATGTCGGCATCGACACCACCGCCGCCCCGGTCTTCGCCCGCCCACCCCGCGCCCGCCGCTCCACCGGGGAACTGATCGCCTCCACCGAGATC
>DASUCK010000114.1:0-7111 GCA_036276095.1 Nonomuraea sp. | reverse complement strand
AGACCTGAGAGGCGGCCAGGCGCACGGTCTCGTCGTCGGTGCCGCGCAGAGCGTCCATGGTGTCCTGCAGCGCCTGGGTGGCCGTGTCGCCGCCCTTGCGCATCATCGAACCGATCTTCTCGCCGTTCAGGCCGATCGACTCGAACGCGGCGTTGACCTGGTCGCCACCGGCGAGGGCCATCTCACCGAAGATGCCGAGCGCGTCGGCCACGGAGTCGGCGTCCCTTGCGCCGGCCTTCAGACCCTGACTGATCAGGCCCATGGCGGTCTTGCCGTCAAGGCCGATGCGCCGGAACTGGGTGGAGTACTCGTTGAAGGTGTCGAGCAGGTCCTCCGACTTGTTGGCCACGCTGCTCATGCCAGCGGCGATGAGGTCCATGGCCTCTTCGAAGCTGTCGGCCATGCCGGTCTTGACCATCTGCCCGGCCGCGGCCGTGGCCTTGTTGATGTCGTCGTCGAAGACCTGGGCCAGGGCCATGGCCTTCTTCGTCATGTCTTCCAGGCCCTGCTGGTTGCCGGCGAAGTCGTCCATGTTCAGGGTCACGGACTTGATCGCGTCGCCGACCTCGGCGGCCGACTCGCCCCACCCGTCGGTGAACACGGCCTTCATGGCGTCGGTGGCCTGGCCGACGTCGGCGGTGGCGTTCGCCAGCTGAGCCTCCAGACGCGCGGTCGCGTTGGAGACGTCCAGCGCCTGTTCGAGCGTGGACATCAGCGCGGCCGCCGCCATGGCTCCGGCGGCCGCTCCGGCCGCGGCGAGCGCGGTGCCCATCTTCGCGCCGTTGGATTCGGCCGCGTCCGCCATCCCCGCGGTCTCGGTCTCCACCGTCTGCCGGGCGTCGCGCATGCCATCGCCGGTGTCGTTCCGCGCGGTCAGCGCGAAGACGAGAGATGTGTCCGACACGGGGCTCCCCTCCCTGTGGTCTTACCGCTTGGCCTTGCGGGCGGCCTCTTCGAGCTGCGCGGTGTACTGCTCCAGCCAGTCGAGGAGGTGGTCCTCCTCCTCGACGGTCAGCAGGTCCCAGTCGCGGGGGGTCATGTGCAGGACGTGCGCGGCGTTGCCGAGCTGCCTCAGACGGCGAACGGCAGACGGGCTTTTCCCTCGTCCTCGGGCGCGGTGTCGCGCTGCTTCAACATGCCCTCGATGAGTTCTTCGTCGCCGTCCTTCTCCCGCAGCCGGGCCACCGCGAGATCGATCTCGCCCTTGGTCATCTCGACCTCAAGCTCGTCCCACAGGAAGTCGACGTCCTCGAAGCGCAGCGTGGGGTGCTTCCGTTTGAGCAGGACGTGCAGCATCGCTCGCCTGCACAGCGAGTTGCCCTTGAGCACGCCCATGGCGAAGGCGCTGAAGCTCATGCCGGTGCGCTTCTCCAGCGCCTCACGCTCAGCCGACAGCAGCTTGTTCGGGTTGTAGTCGAAGACCTGCGGCTCGCCGTCCTCGGGGGTGTAGGTGACCTTCACCGATGTGCGCCTTTCTCAGAAGGGGTTACTGCGACCGGGAGGCGATCCGCTCGGCCATGTCGGACAGCGCGGATTCCACGGCCTGCTTGTAGTGGTCGCGCTGGCCCTCGAAGGCGTGGTCGAACCACTTGGTCTTGCCGTGCTGCTGGACCCACACCTCACGGTTGCCGTAGACCGGGTGGCGCCAGCCGCTTGACCGGTTGGTGCGCTTGGCGGCCTGGGCGAAGCCACGGAGGCTGGGCGTCTTGAAGGCCTTGATCTTCGCGCCGGGGAACCTGCCGGAGATCCGCACCTCGGGCCGGATCTTCCGGGCGATCGAACTCTTCAGGGCGGGGCCGCCGTGCGGGGTCGCCGAAGCCATCGACATGATCCCCGCCTTCGCCTGGGCGGCCCCCGGCTTCAGCGCCTCGCGCATGTTCCGGGTCAGTTCCTTGCGCAGCTCCTTGCCGTCCTCCTCGGCGCGCAGCGCGCGGGATATCTGGCGCAGGTTCTGCGGCGTCAGCTCCAGGTGAGCCGACGCCGTCGACGCTCCTCCGGCCATCAGGCGGTGGTCCGGGTGACAACCCCGGACGTCGGGTAGGCGACGGACACCGAGGCCTCGTCGCCCACGCTGCCCTCGATCGGGTTCCAGCCCTTGACCAGCACGTTGCCGGAGTACATCGGGTTGGACGTGGTGGTCGTCGAGTTGTCCAGCTTCACCTGGAAAGCGACGACCGTGCCGAGGAGCGGCCACATGATCGAGTCGAGTTCGGTCGCGGCGACGTCCTGCAGGAACTCCAGCCCCAGCTCACCGGACTTGATGCCGCCGAGGACTTCCTTCCAGCCCTGGGAGGCGTAGTTCGTGACGTCCTTTTCCTCGACCTCGGTGGTCAGCTCGATCTTGCGGGCGTATTCGGACAGGTCGTTGGAGGCGAGGTTCACATAGGCAGCGGTCAGCACCATGAAAGGCATCGGGAGTCTCCCTCGGAGAGGCGGATCGGTGAGGGGCGGTCAGCGGATGCCGAGCGCCACGACGAACAGGAACGACGGGTCGGTGCCGGTGATCGTCCACGTGGGCCGGTACCAGGTGTCCGCGTGCGCCCCCGCAGCGGTGCGCAGGATCTGCCCGCTCCTCGCGGTCGCCGCGGTGAACGACAGTCGGGTCTCTGGCGTGCCGGCGAAATCTGCCTGACTGTCGGACTCGATCTCCACGGTGATCGTCGGCGTACTCGTCCCCGACACGGACAGCACGTGCAGCGATGCGTACAGGCGCTGCCCCGCCGAGAGCGCACCGAGCTGCTGCGCGGTGCCGTCGCCGGTCGCTGTACGGGCGGTCCCGGGCGGGTGCGCGAACACCCCCCGCACCAGCGGCCAGGCGCTCTTCGCCGTGCCGGACCAGGGGGCCAGCTCACCGACCGCGTCACCGAAGGCGTAGTTCCCGCGCAGCGCCTTCATGACGTAGGCGAGGTCACCGACCGCGGAGTCGTCGGGGCCGATGCTCCATGCGCCCACAGCGCCGAGCTGCGCCCAGGACGCGTCGTCGACCTTGCCGTCGTCGCCGGCCTCCCAGAACCCTTCGCCGGTGGCCTCTGCGGAGCCGAGCCCGGCGCGGACTTCCTTCCAGCCGCCGGAGCGGTAGTTCGTGGCGTCCTTCTCTTCCATCTCGGCCGACAGCTCGATCTTGTTGCTGGCGCCCGACAGGTCGGCGCCGCCGGCGAACAGCCTGCAGTCCAGCAGCGTGAACTTGCCCATGCGGCTACCCCTCTCCGATGACCTTGATGATCAGCTCGGCGCCCACGTACTGGGTGCCGTTGTGCTCGTACCAGCGGTAGCCCTGCACTCTCATCACCTGCAGGTCGTGCGCCGCGCCGCCGAGTGCGAGCTCACCGGGGGCGCCGCGGGCGGCCTCGATTGCGGTCTTCAGGGAGGCCGTTCCGGAGCCGGACAGCAGCGCGTCGAGGATCTGCTGGGCGCTCTTGTCGTCGGCCCGGGAGATGAGCGCACGGCAGGTGAGCTCGGCGATGTCGAGCTTGCGGTTGAAGGCCTTGTCGTAGGTGATGTCCATCTCGGCGCAGAAGAAGTGCGGCGCCAGCACCGAGTCGGGCACGTAGCCGGTGCACGTCAGCGGAGCCGACCCGGTCGGCATCACCACCGTGGCGGCCGCCGCGGCGATCCGCTCTCGCACGGTCGAGAACTGCATCCGCCCCTCCTCTACGCCAGGCCGGGCAAGATGTAGCGCTGGATCAGCGCGTACACGTCCGGGTCCGTACGGGACAGGCGGATCACGCCCCACTCCGCAGAGCCGAGCACGCCCTCGGGGGAGTCCTTCCGCTTCACCAGCCGCGCCGCCAGCAGCAGACTCGCCTCACTGATCTGTGGCTTGACGATCGGCCACCCCCACCGGGTGGTGACCCGCACGCGCTTGCCGCCTCCCACCGGCCACGTGCCGCCCACCATCAGCAGCGAGGTGACGGCGTTCTGCTCGGCGATCGCGTCGGTGGGCTCCGCCTCGACGCGGCTGGTGACGTCCGTCCACGCCCCGGTACGCCCGACCTCGACGACCAGGCCGGATGTGTCGCCGATATCCGGGACCAGCAGGTGCCAGCCGTCCTCGTCCTGGACCAGGCGCCGTGTCGGGTTGAGGATCCGGGCGCTCGCAGTCGGGTCGAGGTAGAAGCGGCGGCCGGTGGTGTCGTCGATGCTGCGGCAGGCAGCCGACAGCTTGTCGGCGAAGAGGCTGTCCCGGTCGCTGTCCGTGGCGCCCATCATCGTCTTGAGCTGAGCAACGCTGGCGTACAGAGGCTTGGAGGTGATGAACACCTCGATCTCGACCTCGACCGGGTCCCCGCCGACGGTCCCGGCCACGGTCGCGGTGTACGAGGCCTGCGCCTGCGCCGTAGACACCTGCCACACGTACGTGTACGTGGTGCCGTCCACGCCGAGCCCGTCCGACGTGGGCCCGATGACGGCCGCCCCGCCAGCGGTCGGGGCGATCGTCACCGTCGGACTGGTGAGGGCGTCGGCCGCCTCGAAGACCAGCGGCACGTTGCTGCCGGCAGCAGCCGTGATCACGCCGCCACCGCCGCTCGCACCGCCCGGGCTACGCCCTCTTCGAGCGTCACCCGCGGCCGGTAGATGTCGAAGAACCGGTCGGGGTCGCCCACCCGGTACGCCACGCCTTCCGGCTTGTCCGGGGAGACGATGATCGTGGGCATGTAGCCGGCTTGCCGTCGGATCATGTCGGCCAGGTCGTACATGCGAGTGCCGCGCCCGGTGCAGAGGTTGACCGGTTCGCGGACGTCGGCGTCGACGACGGCGAGCGCGCCAGCGACGACGTCGTCGATGTGGATCCAGTCGCGGACCTGGTCGCCACTGCCCCAGACTAGGAACGGGTCCTCGCGGCGCTGTGCGCGGGCGATGAACGCGCCGAAGGGCCAGTCCTCGCCCTGGTCCTCGCCGTACCCGGAGAACGGCCGCACGACGTTCACGGCCAGGCCCTCGATGGCGGCCGCGGCCGCCACCTTCTCCCCGGTCAGCTTCGTCCACCCGTACCCGGCGTCCGGCATGACGCCGTGCGCCATGTCGGTGTTCGTCTCGTGCAGCCGGAACGGCGGGTCGCCGTCCTGCAGAACAACGGGGTAGGCGGCCGAGCTGGACAGGTACAGCACCCGGCGCTGCCCGGTGCGCAGCGCCCAGTCGAACATCGCGGCGTCGAGCTGCAGGTTGTACGCCATCGTCGCCGGGCGGCCGTCGATCGCGGCCCGGTGCGGGGCCCGGGCGGCGGCGTGCACGACCAGGTCGAAGACGCGGTCCCCGCCGCGGAAGACGTCGAGGCAGTCGACGGGCCGCTCGGGGTTGGCGGTGTCGCAGCCCACGACGTCCCAGCCGCGCTCGCGCAGGGCCCGGGTCATGTGCCGGCCGACGAACCCCCACGCGCCGGTGACCAACGCTGTCTTCATGAGGTCCTCCGTCCGAGGATCAGCTGGAACGGGCCCACCCGGTCGTGAACCTCGACGTCGAATCCGCCCTGCCGTATCAGGGCCTGGTAGCCGGCCAGGTCCCACGCCCACGCGTGGCACTCGTCGTGCTGTGCCGGACGCTCCTGCCACGGCGAGGACGCGACGATCCACTGCGCGGTCTTGCCGATCCAGCGGACGGCGCCGTGCGGGTCGGCCAGGTGCTCCAGCACTTCGGTCACCACGGCGACCTGACCGAGCCGCGCCTGGTCGCGGCCGGCGCCGAAGACGTCCAGCGCCTGGGCCTTGACGCCGCGCTGCTTCCAGCCGACGGCGTTGGAGGGCTGGAAGTCGTAGCCCCACGCGTCGATGTGCGGGTGTTCGGCGAGCAGCTGCAGCAGACCGCCGTCACCGCAGCCCAGATCCGAGACGTCGACCACTGCGGCGGTCGACGACTCGGAGAGCGAGGCCTCGACGACGACCTCGTCGGCAGCCTCGACGACGAGCTCGCAGGCGCGTTCCAGGCGGGGCCGGTGATGGGGCTGGTCCACGTGCGGGGCCCGGGCCCGGTCCTTGTGGAACTCGAACGTCGAGACGTGCGGGACATCGCCCTCGAAGAGCCTCCACTCACCCATGCACGGCCTCCGTGAAGGCCTGGCGCACGGCGAGGACGTCACGCTCCTGGTGTGCGCCCCAGTAGGCGGCGTACGCGGTGCGGTCGCGGTCGTACATAGAGGCCTGGTTGACGCGGCGGTGCCCGTCGTCCCACTGTGCCTTGCCGGCGATGGGGTGGAGGTGCTCGACGATCACCTCGGGCAGGTACGTCAGGCAGCCTGCGGCGCGGCCGAGGTCGCGCCAGTAGTTGTCCACGTACAGGTGCGTCAGCACGTCCGGGGCCATGTGGCCCAGCGCACGCACCATGCGGGCGGAGATGGCGCACTGGGTGGGCAGGTTCGGCCCTTGCAGGAGGTCGTTGCCGTAGACGATCCCCGGCAGGGCGGTGAGGGCGGCCAGGTAGGCGCGGTCCCAGCCTTCGGTGCGGGGCCGGTGGTCGTCGCCCATGAACCCGATCGCCTCGGGCACGGCGGGGCCGGGCGCGGCGAGAAGGTGGCGGGCGGCGTGGTTGAGGGCCGAGACCATCGTGCCGCTCGGCTGCGCGACCAGCTGCACGCGCAGGCCTGCGATCGACGCCTCGTCGACGGCGTCCCGGTACTCCAGGTACTGGGAGTCGTCCTCGTCGACGGCGAAGAGGAGCCAGGTCCGCTCGGTGCACGTGTCGCGGAACGCTGCGGCGAGCTCGGCGACGGTGTGCGGGCGGCCGCGTGAGGGGACGACGACGGCGAGACTAGACATGGGCGGCCGCCGTCTCCTGCTGGTCGCCGTCGGGTACGGGCAGGTGCGCGGGGACGGGGGCGTCGGCGGGCGGGGTGTAGTCGTCCTCGCCGCACCAGAACTGCTTGTGGTGGGTGGTCTTCACCCCGGTGTGCACGAACAGCGGCAGTTCCAGGCGGGACAGGCGCCAGCAGAACGCGAGATCCTCCGACACCCAGCGGCCGTCGGGGTACTTGACCCGGTCGAACCAGATGTCGCCGAACTCGGCGCGCACCTTCTCAGCGGCGCTGCGGTGGATGAGCAGGCACGCGGCACCAGTGCCGGCGACCTGCAGCACGGTGTCGGCTGGGTAGTGCCAGCGCGTCGCGAAGCCCACGTTGCCC
>DASUCK010000113.1:0-3788 GCA_036276095.1 Nonomuraea sp. | reverse complement strand
TGCTCGGTGAAAGCCAGCGGGAGCTGCACGGAGAGGTCTCCGGCGGCGGGCTCGCTCACCGGCGCGGGCCGGGCGGGAGCGTAGCGCCTGCCGGCCCGCGGCCCGGCCCGCACGCCGCTGGCCGAGGCCCGTTCCAGGGTGCCGACCTGGGCGATGAGGTCGCGCCTGGTCAGCTCGCCCGGCCGCCAGCGCGGGCCGCCGGGGCGCAGGTGGTGGAGGGCGTCGAGCCCGCCGACCTGGACGATCCGCTCGATGATCGGGCGCGAGGGGCGGGCGCGGTCCCAGAAGTCGGCCAGCGACGTGTACGGCTGCCCGGCCACCATCCGCTCGACCTCCGCCTCGCTCACCCCCTTGATCGCCGAGAACGGCACCCGCAGCGCGTACCCCTTGCCGATCTCCCCTGCCTCGAACGTCCGCCGCGCCGGCGGCGCCCCCTCGACCCGACCGGGGCGGACCCTCAGCCCCATCCGCTCCACCCGCCAGTCCTTGCCCGACTTGTTGATGTCGAGCGGCAGGATCGCGACCCCGCACTGCCGGGCCTCGTCGATGATGACCCGCGGCGGGTACATGCCGGGCTCGTGCGTGAGCACCCCGGCGAAGAACGCCGCCGTGTGGTGCCGTTTGAGCCACGCCGACTGGTAGGTCGGCAGCGCGAACGCCGCCGCGTGCGCCTTGCAGAACCCGAACGCCCCGAACGCGTCGAGCACCTGCCAGGCCCGCTCCACGGCCGCGTCGTCGAAGCCGTTGGCCCTGGCCAGGGGCATGAACGCGCGCCGCACCCGGTCCCGGCCCTCCGGCGTGTCGAGGGTGCGCCGCAGCGTCTCGGCGTACGACAGGTCGCGTCCGGTCATCACCGCGATGATCTTCAGGACCTGCTCGTGGAACACCACGACGCCGTGCGTCTCCTTCAGCGCCTCCCGCAGCCGCCCGTGCGGGTAGTACGGCTGCCGCCACCCGTGCCTGGCCTCCAGGTAGGGGGTGACCATGTCGGAGTTGACCGGCCCCGGCCGGAAGAGCGAGATGTCCACGATCAGGTCGTGCAGCGTCCGCGGCTCCAGCTTGGCCACCAGCTCGCGCTGGCCGGGCGACTCGATCTGGAAGCAGCCGAGCGTGCGGGCGGCGCAGATCATGTCGTACGTGTCCTGGTCGTCGTGGGGGACATACTGAACACTTGGCTGGACACTTGACTGGGCACGTGGCTGGGCATCCGGCTGGGCATCGGGGACGTCGCCGCGCTGGGTGTCGAGCTCGACCACGACGCCGTCGACCCGCCTGATCTCGCTCAGCGCGTACGCCATCGCCGACTGCATCCGCACGCCCAGCACGTCGAGCTTGAGCAGCCCGGCCTCCTCCACGTCGTCCTTGTCGAACTGCGACATCGGGAACTCCAGCAGGCTGCGTTCCACCGGCGTGCGGTCGCGCAGCGCCGCGTTGCCGACGAGCACGCCGCACGGGTGCAGCGCGATGTGCCTGGGCAGGCCGTCGAGCTTCTCCGCCAGCCGGAACACCCGGTCGAGCCCGGCCTCGCCGAGCCGGCTGTCGCGCAGCTCCGGCAGGTCGCGCAGGGACGCGGTGATCTGCCTGGCCCTGATGTGCGGGAACGCCTTGGCGATCGCGTCGATCTCGTGCGGCGGCAGGCCCATCGCGCCGGCGACGTCGCGGATGGCGCTGCGCGCCCGGTAGGTCTCCATCATGGACACGCAGGCGACGCGGGCCTCGCCGTACCGGTCGAAGATGGCCTTGTAGCAGTCGAGGCGGCGGGCGGACTCGACGTCCACGTCGATGTCGGGCAGCCCGATCCGGCCCTCGGACAGGAAGCGCTCCATGAGCAGGTCGTGTTCGAGCGGGTTGATCTCACCGATGCCGATGAGGTAGTTGACCAGGCTGCCGGCGCCGGAGCCGCGGATGGCGCAGCGCACGCCCATCGCGCGGATCATGTCGGTGATGCCGGCCACGGCGATGAAGTAGCCGGACAGTCGCTTGCGCTCGATGATCGCCATCTCGTCCCCGAGGCGGCGGCGGGCGTCGGCGGAGCGCCCGAGCCCGCGCCTGATCAGGCCGTCCTCGACGCGGTGGCGCAGCAGCGGCACGGGGTCGCGGCCGATCTCGGGCAGGTGCAGGTTCGGCGGGTCGTTCCTGAGCGCGAGCAGGTCGAACGGCTCCATCGCGCACGCCTCGGCCAGCCGCCGGGTGGTGAACAGCAGCCGGCCCGTACGCGTCTCGTCCGCGCCGCAGACCCTGGCCGCCACCTGGCGCATCTCCTTCGTGCCCTTCAGGTAGGCGTGGGAGGTGGCGCGGTCGAGGTGGCGCGGGTGCAGCGGCACGAGCTGGCGGGCCGCGTCGAGCACGTCGCCCACCTGGTGGTCGGCCGGGTCGAGGTAGCGCACCGCGTTGGTCAGCACGGCCGGCACGCCCATGGACTCGGCCAGGGCGAGCATGCGCACGGCCGTGGTGGCGTCGCGGAAGCCGTACTGGTCGACGAGCTCGACCACCACGCCGGGCATCGCGGCCCGCCACCGGCCGAGCAACGACCTGGCGTGCTCGTCGCGCCGCTCGGCCACCGCGCGGCCCACGTCGGACCGGGGGCCGAGCAGCACCACGAGCCCGTCGTCGGCGCCGAACCCGTGGTCGCCGCCGGGGCCGCCGGCCCACTCGCCGACCAGCTCGCGGGTCACCTTGGGCGCGCCGCGCTCGCCCGCGTGGTGGGCGGCCGTGACCAGGCGGCACAGGCGGGACCAGCCGCCGCCGCGGGCCAGCACGGTGACGCGGTCCTCGGCGTCCGGGCCGGTCCTGGGGCGGGGGGCGGGCAGGCCCGGGACGAGCGCCGGGACCGGGGTGTCGAGCGCCAGGTCGACCCCCAGCACCGGGGCGATCCCGGCCTCCGCGCACGCCTGGGCGTGCTTGATCGCGCCGTAGAGGCCGTCGCGGTCGGTCAGCGCCAGGATGTCCATGCCGTGCTCGGCCGCCCGCCGGGCCAGAGCCTGCGGGAAGGCGGTGCCGTAGCGCATGGAGTACGCCGAGCACACGTGCAGGTGCGGGAACGGGGGCGCCATCAGTCCCACGCCCTCAGCAGCAGCCAGCCGTTGCTGGCGGTGTCGTAGCGCAGCTCGTACGAGCCGACCTCACGCCCCGGGCTGGCCTCCACGCGCCAGAACTGCCGCTCGCCGGGATCCCCCTCGCCGGTCTTCCACCACTCGCGAGCGACCACCCAGTGATCGAGGACGCGCCGGACGAGATAGAGCCGATCGCGCCAGACGAACTGGGTCGGCTCGCCGTCCCTGGTCCACACCTCTATCGGATCGCCATAGAGTCTGCTCAAGACGCTTCTCCCAGCGGCTCTGATTCGTCTGTCGAGCCACCCGGGGGAAGACGGGCGCTTACTACTCGAACATCTGTTCTCCGGCCCCGGGACGCAACCCGGACACAGGGCTGCCACGGCGCGCGCCGCGCGAGGGCCGGCACGCCACGGCAGATCCGCAACCGCAGGTCACAACCGGCACCTTGGACACCGGAGGCAACCGTTGGAGGAACGAGGGGTCAGATCGGTGTGCCCCGGATGGCATCAGGCTCGGCGGGCGGAGTTGACTAGGGGCATGCATGCCATCATCGTCTCCGCCCAGGGCGGTCCTGAGGTTCTCGAGTACGTCGAGCGTCCCGATCCGGTGCCCGGTGACGGCGAGGTCGTCGTCGACCTCGCCGCCAGCGGGGTCAACTTCATCGACGTCTACCACCGCTCCGGCGCGTACCCGCTCCAGCTTCCCTCGCCGATCGGCTCCGAAGGCGCGGGC
>DASUCK010000112.1:0-8897 GCA_036276095.1 Nonomuraea sp. | reverse complement strand
GCAGGCCAGGTGCACGGCGCCGTCGAGGCAGTCGACGGCCTCCGCGACGATCTCCGGCGCTGCGGTCCCCGGCCACGAGCCCGCGGGCATCGGCGCCATGGCTTCTCCTCACCCCTCGTCGCGGGCGGTGCGGGGCGCCTCGGCGCCGCGGCCGCCGTTCACTGGCGGAAGGTCCAGTGCCGTCGGCCGGCCGCGGGCCGGGCTTCCCCGCCGTTCAGCATCGGCCCATCCCTCGCGCACCGGGCCGATGCCGACCCATCACCAGTACAGTCGCGGCTCCCGCGGGCCGTCAACGCGCCGGCCGCCATCGCGCAATCGTGGAGAAGCCTGGCATCAACCTGTCACAGCGCCCCATCTTGCTGCCTGCGCCAGGCATCGCCCCGCGTCCCCGCCGCGGGCACCGTGGAAGGCAGAGCGAGGGGCTTTCCAGCGACCGAGCCGCCGCGCGCAGCGCGGACACACAACCCATACGAGCAGAACGAAGGGGGGCAGACCTGCCATGGAAGGGTTCAACATCGCCGAACGATTCCTCGACCGGAACGACGGCGGCAGAACCGCACTCATCACCCGCCGGGGCCGCATCAGCTACGCGGACCTGCGCACGCTGGCGAACCGGGCCGGCAACGCGCTGCGCGCGCTCGGTGTGCGCCGCGGCGACCGCGTCCTCATCGCGGCGTCCGACAGCGCCGAGTTCGTCGCCACGTGGTACGGCGCGCAGCGGATCGGAGCGGTCACGGCCGAGGTCTACACCTACCTCCAACCCAAGGACTACCGCTATTTCGCCGACTACGCCGAGCCGCGCGTCGTCGTGGCCGACGGCGCGGCGCTGGACAAGCTCCGCGCGGCCGGCGTGCGCGGCCTGCTCGTGGCCGGCGTGCCGAGGAGCCGGCTGCGCGCGGGCGAGCACCACTTCGACACCCTGGTCGGGGCGCAGCCGGACCGGCTCGACCCGGCGCCGGTGGGCGCCGGCGACGTGGCGCTCTGGAAGTTCACCACCGGCAGCACCGGCGCGCCGCGAGCCTGCGTGCTGCCCGCCCGCGCCCCCCACCTCAGCTTCGAGTGGTACGCCCGCGGCGTGCTCGGCCTGCGCCCGGACGACGTGGTGCTGCCGGTGCCCAAGCTGTTCTTCGGCTACGCCCGGGACCTGACCGCGCTGTTCCCGTTCGGCGTGGGCGCGGCGGGCGTCATCTTCCCCGAGCGCAGCCGGGCCGAGACGATCTTCGAGCTGATCGCCGAGCACCGGCCGACGATCCTGGTCAACGTGCCCACCATGATGAGCGCGATGCTGGCCCACCCCGACGCCCGCCACCAGGACCTGTCGTGCCTGCGGCTGTGCACGTCGGCCGGCGAGCGGCTGCCCCTTGAGCTGCACCGGCGCTGGAGCGACACGTTCGGCGTGGACGTGCTCGACGGGCTCGGCTCGTCGGAGGCGTACCACATCTTCCTGTCCAACCGGCCGGGCCGGATCCGGCCCGGCAGCCTGGGCGAGGTGGTGCCCGGCTACCGGGCGCGCGTGGTGGACCGGCACGGACGGGCCGTGCCGGACGGGCGGACCGGCCGGCTGGAGATCACCGGCGCGACCGCCGCGCTGGAGTACTGGCAGGACCCCGCCAGGTCGGCCGAGACGTTCGTCGCCGAGCACACCGTGCGCTCCGGCGACCTGGTCAGCAGGGACGCCGACGGCTTCTTCCACTACCGGGGCAGGGCCGACGACCTGCTGAAGGTGGGCGGCGTCTGGGTCGCCCCCGCCGAGATCGAGAACTGCCTGCTCGGCCACCCGGCCGTGGCGCAGTGCGCGGTCGTCGGCGACCGCCGCGACGGGCTGACCCGGCCGCACGCGTACGTGGTCGCCGCCGGCGCCGTCTCGGCCGCCGAGCTGCAGGACTTCGTGCGCTCCCGGCTCGCCGCCCAGAAGTACCCCCGTGACATCACCTTCGTCGACCGGCTGCCCCAGACCGCGTCCGGCAAGATCGACCGCCGGTCCCTGGAGGTGGCGTCATGACCCCCGTGACCGCCCCCGCCGAGCTCGGCCGCGGCCGCGCCGCGCCGGACACCCTCGAACCCGAGCTGACCTATGCCACCTACCTCGGGCTCGACCGGGTGCTGACCGCGCAGCGGCCGCGCTCCCCCGCCCACGACGAGACGCTGTTCATCGTGGTGCACCAGGTGTACGAGCTGTGGTTCAAGCTGCTGCTGCACGAGCTGGCCGAGCTGCAGCACCGGCTGGCCGCCGGCGCGGGCGAGCGGGCGCTGGCCGCGCTGCGGCGCTCGCTGGTCGTCCTCGACACCGCGACCGCTCAGATGGACGTCCTCGACACGCTGACGCCGGCGCAGTTCGCCGCGTTCCGCGGGTGCCTCGGCACCGCGAGCGGCGCGCAGTCGGCGCAGTTCCGCGAGCTGGAGGCGGTGCTCGGGCGGCGGGAGCGCCGGGTGCTGGAGGCGTACCGGCCGGGCAGCCCCGAGCGGCGTCGGATCGAGGCGGCGATGAGCCGGATGTGCGTCTTCGACTCGTTCCTGCGCTACCTGGCGGTGCAGGGGCATCCGGTGCCCGGTGACGTGCTGTTCAGGAACGTGTCGCTGCCGATCGAGCCGTCCCCGGACGTCCAGGACGTCCTGGTGCGGGCCTGCCGTACGGACGAGGTGGCGGCGCGGCTGTGCGAGGCGCTGCTGGAGCTCGACGAGCTGCTGCGCGAGTGGCGGCGGCGGCACGGCCGGCTGGTACGGCGCCTCATCGGCGACCTGCCGGGCACCGGCGGCACCAGCGGCGCGGCGTACCTCCAGGCCACCCTCGCCACCCCGCTGTGGGCCGACCTCCTGGCGGTGCGTGACCTGTGGTGAGCGACCTGTCGGCGCGGCTGGCGCCCCACTACTCCATGTTCCAGGTGACGCGGCGGCTGCTGCTCACCGGGCACTCCCACCAGGCCTGGCCCGACGTGGCGCTGGCCGGCCAGATCGAGGCCTTCCGCGACGCCGCCCGGGCGGCCGACCTCAAGTGGGAGCTCGCCATGGCCAAGGCCGACCAGGTCAGGGCCGGGTTCCGGCGGTTCATGAACGACCCGTCGGCCGAGCTGGCGCTCGGCGGCAGCACGCACGAGCTGGTGCTGCGGTTCCTGTCGGCGCTGGACCTGCGCGGGCGGCCCCGGCTGGTCACCACGACCGGCGAGTTCCACACGCTGCGCAGGCAGCTCGGCCGGCTCGCCGAGGAAGGCGTGGAGGTCGTACGCGTGCCGGCCGAGCCCGCCGACACGCTGGCGGCGCGGCTGGCCCGCGCGCTCGACGACCGCACCGCCGCCGTCCTGGTGTCGGCGGTCCTGTACGAGAGCGGCCGCATCGTGCCCGGCCTCGGCGAGCTGGCCCGCTCCTGCGCCCGGCGGGGGACGCACCTGCTGGTCGACGCCTACCACGCGCTGGGCGTGGTGCCGTTCCGGGTCGCCGACGTGGAGCCGGCCTGGGTGGTCGCGGGCGGGTACAAGTACCTGCAGCTCGGCGAGGGCAACTGCGTGCTGCGGGTGCCGCCGCACGCGGCCCGGCTCCGACCGGTGATCACCGGGTGGTTCGCCGAGTTCGCCGAGCTGGCCGAGGAGCCGGGGCGCGGGCGGGTGGCGTACCCGGCCGGCGCGGCCAGGTTCGCCGGGGCCACGTACGACCCGACGAGCCACTACCGGGCGGCGCGCGTGTTCGGGTTCTTCGCCGAGCAGGGGCTCACCGACCGGGTCCTGCGACGGGTCTCGCAACGCCAGCTCGCCCGGCTGGCGGAGCGCTTCGACGCGCTCGACGTACCGGACCGCGTGATCGCCCGGGACCGGGCCACCCCCCTGGCGTCCTTCGGCGGTTTCCTGTCGCTGCGCACGCCGTACGCGGCCCGGCTGCGGAAGAGCCTGGCGGCCCGCGGCCTGCTGACCGACAGCCGCGGCGACCGCCTGCGCCTCGGCCCCGCCCCGTACCTGTCGGACCGCCAACTCGACACCGCCGTGGAAACCCTGGCCACCGAACTCACGTCCATGGCCACCCCCCGCACCGCGTCACGCCCCGCCGCCTGACCCCTCCGGTTCCGCCGGGCCCCGGCCGGGCTAGGGCGAGGGGACGGGGGTGAACTGGCCGGGGGCGCGGCCCGTGCCGGCGGGGCCGCGGTAGGCCTGGGCGATGTCGAGCCAGTGATCCGCCACCTCGCCGGCGGCCGTCACGGCCACGTCGGCGCGGTGGCGGCGGCGGGTGACCAGAAGGCAGAAGTCCTCGGCGGGGCCGGAGATCCGCTGGGCGGCGTCCTCGGGCCCGTAGTCCCACCGCTCCCCCGACGGCCCGGTGATCTCGAAGCGGAACTCCTCCGCCGGCGGGGTGAGCTGGCGCGCCAGGTAACCGAAGTCCCTGGTGAGCACGGCGAACACCACCAGGTGCTGGAGCGAGCCGCCCCGCTCCAGCCGGACGCCGAGCGTGTCGGCGATGTCCTGCCCGTGCGCGAACTGCTCCATGATCCCCGCGCAGGCGAGCACGACCGGCGGCAGCGGGTTGACCAGCCACGGCACGGTACGCCCCGCGGGCACGGCGGCCAGCGCCGCGACCGCCGCCGCCCGCTCGCTCCGCCACGTGGCCAGCAGCGCCGCGGGCGGGACGTTCTCGTACAGCTTGAGGGCGGCGTTGACGGCCCCGTCGAAGTTCGACTGCGCCCCGGCCGTCATGGCCTGGAACGCCTCGGCGTCGCTCGCGGCCGTGGCGGCGAGGCGGAAGATGAAGGCGAGGTGGGCGATCTGGTCGCGGACGGTCCAGCCGGGCGCGGGCGTGGGCAGCAGCCACTGCTCGGCGTCCAGCCCGGCCACCAGGTTGTCGAGCTGGTCGCCGTCCGCGGCCAGGTCGTTGAGCACGGCTTCTAACACGGCTCGAGTCCTCTCGGTCAGGAAGGAAGGGGATGGTCAGCGCAGCAGGGCCGGGATCAAGGGCGTGACGGCCCGCCGGCCGGACGTCGAGCCGTCGGGTGCGGGCGCCCCGTACGTGACCTCGACCCCGCGCTCGCGCGCCGCCTGGACGATCTGCGGCATCGCCCGCTCGGCGAGCGCGGAGATGGTCATCGCGGGGTTGACGGTGAGCGCGCCCGGCACGGCCGAGCCGTCGGTGACGAAGATGCCGGGGTGGCCGCGCAGCTCGTGCCGGTCGTCGAGGGCGGAGGTGTGCGGGTCGTCGCCGACGCGGCACGACGCCAGCGGGTGCACGGTGTACGCCCCCACCAGGTCGTTCGTCCACGGCGTGACGGTGGCCAGCCCGTCGCGCTCCAGGATGTCCTTGCACTCGGCGTCGGCCATCGCCCAGGCCGCCAGCGTGTTCGCGGTCGGCTTGTAGCTGAGCCGGCCGATGCCGAGCATCTGCTGGGAGAGCCGGTCGGCGTTGCCGCGGACGGGCGGCGGGCCGAAGACGCCCTCGTTGTCGTCCTCGATCATCTGGAAGATGATCAGCCAGGACTGCCAGCGTTCGAGCATCTCCTTCTTCCTGACGCCGAACCACGTCGGGTCGGGGCCGTCCGTCAGCGCGAGGATGGTGCCGAGGCCGGGCGGGAAGTACAGCTGCTCCAGCGAGTAGCGGGTGAACTCCGGCAGCGAACCGTCCAGCCGGTCCCAGTTGGCCACCGTGGGCCCCTTGCCGATCTGGTTGGCCGCGTACGCCGGGCCGTCGCCCCGGTCCAGGCCGAGCACGTCGCGGACGCGGTCCTCGTTCAGCACGGCCGTGTTGAGGCGTTCGCCGTTGCCGGAGAAGTAGCGGCCGACGCCGTACGGCATCGGGCCGAGCGCCCGCTCGCTGCGCTGCAGGATGACGGGGGTGGCGGCGGCGCCGGCGGCGAGTACGACGATCTTGGCCTCGATCGCGCCGTCGCCGTCCGTCAGCCGGTAGTCGTCGTCATCGACGATCTTGTAGTGGACGCGGTAGTCGCCGTCGGCCGTCTTGGAGATGCTCTGCACCTCGTGCAGCGGCCTGACCTCGGCGCCGTGCGCGAGCGCGGCGGGCAGGTAGTTGAACAGCAGCGACTGCTTGGCCTCGAAGCGGCAGCCGGCCATCATCCAGTTGCAGTTGACGCACCTGGCGGTGTCGACCGCGGCGGGCACGGGGTTCGCCGTGCGCCCGGCGTGCCGGCAGGCGGCCGCCCACAGGCCGCCCGCGTACGACACGTCGTCCCAGCCCTGCTGGGTGATGGGGATGGACTCGGCGACCCGGTCGTACCAGGGGTCGAGGGTGTCGCGGCTGAGGGAGGCCGGCCACATGCGGCGGTTGACGCTGCCGCGGCGCTCGAACACGAAGCGGGGGGCGCGCGGCATGGCGGCGAAGTAGACGACGCTGCCGCCGCCCACGCAGTTGCCGCCCAGCACGCTCATCCCGTCGCCGACCACGAAGTCGAAGATCCGGGTGTACGACGAGCCGAGCTTGAAGTCGTGCTCGTACTCCTCGGTGGCCAGCCAGGGGCCGCGTTCCAGCACGACCACGCGCGCGCCACCGGCGGCGAGGTGGTAGGCGGCGATGGCGCCGCCGAATCCGCTGCCGACCACGAGCACGTCCGTGCGTTCGACAGCACGACCGGCGGTGTGGTCAGTGGCTTCGGCGGCTTGGTCCACATGGTTCATGCGGGGCTCCCTGTGGCCGTGGTGTCGGGGTGGAGGTCGGCGAGGGGGCGGCCGTACGACCAGGCGGAGAACCGCCACAGCCCGTCGGCGTCCGGCCGGGTCAGGCCCATGGCGGTCAGCCCCGGGTGGCCGGCGGCGATGGCGTCGGCGGTGTGCAGGTGGGCGGCGGAGTCGTAGGCCATGTTGCAGAAGAGGGCAAGGCTCACCCACAGCGGCTTCTCCGGGTGGCCGGGCGCGGTGAGCCGGCGGACCAGGTCGGTGCGGCCGGCGAAGTCGAGCGCCACGAACGGCGGCACGTCCTCGGCCAGGTCGAGCCCGCCCTCGGCGGCGTACGCGCGGGCGTGCCGGTTGAGCGCCTCGGCGAAGTCGTCCAGGTCGCCGGTGAGGCCGGTCGCGTCCCACTCCAGCAGCTGGACCGCGCCGGCGGCGACCGCGCCGCCCCCTCGGGTCGCGCCCGCGACGGCGCGGTCGCCGGGTGAGCGCTTCTCCCCCGGGATGATCGTGTCCGCGAACGCCTCAAGCGTCGCCGTCCGATCGTCTGAGATCATGGGCGTTCCCTTTGTCGTGGTCATCACGTGTGCCCGGGCGCGCTGCCCCGCCCGGCCGGGGCGTCCTCCGGCTCCAGCACCGTGCGGAGCGTGTTGAGCGCCCTGACGGTCTGGCTGCGCACCGTGGAGGACTCGTTGCCCATGACGCGGGCGGTGTCCTCGACGCTGCGGTCCTCCCAGAAGCGGAGCACGATCGCGGTCCGCTGGCGCGGGCCGAGCGTGGCCAGCGCGTCCATGAGCGCCATGCGCTCGCTCACCAGGACGCACGGGTCGGCGCCCGCGGCCGGCTCGGGCAGCGCGCCGATGAGGATCTCCCTGGAGCACCGCATCGACCGGCGGTCGCTGATGAGCAGCCGGGTCATGATCCGGCGGGCGTAGGCGGAGATCCGGTCGCGCCGCTCCAGGTCGTCCCAGTGCCGGTGGAGCGCCATGAGCGTGCGCTGGACGAGGTCGTCGGCTTCGTACCAATCGTCGGAGAGCTGGAACGCGATGCGTCGCAACGCCGGCCTGACTCGCTGGACAAAATAGGCGAAGTCCTCCTCATTCGCCTCAGCCATGACTCTCTCCCCAGGCCGTGCGGCCGTCGCCTCCAACGTGATTCTCAGCCTCCTCAGAATTGATCGGCGCCCTTTACCGCACAACCCCTAAGGGCCTCCCACCCGCCCTTACACCGCACCCTCCCCTTATTTCCGCGGGCCGCACCCCAGACCGCCGGCCGAGCAACTCCCGAACTACGTACGCTCCCCACATGAGCCCCCGGCCACGCCGCCCGGGGCCCCCGCGAGAACCGCATTCTTCGACAAGTCGCGGACTTTCCGCGACCACGCGACCACGCATCAGATTCTCCCGAACAATTGGCGGGCCGATGCAGCATCCCAGGAAACTTGCCGCGTGTAACAGGCGGCAACCGAAAGGCATTCACCCTGCCCGGGCGTCCGAGCGAACGTCGCAATTCAGCAGAAGAATTCGGCCGCCACAGCGCCGCCCGGATTTTTCACCGGAATTACCCGGCCGGGTCCTCCGGAATCGGGGAGGCCAGATGGACGACGTCATCGAACGAGCGGTCATGCGCGTGATCGAGAGCATGCAGGAGAATCTCGGGGAACAGCTCACGATCGACGACATGGCCCGTACCGCGATGTTCAGCAAGTTTCATTTCTCCAGAGTCTTCCAGCGGGTCACCGGGCTGTCGCCCGGCCGCTTCCTGTCGGCGGTACGCCTGCGCGAGGCCAAGCGCCTGCTCGTCGCGACGTCACTGAGCATCACGAACATCAGCCACCAGGTGGGCTACTCCAGCGTCGGCACGTTCAGCTCGCGCTTCGCCCACAGCGTGGGGCTGTCCCCGAGCAGGTACCGCCAGCACCTGAGCATCACCGCGCAGAGCCTGGCCGAGGGGCGGGAGGGCGTGGCCGGCGACCCGGCGGCGACCATGCACGGCGTCGTCTCCTCGCCGCTGCCGGACCGGCCGGTCTTCGCCGGCTTGTTCCCTGACCGGATCCTGGAGGGCCGGCCGGTCAGCTACATCCTGCTCGGGCGGCCGGGCCCGTACGTCATGCGGGACGTCCCCGCCGGCCAGTGGCACCTGATCGCGCAGTCCGTGGCCGAGGGCCGCGAGGACGCCATCCACCACCCGCCGAACGGCGACCCGGCGCTGTTCATCGCCCGGCACGGCCCGATCACGATCGGCGCGGGCGCCGCCGGCCCGCAGCGCGCCGACCTCCGGCTCAAGCCCATGCGCGCGCTCGAC
>DASUCK010000111.1:0-9971 GCA_036276095.1 Nonomuraea sp. | reverse complement strand
CCCACCACGAGTCGTCCACGGAGACGGACGGGTCGGACAGGTCGCAGGCCAGCATGAGCAGGGTGTCGTGGCCGCCGGCGCCGTGCCGGGCGGCGCCCGGGCCCGCGGGATCGACCAGCAGGATCGCCCATTTCGCGCCGGTGGCGCTGGTGGCGAAGACTTTGGTGCCGGACACCTCCCAGCCGCCGTCGATCCGGGTGACGGTGGTGCCGAACCGCCGTTTCTCGCCGGGTTTGGGCGCCTGCGGCTCACCGCTCCAGCCGACCCATTTGTCGCCGCGCCGGACCACGCCCTCGAACCAGGCGGCCTTCTGCTCGGGGGTGCCCAGCGCGTCGACGAGCACGAGCGCGTTGGCGTGGCCTTCCCAGCAGCGGCCCAGGGACAGGTCGGCCTTGGCCAGCTCCTTGGTGATCAGCCACAGCGTGAGCGCGTCTCCGGACAGCGGGCCGAGCCCGAGCCCGCCGTGGTCGCGCGGCACCGTCGCCGCGTTGAGGCCCGCGGCGAACAGGTCGTCGAAGTCGTCGGCGGGGAACTGCGCGGTGCGGTCGTAGTGATCGGCCCGTTCGGCGCAGGCGCGGGCGACCTCCTTGACCCGGTCGAGAAGTTCCCGTTTCGCCGGGTCGAGGTCCATGGTCGACGTCAGGTCGATGGGGAGCGTGGTGGTCACGGCGTCACCTCGGATTCGTACGGCATGTCTCTGCGATCGCTATGGAGGAGTTCGCCCCATGAACGATGCTTTTCTCTCGGTCATCACCAGCCGGCACTGCAAGCGGGCATTCCTCGACCGCCCGGTCCCGCGCCGGACCCTCGAACGCGTGCTGACGGCCGCCGGCCACGCGCCGTCGCCGCGCAACACGCAGTTCTGGCAGGTCGCGGTGGTGATGGGTGAGGCGCGGGAGCAGCTCTCCCTGCGCCTGTGCGCCGCTCTGGACTCGGCGGAGTCGTACGAACTCGACTACGCCAACCGGCCGGCGCCGATGGGCGAGCGGTACGAGCGGCGCTCGTTCGCGTGGGGCGAGGCCTTCTACGGCGCGCTGGGCGTGGACCGCGCCGACCGGGTCGCCCGCCGCGAGTTCGAGCGGCGCAACCTCCGCTTCTACGACGCCCCCGTCGCGATGGTCTTCCACCTGCCGCGCAACGCCGTCCCCGGCACGTTCCTGGAGATGGGCTTCTTCCTGCAGAACGTCATGCTGGGGCTGGTCGCGTGCGGGCTCGGCAGTTGCCCGCAGTCCAGCGTGGCCCGCTACAGCAGTGTGATCCGCGACTTCCTCGGCCTCGGCGCCGACCGCCTGGTGGTGTGCACGCTCTGCGTCGGCCACGTGGACGAGGCCGCGCCGATCAATGGTTTCCGCCCGGCGCGGGCCCCGATCGAGGAATACACGCAGTGGTACGGTCACCCGATCAACGAATAAGGGAAAGTCGGCATCGCCATCAAGCCTGGCACGCCGGTGACCGGACAACAAGGAGTCAGAATAGTCAACTGACGAAAGGGGAATGGGGGCCGCGCGGGGGTGAATGGTGTGGTCCATGCGATTTCCCGGGAGGCGCGAATTCCCGCCGCCCGGACGGTACCCGGCGGCGGGAGGCCGGGGATGAGCCGACCCTTGCATCCCCGGCCTCTCCCTGCCGCGCTCCCAGTTGCCCAGGCTGCGAGCACGGAGTCCGTGGAACCGCGGCAGGTGGGTGGCGAGCCGGGGTTCCTGTGTCAGATCCTCCAGGTGGTCGAGCTGATCGTGTCCGTCGGCGCGGCCAGCAGGCTGTGCAGTTCGATCGTGTCCGGCGAGGCGCTGCGGGACAGCGCCACGGCCAGTGCGACGGCGACCACCATCACGATGATCTCCGCCGCGGCGAGCCGGATGAACGCCTTGCGGGCGCGATCGCCCTCGCCGGCGCGAATCTGGCGTACCGTGTGCCGGCGGTGCCACCAGCCGAAAATTCCCAGCGTGATGAGCGCCGCCACCTTGAGCGTCACAACTACCCCGTATCGCGATCCCCACACCGCCGAAAAGGAACCAATAAGATTCCACGCGGCGACGAGGCCGCTGGCCGCCACGGAGATGTAACAGAAAAGGGCGACCGTGCTGAATCGCGGCACGGCGACGGCGAGCAGGGTCGGCTGTTTGCGCACGTGCGTCAGGAGCGCGATCAGGCCGCCGACCCACAGCGCCATGGCGATCACGTGCGCGATCAGGCTGTACTTGAGCACCTCGCCGTGCGAGGCGTGCCCCTGGAGCGCCATGGGCACGAGGTTGTAGATCGCCAGCGGCAGCATGATCCAGGCCCCGAGCCGGGTCTGGGTCAGGTGGAGCCCGGCGGCGATCACCAGCGCCAGGGCGGTGGTGGAGACGTACTCCGCCGCGTCGGGGAACGTCGCGCGGGTGTCGGTGAACAGCTCCAGTATCGGCAGCTCCGTCACCGGCGCCGCGACCACGGTCGACCAGCTGAACAGCAGCAGCGCGCCGCTGGAGACGCACCAGGCCACGCCGAGCTTGGCCGCGGTGCGCAGGCAGCGCTGCGCGGTGTCGGCGGCCTGCGGGTCCTGGTCCGGCAGGAGGAGGCGGGCCAGCAGCAGCCCGATGACGCCGATCGCGGACATGTCCATCACCAGCTTGGACGCCGCCAGCCCCCAGCTGGTCAGGTCGCCCGTGCCGCCGATGACCATCCCGTTGATCTTGGTTTCGGTGAGGTTGCCGCTGAGCCACATGCCGACGGCCAGCGCGGCGGCGGCCGCGACGACCGTCGCCGCGACGAACCCGAGGACCCGTTTCCGTCGTGGGGCCGGCAGGCTGATCGTCCGCCGCAGGACCGACGGACGCGTGCTACTGGTCGATGCCACGGATGACCCTCCTGCCGAACAGCACCGCCGCGAGCACCAGGAGCAGGGCGAACGCGCCCCCCATCCACGGCGCCCAGGCGGGCGCGTTGTTGCCCGGGTTGGCCAGGCTCGTCGGAGGGACCGCGGTGAGCGGTCCGGCGTCGGCCATCGCCGCGCGGCCGCCGGCCGCCGGTCCCGGTTTGGTGAGCATGAAGCGGATCCCGCTGACGAGGGGATGCCCGTCCTCGGCGACGATCCGGAACGTGACCTGGTACTCGCCCGGCGGGCCGAGCGGCTGCAGCGACTGGGTCAGCGTGGTCCTGCTCACCCGGGGCGTGCCGGCGTGGTACTCGCGGCCGTCGGGGCCGCGTACCGAGACCTGGTAGCCGAAGTCCACTATCGGCCCCGTGAACTCCAGCACGAGCTGGCTGGGTGCCACGGGGATCTGGCCGCCGTGCTGCGGGCTGCTCGCCTTGAGCGCCGTGTGCGCGGCGGCGGGCATGGCGGTGACGGCGAGGAAGACGGCGCTGACGAGCGCGCCGGTGATCAGACGGACCGCACCAGCGAGTCGGCCTGGGCCGTACGACACCGGTGCACCTCCTCTCAACCTGCCCTGCGCCGGGCAGGTGTCCGGGGTGTCTGCCGAGAGGGGCGCCCCGCGGCGGGCACGCTCGACGCGCGCCCGCCGCGGACGGCCGGCCGGCGCCGCCGCGCGGCGCCGGCACCGCGATCAGGGGGCGACGCGGAAGGGCCGCATCATCTCGTGATCTTCGTGTTCGACGAGGTGGCAGTGGTAGATGTACCTGCTTGTCAGGTCGAACGGCGCGATGAACCGGGTGATCTGCCTGGCGGGCGCGAACATGGTGTCCTTCTCGCCGGTCTCCCACGGCTGGATCGGGTTGATGACGCCGGTCGGCACTCCGTTGGCGTCCAGGTTCTCCCGGTTCAGGATCTGGAACTCGACGAGGTGGATGTGGAACGCGTGACCGCCGCCGACGCCCGGCATGTTCCACACCTCCCAGAGCGCGGTGTTGCCGGTCCGCACCGTGTGGCTGATGGGGTCCGACCACAGCTCCAGCGTGTTGACGTTGCCGCTGCCGATCGAGCCCATCTGGAACCGCTTCTGCTGGCCGGCCGCGAACTGGTTCTCCAGCACGTTCATGCTGACCCGGTGGGTCTCCCGTACCGGGCCGAAGTTGCGGCGTGGCGGCAGCGGCAGCTGGTCGGGCGGCAGGGTGTTGTCGGCGCCCTGCAACGGCACGACCCGGAACTTCATGATCTGGCCGACGTTGTTCACGTCGTTGAGGCCGGCGCTGCCGGTGACGAGGTCGTCGACCAGGTAGAACTCCGAGCCGACCGGCATGCCGGTGAAGTCGACGACGAGGTCCACGCGCTCCGAGGTGAAGATCAGAATGCCGGTGTTGGTGTTGTGCAGCGGTTGCGCCCGCGGCACGAAGCCGCCGTCCGCGCCGATGACCCAGGTCGGCACCGCGATGGTCCCCGGACGCGCGACCGGATTACGGACGATCTTGAGCGAGCGGGTGCGGAAGTTGTCGGCGTTCAGGAACCGGAAGCGGTACCGGCGCGGCTCCACCTCCAGCAGCGGCCAGGTGGTCCCGTTCACGGTCGAGGAGTTCCCCGACACGCTGGAGTTCCAGTACGGCGGGATGTCGGAGGCCGGGGCGACCGGGCCGGCCAGGTCGGTGACGCTCGGGTAGAAGAGGGAGCCGTCGGCGTTGAAGGTCTTGTCCTGCAGCACCATGACGATGTCGTAGTACCTGCGGCCCGTCGCGTCGCCCGCCTGCGGGCGCGGGCCGGGCAGCAGGCCGGCCGGCAGGTCGGCGCTGCCGCCGCTGAGGATGTAGAACCCGACCAGGCCGGTGTGGACGTCGACCCGGGTCATGCCGAGGACGTGGTCGTGGTACCACATCGTGTTGGCGCGCTGGGTGTTCGGGTAGACGGAGGTCAGGGTGCCCGGCGCCCAGCTGACGCCCCAGCGGTCCCACGCCTCCTGCCTGAACGGCTCGTAGTCGCTGCCGACCCGCGCGAAGTTGCTCGGGATGTTCCTCGCCTGGGGCAGGAACCAGGTCTCGGGCAGGCCGTCGCTCTCCTCGAAGACGTGCGCCCCATGCAGGTGCACCACCATCGGCTGCGGCCCGGTGTACGGCGGCGGGGTGCTGGTGAACGTCGGCGTCGAGTCGCGTCCTGAGTTGCCGCCGGGCGGGTTCGCCCAGTGGATGGTGGGGTCCACGGTCAGCAGCGGGGGCAGGAAGTTGCCGCTGGAGTCGATCATCTGGTTGATCCACGTGACCCGGGTCTGCTTGTTGACCTGGCTCTCGATGGTGAAACCGGGCGAGGAGAACGTGCCGCTGCGGCCCGGCACGCCGTACCCGTTGACCGTGGTCCTCGGCATGCCGGGAGGCAGCACCTGTTGCAGGAAACGGCGCTGCGCCACCTGGTACTCAAGGCGGTCCGACCTGACCGCGGAGGGCGGCATGGCCGGGAGAATGCGAAGGGGGCTGACGTACTTCGGTATGGAGTTGGGGTCGAGGGTTGCGGCCTCGGCCCTGCTGCTCCCGAGGAGCAGCCTGGGTCCGCCGATGGCCGCGGCGGCGCCTGCGACGACACCGCCCTTGAGTAACTGTCTGCGGGTGGTCATGGTGGAGCCGACCTCCTGTCGGGCATGGGGGATGCAGCTGCGGGAGTGGCAGATGCGCACGCGCCCGCCGGTTCGCCAGGGGAGTTTCCGAGCAGGCGAAACGAGGGCTGGTTCGGAGGAACGGATCGACCGCGACGCCGGCGCGGCGGAGGAGGCCCGGTGTGCGTCATCCTTGACGGACGGCGGAGTCCTCGCGCGGCGGGGTGGCTGGTCGACCCGGCTCAGGTGCGCCGCATCGGCGCAGGTGGTCCGCGACGACGAGCTGACTCCTCACAAGCAGACGACAGTCCGGCAGGTGAGCAGCCTGGGACCTTTCATCGCGGCGGCACCGCCTGTCGTCAAACCTGCCGTGGCAACGGGGCTTCTTGTCGCTCGGGCATGATCGATCTCCGCTTCCGCATCTCGAATGGAACGTTTACGAGGCGGGCCGGCTTCGCAACTCTGCGGTCTGGGACATCGGGCCGTGGGCGGTGGCTCAATGGACGCAGAGTAGTCCCTGAATAAGCATTTAGATACGGTCAAGCTGCCTGTAATGGTTCATCATTCGAGACAGTCAAGCAACAGCACCGCGATGACGTGTTTCCCTTGGGGGTTCCGGTGGAGCCGCAGGAGCGGGCAAGGGCTTTCCGGCGGCGGCGGGCAACTGACCTGATCTTTGCCGGTGCGGCGGGTTCCCAGGGGGCGCGAGAACGAGCGGCCGGCCCACTCCGAACCGGCTAAAGGAGTGAGCGATATTCTTTTTCCGGCTCGACATAAACGGTCGTCGGTTATATGGCCGAGGCGACGACGGGCGCACTACCCTGATGCCGGGACGAACCGGACGGAGGCGCGGCCACAGATGAGCGAAACCGATCCGCACATCCACGTCGAGCGGAAGTCGGTGCAGGCCGGCGGCGCGTTCCGCAGCGCGATCGTGTCGGCGTTCGGCGTCGTGCCCGACGAGCCGGGGGTCGTCACCACCGGCTGCGGGTTCCAGGTGCCGTACGCGATGACCTCGCACCGCCCGGAGAGCGTCACCTGCCTGCCGTGCCGGGAGCACGCCCACCAGGAGCACCTGCGCTTCGCCGACCAGGTGGAGCGCCTGGGCCGGCTGCCCGGCACTCCGGTCACCGGCGACCAGGCGGCCAAGGCCGCGGAATGGGCCCGCGACCGGGCCCGGCGCTTCGCCGGCTGACCGCCTCAGATGTAGCCCCAGGCGGTGGCGTACTCGGCGAGCTCCGGGGACAGGGCGGCCGCGCCGTCGAAGGTGCGGGCGGCCTGGATGCGGCCCGACTTGATGGTGTCGCTGCGGTCGCCCAGGTTCGGCACGAACCGGCCCTGGTCGTGATCCCCGTACGCGAGCATCTCCGGCTCCCACTCCACGCCCAGGTAGGCGCAGACCTCGCGGGTGACCCGCTCGGGCTCGGCGGTCAGCTCCTCGTACCGGAGGGTGAGGCCGGGGAGGGTGCGGCGGGCCTGTTCCATGGGCTTGAAGTACTTCAGGGCGGTCGACTCCAGGGCGGCCCTGGTGGCGGTGTTGTCCTTGCGGTTCTCCAGCGAGGACACCACGCCCTCGGGGTGGCGCACCAGGAAGACGAACTTCGCCTTCGGCCAGGCGTATCTGAGCCGTTCCCAGATGAAGACGTTGCCGGGAGTCTTGTCGACGACGATGTCCTTGCCGCTGCGCCGCAGCTCCAGGTGCAGGACGCGGTCCCACAGCACGTGCTCCAGCTCGACCTGGTCGAGCCCGAGCTCCAGCATGGACTCCTCGGAGAAGCCGGGGGCCAGCTTCACCTCGACGGTGCGCAGGTGCAGCTCGTGCGGCGCGCGGATGCGGGAGTGACTGTTCAGGAGCATGCGCAGCAGCGTCGAGCCGGAGCGCACGGGGGCGATCACGAAGACCGGGGACTCCACCTGCCGCGGCATGGTCGGGACGCTGTAGTCGACGACCTGCGTGCGTTTCGGCGGGCGCGGCGCCTTCAGTCCTTCGGCGATCTTGAGGCTGGCGCCCTCCCCGCCCATCAGCTGGCGCGGCGGACGCAACGCCTCCGCGAGCAGCCTGGCCCTCCGCCTGATTCCGCTGTTCACAACGCCCATGCGCGACTTGCTGACCTTTCGCCCGGTTGTTCCCTGGTGCTCCCGGGACCCGCAAATGGAACTACTGCGCCATCATGGCGTACGGTCAGATAAATGTCACGTTAAGGGAAGATGATGGTAGATACCGGTGAGGTTGACGGCGCGGCCACGGCCCCTCGCCCACCTGCCGGTCCCGCTGCCGGTTGACCCGATCGCCGCCGGGGGCCCTCGGCGCGTGCCAGACGACGTGATGACCCCGCCTGCCGGCCCGCCGGGACCGCCCGGCCGGCGCCCCCTTCAGCCCGCTCGATTCCCCGGAGAAACGCGCGGGCCGGCCCTACGATCGGTGAATGCGCTTCCCCCGAGTGAAACCCGAGCATGTCCCGCACCGGCTCGAAGACGGCACCATCCGGCTGGGCGGCGTCTTGTACGGCATAGCCTCGGAAATCCGCGACACGGACGGCCTGGCGTGGACCGCGCTGACGCTCATGGACGGCACCCGCTCCCGCCAAGAGATTGTCACCGCCCTGCAATCCCGATGCGCCGCGCTCACCCGCGACGACGCCGACGAAATCGTCACCACGCTGCTCTCCTCAGGCCATGTGGAAGAGGCCGATCCGGGTTCCTGCGCGGCGCTCAGCGAACGGGAAAAGGAACGCTACCGCCGCAATAGGGATTACTTCCGGTGGGTGGATCTGACGCCCCGCGACCACGGCTGGGAATCGCAGGTGCTCATCAAACACGCCCGCGTTCTGGTGCTCGGACTGGGCGGCACAGGAAGCCACGCGGCCTGGTCGCTGGCCGCCGCCGGAGTCGGCCGGCTCCACCTGGTCGACCCCGACGTGGTGGAGCTGTCCAACCTCAACCGGCAGCTCCTCTACACCGAGGCCGACCTGGGCCGTCCGAAGAGCGAGGTCGCCGCCCAGCGCCTGCGCGCGGTCAACACCGACGTCGAGATCACCGCCGCCGCGTGCACCGTGGACGGCCAGGAACGGCTGGCCGCCCTGGCCGACGGTTTCGACGTCCTCGCCCTCTGCGCCGACCGGCCCGGCGAGCCGTACGGAATTCGCACGTGGGCCAATCGGGTCTGCGCGAAAGCGGGAATTCCGTGGGTGAGCGGCGGGTACAACGGGCCGCTCGTGAGCGTGGGCGTCTTCGGGCCGGGCGGCCCGTGTTTCGAGTGCGTACGCGCGGGAATTCCGCCCCGGCCGGGCGCCGACTATGCATTTCCGGGCGTCACCAGCGCGTCGGCCGGGCTTTCCGGGCAGTTGGTCGCCCACGACGTGCTGGCGCTCATAACCGGGCTCCTGGCCACGCCGCCCGGCTATTTTCACGGACTCACCCTCCTCGACCCGGACGGGCACGTTTACGCGCGCCACCCGGCCCGGCCCGATTGCGCATTCTGCTCTTGATCAGCGGACCCGGCGACCATACTCTTCCGCTGACCGTCCCCCACTCCACTGGTAAGGAAAGCCATGAGCGACACCCCTGCCCCGGTACCACGCCAGGAGCGGAAGACCCCGCGTAAGAAGATCGCCGTTCGCAGGTTGGGCAAGAGCGAGATCACGGGCTGGGCGCAACCGAGCCAGGGCACCTCCAACTGATCTCCGGGCCAGCCCGAGCCGCTCCACCGCCCGAGCCGCTCCACCGCACCGCTCCACCCGGCCGCCCGAGCCGCTTGACCGTCCGAGCCGTTCCCCGGCCTCTCGCCCGTGCCTGGCGAGGTTCATGGGAAGGCATCGTTCGCGGCAAGTGTCGGCGGCTTGCCCGGTGTCGGCTGGTGGCCGGCGCTAAGAAGGGACCGGTGGGATCCTGGAAGTCGGGGCGGGCGCTGCTCGCCGCCGTGGCCGTCGCGTACGGGCTCGTTCAGCTGATCGTGGTCACCCCGGGGATGGGGCTGGGGTGGGACGAGGTCGTCTACGTCAGCCAGGTCGATCCGCGGGTGCCGGCCACCGAGTTCATCGCGCCCCGCGCCCGCGGCGTCACCCTGCTGGTCGCTCCCGTGATGCTCCTGACCGGCTCCACGGAGGCGCTGCGGATCTACCTGTGCGTGCTGTCGGCCCTGGCGTTGTACGTGTCGTTCGGGACCTGGCTGCGGGTGCGGTCCGGCCTGGCGGTGCCGCTGGCCGCGCTGCTGTTCGCGTCCCTGTGGCTGTCGGTGTTCTACGGCAACGAGGTCATGCCCAACCTGTGGGTGGCCTTCGGCGCGACGGCGGCCGTCGGATGCTTCCTGCGCTGCCTGCGGCCGGGCAGCGGCCGGGGACCGGTGTTCGGGCTGGCGGCGAGCGTGGCCGCGGTGGCGCTGTTGCGGCCGCCGGACAGCCTCTGGCTCGTGCTCCCGCTGGCCGCGGCGCTGGCCTGGCCGGGGTGGAGGCGGCGGCGGGCCGGGCTCGCCCTGCTCACGGGCCTGTGCGCGGGCTGGGCCGACTGGGTCGTGGAGGC
>DASUCK010000110.1:0-8499 GCA_036276095.1 Nonomuraea sp. | reverse complement strand
GAACACCGCGAAACGAGGGCTGCTGCAGGACCACGACAACCAGGTTTGTCAGATGGGCAGTCGGCTGGCGCCTCACGTGCACGACACGCAGGTGCCGTTACCCAACCCGGGACGCAGACTGCCTTATCGGCCGGAATAGGGACACAGACAGTTACTCCGTCTTGGTCGCACTCCGGCGTCCGCCCCGCAAGAGTTTCCCTATACCTGGCGCCGGGTTCTGGCGTCAGTGGTTCACTCGTTGTCGAGGGCCGCCGGCCCCTTGGCTGTCACTTTGGCTGTTCAACGTGGGGCCTCCTGCCGAGGATCGCCACAGGGGCATGCCACTGCGGGACGACTGACCGACTGATGATCTGTCGCTGTAACCGCTGGCCTTCGGGACGGAGTCCCATGCCCATGTGCCAACCGCGAAGGCGGCTCAGAGGGTCAGCCGGCCGGTCCTGCCGCCACGGTAGGTCACTTCGACCAGAACTCCGTCGTTTGACGCGTCCTCGAACTCGTCACCCGGTAGCCAGAGCGCGAAGTGTCCCCGCGAGACGGTCGCGGCCACGTGCCCGTGGGTTCGGCTCCGGTAGATGACTCCGACGATGTCGGAGCCAGCAGTGCCGGCAGCCAGCGAGACGTCGCCCGCCTTCATGGTGCCGACGCCCAGCGACGTGGCGACCAGGTCACGAGGTCCGGGAGCGGCGTATTCGGTGGGTGTTCCGACCGAGCCGATCATGTCCTTGAAGAAAGAAGCGGCTGGAGTCGTCGGTGATGCACATAGCCGAGAACCCGTCCGGGCCGGCGAGTTCCACGGTGGTCCATACGCCGCGGCGCTCGGCGATGACGGGCTCAGCGCTGTTCAGTTCGTCGGCATACGCAGCGCCTGCTCCGTCTTCGTGCCTCTGGCGACAGCCGACGGCCCGCATCAGTGCGCTCCCGCGCGGTCATGCCGTGAGGATCGGGCGTCCAGCTCGCGAACGCCTGGTCACCTCCTGTGAGAGCCGGCAGCGCGACCACGCCGGCGATGACTGCTGCGAGCATTCCCCCGGCGAGTGTCAACCTGCGAGTGGTCCGGACGGCGCGTCGCGGTCGGCCGACCCGGTCCGCGGACGGTGACCAAGGCTGAAGCGGGCCCCACCGACGGGTCGGCGGCGAGGATGCTCTGGAGGTCGGTGCGGGCTCGAGCGCTGGCCGGATCGACGTGGTGATCTGCGGCGTCAAGTGATCGCAGCGCGGTGGTGATGTCGTGATTGCGGGTCATGACGCGGTGGTCCTCCCAGGGACGCCAGCCGACACGTCGGACGGCTGTGGCACGTGATCGAGATGGAGTCGCAGTGCGCGACGGGCGCGGCTCAGATGCAGCCGGAACGCGACCGGCGAGATGCCGAGCACAGCGGCTGCCTGCGGCGCGCGGAGTTCCTCCAAGACAGCGAGGCACAGCACCTTTGATGGGCTTCGGAGAGAAGACCCCAGGCCTTTCCCAGGTCCACGCGGCTCACGACCAAGTCGGCGTCCGGGTCAGCACGTAGGGCAGGTTTTTGGCGTCTGCGAGGCGCACGCCTAGCGCGCGGCGACGCTGCTCGCCCCGTTGCTGATTGAGCAGGAGATTCCGGGTGATGCCGAAGACCCACGCTCGCGCGTCATCATGGAAGCGCGGCAACTCATCGAGGCGACGCCACACGACCAGAAATGCGTCGGCGACCACGTCTTCGGCGTGGTCTGGGTGCGCGCGGCGCTGAACGAATCTGAGGAGGTCCGGGTACACCTTCTCGTACAACGACTTGAAGATGTGCTCCCGGTCAGGAGCAACCGAACTGTGACTCATGCCCGGTACCTGTCCGCCACCTGAGTGAGTGTGTCGCAGCAAGTCGCTCGACGGCCATCTGCCTTACTTCACTGAAGGTCAAGATCGATCGGTCCCCCTGGGGAGGACGAGCATCTGTCTAGGACGCTCGACACACCGTCAAGAGGTCCGTATGGGGATCCGTCTCGGGGCACATAGACATAGGGCACGCCGGTTGTACAGCTTCTCGCGGCGATACAGACGCGTCTCGTAGGACCCGTCCGGTGAACGTGTCGGGACCGGAACGTACTGGGAGGACGGCCCCTCCGGCGCCGGGGTGGGCCGCCTGGCTCCGGTTCCTATCCGACCACGGCCACCCCGCGGTATCGCGATACAACGGTGTGCCCAGGTCCGGGGTTCACGGGAATGACGAACTGCCGTGGGGCGAGATCGAAGGGTCGTGTTGGCGGGGTGAAGGCGGCGAAGCGCTGGGGGGCGTGTCGGTCGGGTCGGCAAGCCGGTGGGTCGGCGAGGTCGGCGATGGTCGAGGGGCGTAGAGACGGTCGGGCGCGCCGGTGGCGACGAAGGGCGGGGATCCGTCGACCAGACGGCGAAGGCGGGGTGGCGACCGACGGCCACGGCGCGATTCGGCCGACAGCGCTACGGAGTGCACCGCGGCCGGAGGGACAGTCGTTTCGCGATCTCGGCGCCGGCCGCTGTTCACGGCGGCGGGCCGGTGTGGCAGGTCGGCCCTGCTAAGACGGGAGGCGCCGAGGTTGCACGTGTCGACTGGTGCCCCCGTGGACGTGGCGGTGCTTCGCCCCACCGTCGTGGAGCGCTATCCGCGGAGAATGATCGCGGTGTCACCTGAAGCCCGGCGTTCGTCGGCCAGGGCGCGACGACCAGCGGCTGCGAACGCCGATCGGCAACGACTGGCCCAGTCACGCGGGCACCTCGCCGAGCATCGTGCCGGCCTGGAGCTGCTCGCTCACGGCGACGCACGAACCGGGGGCCGCCACGACCCGGCGGCGGGTCGGCCGTACGGCACCGCTCCCGTAAACGCACCCGAGAACCGGTCAACCGCACACCTGACCGGCGCACTGTCGGCGGCCAAGCGGGTTGCCCATCGGCGGCGAAGCCGGTTGCCGAAACCCTCGCCCCGCCCGGCGACCGGTTGCCGAAACCCTCGCCCCGCCCGGCGACCGGTTGCCGAAACCCTTGCCACGCCCGGCGGACCGCTTGCCGAAACCCTTGCCACGCCCGGCGGACCGCTTGCCGAAACCCTTGCCACGCCCCCGGCGGTGAGGAGTTTCTCAGATTCTTTCGGCGCACCCCTCGGCTCGCGGGGTTGGTCGGCACATAGGGGAGCGTGACGAGCCCTTCCCGCCAGACCGGCCCGCGTCGCCCGCGGGCTGCCGTCCGCGGCCGGGTGTTGCCCGCGGGGTTGCCGGCGGGGTTGCCCGCGGTAGCCGGCGCGTGCTGCGCCGCGGCTCGCCGGACGGCTGCGGGCGTCCCCGGACGGCTACGGCGGTGCTGGTCGCGCGGGCCACTGTGCGGGCAACCTGGCCGCGCATCGTGCGGGCATGGAGCCTCCCCTCTCTCGACCTCACCTCGGTGCGCGGGCCACGACCCGGCGTGCCGGGGGCCGACCGGTGCCGCTGCCCTGGCGCGGGCGCCGCGCACCCGGCACGCCTGGCCGTCGTGACGACGGCCGCCGGGCGCTTGGCAACCGGCGCCACCGGTTGCCAGCACCCTTGCCAACGCCGCCGACCATGTGCCGCAGCCCTCGCCGCCCGCGCCGCGGGAGAGGAGTTTTCAAGATTCTTTCCCAGCGTCCTCGTCTGCGGCCCCTCCCCGGCGCACATCTGTACCGGAGGTGAACCCCGATGAGCGGACCGGACCCGGCCGGCACCGGCCCGGGTGACTGCGCCGAGGTGGCACTCGCGGAGCTGGTGGCCCGCTACGTCGCGCTGCGCCTCGACCAGGACCCGGACCCTGGTGTGGGCGCGGACCCCGCCGAAGACCGGGCGGGGCGGGCGCTGCAGCAGCTGGCGCTGGGGACGGCGATCGCCGGGCGGGTGCAGGCCGGTTGGGCGCTGGACGCGGTGGCCGCCCTGCGCGCCGGGGCATCCTGCGACCAGGTCGCCGCCGCCCGCGGGCAGGCGGTGCCGGCGGTGCGGGCCGAGCTCGCGGGCTGGCTGCGAGGGCAGGCCCGGCTGCACCGCGACACCGTCCTGGGCCTGGACCCGGGCGAGGCGGCGCAGGCATGGAGGCTGTTCCACGCGCCGCGTTCCGCCGCGCGTCGGACGACCGACAAGTCGCGGGGCCTGGACGGGCCGGACCTGTGATCAACAACGGCGGCACCCGACCTCCCCTCGCCGGGGCGGGGTGAGGCCGGTGGTGGTGTCGGTGCACATGCTCGGCCCCGGCCCGGACCCGGCCGGCTACTACCTGGCGCAGCAGGCCGGCTGCGCCGCGGACTACTACCTCGGTGCCGAACCCGCCGGGCGCTGGCTCGGCGCCGGCGCCCAAGCGGCCGGCCTGAACGGCTGGGTCGACCACACCGGCGCCGGGATGCTGCGGGACCTGCTGGCCGGGAGGCCGCCGGGTGGGATGCCGGCCCCCACCATGGTGCGGGCGGACCCCCGCGGCCGGCTGGACGCCAAACCCCTCGTCGACGCCGTCCGCGCCAGTAACGCCGACCAGGGCCAGCCGGTCACGGCGGTGTTCACCGACCCCGCCGACCGGGCCGCGTTCACCGGAATCGCCGCCCGGGTGGACCGCCGGGAGCGGGCCGGGCGGGGCCGGGCGCCGACGGTGTCCCCGGCCCGCGCCCAGAAGATCGCCGCCGCCGCCGGGATCGACGTGCGCGCCATCTACCGGGGGCCGGACGGGCGCGACCGCTACGCCGAGGCCGCCCGGTACGCGGGTCGGCGGGTCGACGTGCGCCGGCCCGGCATCGACGTCACCGTTTCCGCCCCCAAGTCTGTCAGCGTCCTCTACGCCCTCGCCGACCCGACGGTCGCCGCCCAGGTGCGCGCAGCGCACCAGACCGCCGTCGGGGAAGTCCTGGGCTACCTGGAGTCGGTGGCTGGGCACGGGCTGCGCGGGCACCAGGGCGACGGGCAACGCGCCACCCACATCGGCACCGACGGGTGGATCGCCGCCGCCTTCGAGCACCACACCTCCCGGGCCGGGGACCCCCAGCTGCACACCCACCTCGTCGTGCCGAACCTGCTGCACGGCGCGGACGGGCGGTGGTCCGCGGTCGACGCCAAGGCCATCTACCGGCACGCCCTCACGGGGAGTTACCTGTACCACGCGGTGCTGCGCGGGGAGCTCACCGCCCGGCTCGGCGTCGAGTGGACGACACCGGTGAAGGGGATCGCCGAGGTCGCCGGCCTCCCACGCGACCTCCTCTCGACGTTCTCGATCCGGCGGCGGCAGATCCTCGACGCCATGGCCGAGGCCGGGACGTCCGGCCCGGACGCGGCGCAGGCCGCCTGCCTCGCGACCCGACCGGTCAAGCCCGCCACCGAACCGGAGCAGACCCTGCGCGAGCGGTGGGCGGCGAAGGCCCGGGCGGCCGGGCACCGGCCCGCGACGCTGGTCGCCGCCGTCCTCGGGCGCACCCGGTCCCCGGCCGCGCCGCCGATTGACCGGCTCGCCCAGCACCTGCTCGGCCCGGCCGGGCTCACGGCGCAGGCCACCGGCTTCGACCGCCGCGACCTGCTCCAAGCGTTGTGCCAGGCCCTGCCACCGGGGACGGCGGTGGACCGGGTCGCGCTGGAGGCCGCCGCGGACCGGGTGCTGCGGCACCGCGACACGGTGCGCCTGGCGACCCGCGGGGAGGGCGGGGCGCGCTGGTCCACCACCGAGCTCCTCGGAGTCGAGCAGGCCGCCATCCGCACCGCCCGCGAGCTACTCGCGCTGCCGGCCCGCCCCGTCCCCCGCGAGGCCATCGAGGCGGCCCTGTCCGGGCAGACCATGTCCGGCAAGCAGCAGACCATGGTCCACGCCCTCGCAGCCGCCGACGGGCTGGCCGTGGTGGTCGGCCCGGCCGGCGCGGGGAAGACCGCCGCCCTCGCCGCCGCCACCCGGGCCTGGACCGACCAGGGCCGCCTCGTGATCGGTGCCGCGGTCGCGGCGGTGACCGCCCGCCGCCTCGAACACGCCACCGGCACCCCCGCCATGTCGCTGGCCCGGCTGCTCGCGGCTGCGCGGCGCACCGACCCGGCCACCGGCAGGCCGGCCGGGCTGCCCCGCGGCGGGGTGGTCGTCGTGGACGAGGCCTCGATGGTCGACACCCGCACCATGGCCGGGCTGCTCGCCCACACCCGCGCCTCGGCCGGCACGCTGGTGCTGGTCGGGGACCCCGCGCAGCTGCCCGAGGTCGGCGCCGGCGGCCTGTTCCCCGCCCTCGCCAGACACCGGGACACCATCACCCTCACCGACAACCGCCGCCAGACCCAGGGGTGGGAACGCCGCGCCCTGTCCGACCTGCGCGCCGGGGACCCCGACGCCGCCGTCGCCGCCTACGCCACCCACGGCCGCGTCCACACCGGCCCCGCCGACCAGCTCCCCGAGCGGATCGTCGGCGACTACCTGCGCCTCCTCGGCGACGGTGAACAGCCCGACGGGGATGCTGACGCCGGGCGGGTGGTGATGCTCGCCGTGCGGCGCGCCGACGTCACCGACCTCAACGACGCCACCCGGGCCCGCCTGCTCGCCGACGGCCGGCTCGGCCCCGACGCCGTCACCGCCGGGCAGGGCGACGCCCAGCGGGAGTACCGGGCCGGGGACCGGGTCCTCGTCACCCGCAACGACCACCGGCTCGGGCTGCTCAACGGCACCCGCGCCACCGTCACCGCCGTCAACCCGAAACGCAGGACCCTGACCCTGGCCGCCGAGGACAACCAGCAGGTCACCGTCCCCGCCGACTGGGCGGCCCGGCACCTCGACCACGGCTACGCCATGACCTGCCACAAGGCCCAAGGCGCCACCGTCGAGACCGCCCTGCTCTACGGCGCCGGCGCGCTCACACGGGAGGCCGGCTACGTCGCACTCTCGCGCGGACGGGTCGCCAACCACCTCTACGTCCCCGACGACCCCGACGTCCGCGAGAACGGCGCGACCTCGCGAGTCCAGGACGCCCGGCAGCTGGACCGGCTCGCCGCCCGCCTCGCCGTCCGCCGCACCCAGACCCTCGCCACCCTCCAGCTCCCCCGACTACGACCGGGCCGCTGGCAGTCCTCCGTCACTCACGTCCCCGAGTACCGCCACGTCGAAGGGAGATCGCTATGACCGACCCGATCCTGCTCACGCCCACAGAAGCCGCCCGAGCCCTTGGCATCGGCCGCTCCAAGCTGTACGAACTGATGCAGGAGGGCGTCCTCGAGTCGGTGCACATCGGCGCCTGCCGACGCATACCGACTGACGCACTCCTCGCCCTCGTCGCGGAGTTACGTGGCAGCCAGGCAAATGCCGCGGCGGGGTGACCGAGCGACGGTTGGCCTGGCTTGAATCGAGCTTCGCCATCGAGCACATGGCAGGGGAGCATCGGATGGACAGCAACGGCGGGCGTCGCGGCAGCGTCAAGCGAAGCCGGAACGGAACGTGGTACTTCGTGGTCGACACGACGTCACCCGGCGTCGCGAAGCGTGAGCAGACGCGGCGGCGTGGTTTCCCGACCCGAAGGGAAGCGCAGGCGGCGCTGACCCGGACCATCCGCGACCTGACTGACCGGACGTACGTCGCACCGGCGCGCCAGACCTTGGGCGAATACCTAGCCAGCACCTGGCTGCCGGCGATAACGGCCACGGTCCGGCCCAGCACGCTGGACAGCTACGCCCGCAACATCCGCGTCCACGTGGCTACGAAAGCGGTCGCCTCGGTGTCGCTGCAGCAGGTCGCTGCGCCGATGCTCAACGCGCTGTACGCGGACCTGCTTGCAGGCACGACCCGGCGTGCCCTGTCGCCGCGGACGGTCGCCTACGTGCACACCATCTTGCACCGTGCCTTTCGTGACGCGGTCCGCTGGAACCTGATCGTCCGAAATCCTGCGGACCAGGCGGACCCGCCTCGGGCCCGCCCGAGCGAGCGGGTTCGTGCGCGCACATGGACCGGGGCCGAGATCGCGCGCTTCCTCGAGGCCACCAAAGACAGCCGCTACGCGCCGCTGTGGCGACTCATCGCTACCACGGGCATGCGTCGCGGTGAGGCTCTCGGTCTGCGATGGGATGACGTCGATCTTGCCGCGGCGCGCCTGTCGATCAACCGCACCCTCGTGCAGGTCGGGGACTACCGGTCCGGCGAGACCGGACTCGGCTGGGGCACTCCGAAGACGGCACGCGGCCGTCGCGCGATCTCCCTCGACCTGGCAACAGTTACGGCCCTCCGAGGACACCGCGCCCGTCAGCGGGAGGAACGCCTCGCCGCTGGCTCGGCATACACCGACGAGGGCCTGGTCTTTCCCGACCGCACGGGTAAGCCGCTGCATCCCAAGGTCGTGTCCAACCAGTTCCGCAAGTCGGTCACGCGGCACGAGATGCCCTACCTGTCGATCCACGGCCTCCGGCACTCATGGGCCACGTTGGCGCTCCAGGCAGGAGTCCACCCGAAGATCGTTCAGGAGCGGCTCGGGCACTCCACGATCTCGATCACGCTCGACATCTACAGCCACGTCAACCCGGCCATGGATTCCGATGCTGCGAACACGGTCGCGGCGCTCATCG
>DASUCK010000109.1:0-5793 GCA_036276095.1 Nonomuraea sp. | reverse complement strand
TTTCTCCGCCTCGACCTCCCTGACCAGGGCGGCGGCGCGGGCGGGGTCGTAGCCGGGGTAGCCGCCGGGGGCGTACCACTTGGAGTCCTTCGACCACGGGCCGTCGGCCGGCTCGGTCAGGCCGCCGCGCAGGGTCGAGATGACGGTCTCGCGGTCGATGGCGTGGGCCATGGCGCGGCGCACCCGCACGTCGTCGAGCGGGGCGACGGCGGTGTTGAGCAGGAACAGGTACTCGGCCACGGCCATGCCCTGCGCGCGGTGCACGGTGTAGGCGTCCTCCATGGCGCCGAACTTGGTGAGGTCCTCGTCGCGGGAGGTGCCGATGGCGTCCACGCCGCCGGATTCGAGGGTCTGCGCCCGGGTCTGGCTGTCGGGCAGGATGCGGAACTCGATCTCGTCCAGGTAGGGGAGGCCCTGCCGCCAGTAGCGCGGGTTGCGGGTGACGACCATGCGGTTGTCCGGGACGTACTCCTTGAAGATGAACGGCCCGGTGCCCACCGGCTTCAGGCTGGCGGCCTTGGGGTCGCTGAGCGAGGCCGGCGGGACGATCATGCCGGTCTGCGTGGCCAGGTAGTACGGGAAGGCCACCCACGGCTGCTTCAGGTTGACCTTGACGGTCATCGGGTCGACCAGCTCGAACGACTCGATCGGCTGGAACACCGCCGCGGTCAGCGGGGACACCTTCTGCGCGTCCAGGTTCGACTTGACGATCTCACCGGTCAGCGCCATGCCGTCGGAGAACCAGACGCCGGATCTGATCGTGATGGTCCACTCGTCGTAGGTGTCGTTGGGGGTGAGCGACTCGGCCAGGTACGGCGTCCAGTCGCCGTCGGCGTCCACGCTCACCAGCGGTTCGATGATGGTGCCGGCCAGGCTGTAGCTCTGCGCCGCGAACTGGTCGGTGATCGGGTTGAACCCGTTGGCGTCGGCGCTCAGCGCGTACACCAGCCGCCCGCCCTGCGCGGGGCCGGTCGGCGAGGCGCCCGCCTGCGGGGTGGCGACCGGGCGCTGGCCGCTGCACGCCAACAGAACCATCGAGGCCAGCAACAGCGCGGCCGGCCCTTTCCAGCGTTTCATCCACGCCTCCTCCCGGATCATCCCCCGAGAGCAATTTCACCGATAGTACTATCGGTGAAAATCCGCACAAGACCCTCTAGGTTGGCGTGATGACCACACCGCTCAGCAGGAGCGAGGCGAAGGACCTCACCAGGCGCAAGCTGCTCAGGGCCGCGCTGGCCATCCTCGACGAGGAGGGCGAGGCCGGGCTGAGCACGGTCAAGGTCGCCAGGGCCGCAGGGATCGCGCAGTCCAGCTTCTACGTGCACTTCAAGGACATGCAGGAGCTGCTGCTCGTCCTGGCCCAGGAGGGCGGCGAGCGGCTGCGCGCCTCGATGCGCGAGGCCCGGCGCAAGGCCCGCGAGGCCCCCGGCGACCTCGAACGCCACCGCGACACCTTCCGCATCCCGCTCGATGCCATCTGCCGGCACCCCGAGCTGCTGCGCATCCAGCTGCGCGCCCGGCACGACCCGTCGTCGTCGCTGCGCGAGTTCGCCGTCGAGACGGCCGCCACCTACCGCAGACACCACGCCGCCGACCTGGCCGAGCTCGGCTACACCGCCGACGACGAACGCGACCGGCGCCGCCTGGAGATGATCGCCGAAGGCGTCAACGCCGCCACGAACGCCCTGGCCATGGGCCACCTCGAAGGCCGCTACCCCGACCTGGACGAGTGCGCCGACATCCTGACCGCGCTGTCGCGGGGCGCGCTGCGGCTCCTCCGGTCCACCTCAGGCGGCCCCGCGCAACGGGCCGAAGGCGACCAGGCGGGGCCCGGCGACCAGGCGCGGCCGGGAGACCAGCCGGGGCCCGGCGACCTCGACCACGAGACGGTCGAGTAGGCCGGGGTCAGACCCGGGCGGCCAGCGCCGCCGCGTCGTCCGGGCCGAGCCGGCCGTCGGCGACGACCGTGACCACCCGCCGGGTCAGCGTGTCCTCGACGACCAGCGGCCGGTCCCACGCCAGCGCCTGGCCCACGCCCGGATACTCGGCGACCCGCACGAACCAGGGGTCGCCGTCGTCCTGGACGAACACGAGCGTCCAGTCCCGCCCGCCCGGGTCGGTGCCGGACATGGCGATCCACCGGTGGCGGCTGCCGTGCACGGTCCGCTCGTCGCCGGGCAGGGTGGTGCGGGCGGTGGAGGCGCCGGGCGCGCGCCAGAAGAACCCGCCGTAGCCGGCGCCCGCGCGCCCCTTGGTGGCCGAGCTGTTGATCTCCATGGGCGCGCCGGTGAGGTTGGTGAGCGTGAACGCGAAGTCCAGCGCCCACGCCGCGCCCGCCGGCCGCCCCGCGCCCGGCCCCCACGCCGTGTCCAGCGGCCGCGCGGTGACCGTGCGCTGCTCCCGGGCCACCGGTCGGCCGTCCGGCCCCGTCCACAGCAGCTCCTCGGCGAAGCCGTCGTCGGCCAGCCGGTGGAACGCCCGGTGCCGCTGGCTGCCGTGGTCGTCGAGCCAGGTCGGCCCCCGCCCCCTGACGTACGTGCGCCCGCCCCAGAAGTTCACCCCGCCCAGGTCCGAGACCGCCACGCTCACCCCCAGGTGGTGCACGTGGTCCTCGGGCCGGACCTGGGTGACCTCGACCCCGCCGAGCGTGCGCACCCTGTGCAGGTACGGGCGCGGCGAGTCGTTGGCCGGCAGGTCGGGCCGCACCTCGTACCGGGCGACGGGCCGCCCCGCGACCAGGAGCTCCACGCGTGTCCATGGGACGTCCAGCTCCGAGTAGAGCGCCAGCTCGGCGGCGCTGCGCGCGGTCAGGTCCACGATGCCGGGCAGGAACCGGTGGGTGACCTCGCCGGCGGCGTCCCTGACGACGGTCTGGTGCCGGTCGGGGATCGGCAGCGGCTCGGGCGCCAGCCGCACCGCGTCCAGCACCTCGGTGAACGTCTCCGTGGCGGCCAGCGGCACCAGCAGCCGCGCTCCGGTGCGCACGTGGTCGATCAGGTTCTCCAGCAGGCCCGTACGGTCGTGCACGGTGGTGGTGACCGTGCCGTCGGCGTACTCGACCTTGAGCCGGTCCTCCGTGTAGACCAGCGTGGCGGTGGCCCGGTCGCCGTGCACGACCAGGTACGGCTCGTGCCGCTCGGGGGCGCACAACGACACCGCGACCGTGATCACGAGCCCGTCGGCCATCCGGATCCGCACGCACGACGTGTCGTCCGCCTCGATCGGGTGGGCGTGGTAGAGCTCGGTCTCGATGTCCGCGATCGGCCCGTCCACGAGCGCCAGCGCGGTCGCCACGGCGTGCGCGAACGGGTTCGTCAGCGCGCCGTCCACCACGTCGGCGCCGCCCAGCCGGCGCCGCCCCGACCAGGCCGAGCGGGTGAAGTACGCCGGCGGCCGGTTCCACGCGCCGGCCCCGCCGATGCCGCGGACGCGGCCGAGGGCCCCACTCGCGATCAGCGCGCGCAGCGCGGGGACCGCCGCGGACCCCAGCGACTGGAAGCCGACCTGGCAGGCGAGCGCGGTCTCGGCCGCCGCGGCGGCGATCCGCCGGTGCTCGGCCGGGCTCGGCGCGGGCGGCTTCTCCAGCAGCACGTGCGAGCCGGCGCGCAGGGCGGTCACCGCGAGGTCGGCGTGGGTGTGGATGGGCGTGCAGATGATCGTGATCTGCGCGCCGGTCTTCTCGACGAGCGCGCCGAGGTCGGCCGACTGCGCCGGCGTGCCGAAGTCGACCTCCACCGGCCGCACGTCGCAGATCCCGGCCAGCTCGATCAGCCCGCGCCCGGCCAGCAGGCGCAGGTGACGCAGGTGGTGCTGCCCGTGCCCGCGGGCCCCGGCGAGTACGACCTTCATCACGACCACCTCAGCCCGAGCCCGGCGTGCCCGCCCGCCCGCAGCACGCCGCCGGACACCTTCACCGGGTACGGCTCCGCCAGCAGCCCGAGCGCCGCGAAGGAGGCGTCCTCGACGTCCTCGGCCATGACGGGCTGCGGCAGGGTCAGCGCGAGCTGCCCGGACAGCTCGGCCAGCAGGTGCGGGTAGACCGGCACGTCGTACGTCCTGGCCAGCTCCGCGATGCGCAGGAACGGCGTGATGCCGCCGACCCGGACCACGTTCGGCTGCACGACGTCGCAGGCGCCGGCGGCCAGCAGGTCGCGGAAGCCGTACGTGGTGTAGACGTTCTCGCCCACCGCGATCGGCACGTCGGTGGAGCGGCGCAGCTCCGCGTGCGCGGTCACGTCGTCGGCCGGCAGCGGCTCCTCGATCCAGTGCGGGTCGAACGCGCGCAGCGCGGCCAGGGCCCGCCGGGCCCGGTGCAGGTCCCAGCGCTGGTTGGCGTCGATCATCAGCAGCCGGTCGGGGCCGATGACCTCGCGCACCGCGGCCACTCTCGCCACGTCCTCGGCCAGGTCAGGGCGGCCCACCTTGATCTTGACGCCCCGGTACCCGGCCGCCACCCACCGCCTCGCCTGCTCGACCAGTTCCTCCAGGGAGTAGTGGAGGTTGACGCCGCTGCCGTACACCGGGACCTCGTCGCGGCGGCGGCCGAGCACGTCGGCCAGGCCGCGGTCGCCGCAGCGCAGGTCCCACAGCGCGAGGTCGATCCCGGCCAGCGCGATCGTGGTGACCCCGCCGGGGCCGGCCTCGCGCGTGTGCCGCCACAGCCGGTCCCACACCACCTCGGGGTGGGCGGGCCGGCCGATCAGCGCCTCCCGCAGATCGTGCTCCAGCAGCGCGAGGACGGCGTGCGCGCCGATCTGCGGCGTCCACGAGAACCCGGTGCCGACGCGCCCGTCCGCCAGCGTGACGCGGGTGACGATCACGTGGTTGGCCGGCACGTCCGCGCCCCAGGGCCGGGGAAGCTTGGCCGTGCGCAGCTCCGTTCGCAGGTCGGCGACCGTCATGACGCGGCCAGCTCCAGCCCGGTCTTGATCAGCGCCTCCAGCTCCGCCAGGTGCTCGTCCGTCACGTCCACCAGCGGCGGGCGGACCGCGCCGACGTCCAGGCCGCGCAGCCGTACCCCGGCCTTGACCAGGGCGACCGGGTAGCCGGGCACCTTCCCGCGGAGCCGGACGAGCGGGGCGTAGAACTCGGTGAGCAGCCGCTCGTCGCCGTTCAGGTACGCCAGCGCGATCTCGGGCGCGAACGCGAACACCGCGCTGGAGTAGAGGTCCACGCCGATGCCCCGGTAGGCGGGCATGGTCAGCTCGGCCGTCGGCAGCCCGTTGAAGAACAGGAAGCCGGGGTGGCTCTCGCGCACCGCGAGCACGGTCCGCTGCATGCGGTCGATGTCGCCGAGCCCGTCCTTGAGCCCGATCACGCCCGGGATCTCGGCCAGCTCGACCACCGCGTCCGGTTCCAGAGCCACCGGGCCGCGCTGGTAGACGATCACCGGCAGCTCCGCGGCCACCGTCTCCACGTACGCGCGGAAGCCGTGCCCCGGCCCCTGCGTCAGGTACGGCGGCATGAGCAGCAGCCCGTCCGCCCCCGCCGCGCGGGCGGCCCTGGCCTGGCCGAGCGCCGCGCCGATCGGCCCGCCCGCGCCCGCGAACAGCGGCACCCGCCCGGCCACCACCTCGGCCGCCACCCGCACCGCCCGCGCGTGCTCGGTCTCCGACAGCGCCGAGAACTCCCCGGTGCCGCAGGCCACGAACACCCCGCCGGGCCCGTGCGCCATGCCCCGCCGGAGGTGCTCGGCCAGCACCTCCTCGGCCAGCCCGCCGCCGGAGTCGAAGGGGGTCACGGGGAAGAACAGCACACCGCTGAGATTCATCACGTTTCCTTGAGTTCGGTACG
>DASUCK010000108.1:0-5553 GCA_036276095.1 Nonomuraea sp. | reverse complement strand
AGCGCGTACTCGGCGTCGACCAGGTTCGGCGGGGCCTGGAGGCGTACGCGGGGGCCGAGCACGAGGCGGGCCACGGCGATGGTGGCGGCCAACTCCTTCAGGTCGGCGTCGACCAGCCCGCGCATCGCGGTGTCCGGTTTGGCGCGGAAGTTCTGGACGATGACCTCCTGGATCCCGCCGTACTCGCGGGCCACCCGCCGGATCGCGAAGATCGACTCGGCCCGGTCGCGGACGGTCTCCCCGATCCCGATGAGGATCCCGGTCGTGAACGGCACGTTGGTCCGCCCGGCGTCCTCCAGCACCCGCAGCCGCACGGCCGGATCCTTGTCCGGCGAGCCGTGGTGCGCCTGCCCCCTCTCCTCGAACAACCGCCGCGACGTCGTCTCCAGCATCATCCCCATGGACGGCGCGACGGGCTTGAGCCGCTGCAGGTCACGCCAGCTCAGCACGCCGGGGTTGAGGTGCGGCAGCAGCCCGGTCTCCTCCAGCACCCTGATCGCCATCGCGCGCACGTACGACAGCGTGTCGTCGTAGCCGTGCGCGTCGAGCCACTCCCTGGCCTGGTGCCAGCGATCCTCAGGCCGGTCCCCCAGCGTGAACAACGCCTCCTTGCAGCCCATCGCCGCCCCCTGCCGGGCGATCTCCAGCACCTCGTCGGGGCTCAGGAACGGCGCGGCCAGCTTGTGGGGCGCGGTCGCGAATGTGCAGTAGCCGCACCGGTCCCGGCACAGCCTGGTCAGCGGGATGAACACCTTCCTGCTGTAGGTGATGGTCCCGGCCCGGCCGGCGGCTTCCAAGCCGGCGTCGCGGACGCGGGAGGCGTGTTCCAGGAGGGTGTCGAGGTGCTCACCGCGGGCGTGCAGCAGCACGGTCGCCTCGGTGACGTCGAGGGTCTTGCCGTCGCGGGCCCGGGCGAGCGCCCGGCGCAGCGCGGTGTCACTGACCAGATCGTCCATAAGGGGCAACACTACGACGAGCTGGGTTCACGCCCGGCACCCAGGGCGGCTCAGAACGCCCGGTAGTCGCGCGCCGGCATCCGCGGCCCGCGCGCCGGCGGCCGCAGCCCCGAGAGCCCGATGAGCACCGTCGCCCGGTGCCGATGCCCGTCGTACGGCTCCAGCAGCCGCAGCATCCCCGGATCGTCGGTCTTCTCCCCCGTCAGCGCGTACCCGACGATCTTGGCCAGGTGGAAGTCTCCGACGCTCACCGCGTCGGGGTCGCCGAAGGCGCGCTGGCGCACCTCGGCCGAGGTCCACACCCCGATGCCGGGCAGCGCGCGCAGCAGCCGGTCGAGCTCCTGCGTGGTCGCGGCGGCCTCCAGCTTGCCGGCGTGCCAGGCGGCGGTGGCGATCGTCCGGGCCCGCACGGCCTCGGCGCCCGACCGGTGCCAGTGCCAGATGGGGATCTGCCGCCACACCGCCGGCTCGGGGATCACCCGCATGCCGTCGGGAGCGGGGCCGGGGGCGGGGTCGCCGTACCGGGTGAGCAGCCACTTCCAGGCCCGCCACGCCTCCTGCCCGACGACCTTCTGCTCCAGCACGGCGGGCACGAGCGCTTCCATGACCCGCCCGGTGCGGCCGATCCGCACGCCGGGATTCCTCCGGACAAAGTCCGCCAGGAGCTGATGTTTGACGACAAATCCAGAAATGTCGTCATCCGCCCCCAGCAGTGCCGGCAACGTCTCCAGCGCCCACTCCGCGCCGGGCCCCCACGCCTGCCCCCGCACGCGCCCGACCGCGACACTCACCCGCAGCGTGCAGGGCCCGTCGGGAGCCCTGGAGGTGCGCCACACGGCACCGTCGGGCGCCTGCCGCCAGGCCGGGTCGAAGCCGCCGCGACGGTGCGGCGCCAACGCCAGCCCGACGTCAAGTGGCCCGTCAGGCGTCCACCAGCGCTCCTTCACCCCTCCAGTCTGCCCGGTCCGCTCACCTGTTCGGGCCGGGAGGTGACTGGTCGTCAGACGTCGCTGGAGTAACGCAGCGCCCGCTCGGGCAGCTCGATCCCCGGCCAGACGCGGACGCCGTTCCGCAGCTCGTTGCCGGGGCCCACCACGGCCCCGTCGCCGATCACCGCGTCACGCACCACCGTGCCCGCGCACACCCGCGCCTCCTTGCCGACCACCGAGTCGATGACGGACGCGCCCGCCTCGATGACGCACCCGTCGAGCAGCACCGAGCCGGCCACCGTCGCCCCGGCCTCGACCACCGCCCGCGCGCCGACCGCCGTGCCGCCCTGGACCTTGGCCTCGGGCGAGACGCGGGCGCCGCCCAGCGCCAGGCATTCGCCGGTCGGCCCCGGCAGGGCCGGGGAGTCGAGCCGGCCGAGCACGAGGTCGCGGGAGCCCTGGACGTACGCGGCCGGGGTGCCGACGTCGAGCCAGTAGGCGCGGGCGGCGTAGCCCAGCACGAGCTCGCCCGACTCGATCAGGCCGGGGAACGTCTGCCGCTCCACCGACACGACCTCGCCCTTCGGGATCGAGTCGATCATCGAGCGGGTGAAGACGTAGCAGCCGGCGTTGATCCGGTTGGTCACCGGATTGGGGGTCTTCTCCAGGAACGCCGTGACCCGCCCGGTGTCATCGGTCGGCACGCACCCGAACCGCGATGGGTCGTCGACTTCCGTCAGATGGAGCGTTACAGCGGCGCTTCGCGCGAGGTGGGTGCGTACCTGATCGCCGATGTCGTGTCCGGACAGGATGTCGCCGTTGAGGACGAGCACGGGGTCGGACGCGCCGGAGGTCAGCGCCTCGGCGGCGTTGCGGATCGCCCCGCCCGTGCCGAGCGGGGTCTCCTCCGTCATGTACTCCAGCGAGAGCCCGAACGCCGACCCGTCTCCGAACGCCGGTTCGAACATGGACGCCTTGTACGAGGTCGCGAACACGATCCGGCGTACGCCGAACGCTCTCGCGCGGGCCAGCTGGTGGGCCAGGAACGGCACTCCGGCGGTCGGCAGCAGCGGCTTGGGCGTGCCCAGTGTCAGCGGACGCAGGCGCGTGCCCTGCCCCCCGACCAGGAGGATCGCCTCGAGGTCTGGCAAAGAGCTCTCCATCACTCCGTGAGGTTACCGAACTATTCCGCAGCGCGTTGGTACGAGCTGAGATGCGCCTCGGCCGAGGCGTCCCAGGTGAACTCGCGAGCTCTCGCCAGCCCGGCCTCCTGCAGCTGCCGTCTCCGCCCGGAGGAGCCGAGAAGCTGCACGAGGGCCGCGGCGATGCTGTCGGCGTCGGGTTCGGTGTAGGCGACCGCGTCGCCGCCCACCTCCGGAAGCGAGGTGCGGTGGGTCGTCAGCACCGGCGCGCCGCAGGCCATGGCCTCCAGCACCGGCAGCCCGAACCCCTCGCCCCGCGACGGGAAGGCCACCACCAGCGCCCCGCCGAGAAACCCGGGCAGGTCGGGCGCGCGCAGGTAGCCGGGCCGCACGACCTTGACGGTGGCCTCCACCTCGCGGCACGCGGCGTCGACGTCGTCCTCGTGCACGCCGCCGCCGATCACCAGCGCCGGCGGCTTCTCCAGCCGCTTGACCGCGGCGGCGAAGCCGCGGATGTGGTTGGGAACGTTCTTCCGCGGGTCGAGATTGCCCAGGAACGCGACGTACTGCTGGCCGTGGAGCCCGCACCGCATCGAGGCCCGGCGGATCTCATCCTCGCTCGGCGGGTGGAACTGCGCCACGTCGACGCCGTGGTAGGCGACGTCGATGCGGGTGGGGTCGGCCGAGAGCACGCGGACCAGTTCGTCCCTGGTCGCCTTGGACGGCACGATCACCCGGTTGGCGTGGCGCACGGCGGTGCGCGTGGCCGAGCGGAAGAACGACGCCCGCGGGCTGTGCTGGTCGCCCTCGGTGAACCAGGTCGCGTCGTGCACCGTCACGACCGTCGGCAGGCCGGAGCCGAGCGGGATGGAGTAGTAGGGAGCGTGGATCACGTCGGCGCCGGCCCGGCGGGCGAGCAGCGGTAAACCGGTCTGCTCCCAGGCGAGCCTGGCCGCCCGGTTGGTGATGGCGACGGGGCCCGGGATGACGTCCGCGGACGGCGCCAGCTGACGGTACCGGTCGGCTTCGGCCCGCTGGCAGACGACGGCCAGGTCGGCGCCGGCCCGGTCGAGGGCCGCCACGAGCCCGTCCACATATCTGGTCAACGCGCCACGGTCCGCGGGGACGGCCGCCGCATCGACGAGCACACGAGGCATACGTAGATCTTCTCCCCTCAAGATCAACGTGGGACCCGGAGTCCCCCTCTGGAGTTCACCCTACGACCAGCCTCCCCTAAATCGTGGCTCAAATCACATCGAGGTCCGACGCGCCGCAATTCCCGCCAGGCCAGCGCAGATCAGATCTCCAAGGATGATGACAAACCTGGACGAAAGCGCGACCGCAATGGCAGCACCGCTGTCGAGCTGGGGCGCCAGCACCGCGACCATGGCGACCTCCCGCACGCCCGCCCCCGCCGGGACCACGAACGTCATGATCCCCAGGCACCACGACAGCGCGAACGCCCCGACCGCGAACAGCAGCCCGCCCTGGGGGGCGACGAAGTAAAGGTGCACGCCGTACGCGGCCCAGCCGGCCACCGCCCAGCCGAGCGCGGTCAGCATGCCGCGCCGGGTCAGCGGGCGCTCCAGCGGCTCCCGCCCGAGCCGGCGCAGCCCGAACCCGATCACCGCGTTGACGACCCTGGGCTCCAGCAGGACCAGAAGCGGCGGGATGAGCAGCAGCAGCCACCCGTAGCGCTCCCAGCCGAGCGTGCCGAGCGTGACCAGCAGGCCGGTGGCCAGCTGGACGGGCATCATCAGGAAGAACGCCGCCGCGCTGCGCGACCGCGGCACGCCGAGATCACGGCCCATCTCCATCTGCGCGAGCATCGGCCACACCGCGCCCGGGATGTACTTCCCGAGCTGCCCCACGAAGAACACCTTCGCCGCCGGCCGCACCGGCAGCGGCGAACCGAGATCGGCGAGCAGCGTGCGCCACGTCAGCATCGCCCCGAGCAGCGCGGCCACCACGGCGACCAGCGCCCCGGCCAGCGACCCCCACGACAGCCGGGCGAACCCGGACACCACGGCCTCCCACTCCCGCGCCACGGCCCACCCGCCGAACCCGAGCGCGACCAGCAGGAACCCGCCCCTGACCACCCTGCGCACGACCGGAAGCCGCCGCCTGCCAGTGGTGGAGCCGCCGGAAAGGGGGCCGCCGGAAGGAGGGCCGGGGGGAACGCCGTCGGCCGAGCCGCCGGGACCGGGGCCGGGGGGCGCTCCGGCGGCCGTGCCGCCGACCGCCGGGTCGCCGATGGATCCGCGGGCGCGCTCCGTCGCCCCGGGGGTGTCCTCGGTCATAGCGGGCGGACCCGTTCGGGGGGTTGCGGGAGGGCGGCGCCCGCCGGTCGCCGGGGCTTCTTCGTGGCCACCCACAGGTACGTCGGCACGACCGGGAGCAGCAGCCTGAGCACCGCCCGCGGCGTCCTGGCCAGCAGACCCCTGACCGCCTTGCCCAGCAGCCCGGGGAAGAGCTCGCCCCCGGCGAACGTCGTCGGCGTGGCCAGCACGGGGAAGGTGTAGTCCC
>DASUCK010000107.1:0-2556 GCA_036276095.1 Nonomuraea sp. | reverse complement strand
GACGAGCTTGACGAGGAGGCCGACCCGCTATGAGCCCCACCGTTTCCTGCCTGCTGTGCGACATCAGCGACCGAGACGTCGAAAGGGCGCTGGAGTTCCTGCGCGAGCTGCCCGCCCGGCTGCCCGAGTACGCGCTGCATTACGGCTGGCGCATCGCCCTCACCGTCCTCGCCATCATCTCCACGCTGGCCCTCGCCCGATACCTCATCGGCCGACTGCGCCACCGAAGACTCACCATCAACGCCCGGCTGATCGAGATCTCCTGCCCGCCCGACAGCGACCCACACGGCGCCCAAGTGCTGTGGAGCCAGCTGATCGGACTGCTCCGCCCCGCCTGGAAACGCCTCCTGACCGGCCAACCCCATCTGGTCTGGGAGTACCAAGGCGATGACTCCGGCATCCGCGTCCGCCTCTGGATACCCGGTACCGTCCCACCCGGCATCGTGGAAAAGGCCATCCAGGCCGCCTGGCCCGGGGCGATCACCACCACCACACCTGCCACCCGCCCGCTGCCGCCCTACGCCCGCGCCGTCGGCGGACGGCTGATCCTCGGCCGCGCCGAGCACTTCCCGCTCAAGAGCGACCACCCCGCAGACCCGATCCGCTCCCTGCTGTCCGCGATGAGCGGGCTGCGCGACGGCGAGCACGCCCTGGTGCAGATCCTGGCCCGGCCCACTACCGGCCGCCGCCTCCGGCGCGCTCACCGAGCCGCCGCCGCCCTGCGGGGCGGCAAGACCAGCAGCGCGATCGGCCACGCGCTGGACGAGCTCGTGCTGATGTCCGGGCACGCGCATCCGGGCGAGCTGGCCCGCATGTTCCCCGAACGCGCCGAGCAGGTGCGCGCCATCCTCACCAAAGCGAACCAGCCGCGCTACCAGGTCGCCATCCGCTACGCCGTGGCCTCCACGCGCGACGACGATGCGACACCTGATCGACTGCGCGGTCAAGCCCACACTCTGGCCGCTGTCTTCGCTTTGTTCACCTCCGGCCACCAGCACCTGCGTCGCGCCCGGCTCTGGCGCCCCCACACGCTGGCCAGCTCACGCCATCTGCACCTCGGCTATCTGCTGTCCGTGGGAGAGCTGGCAGCGCTGGCGCACCTGCCCTGGGATGTGGACGCCCCCGGCATCACCCGCGCCGGAGCCCGCCCCATCGCCCCCTCCTCCGCCATACCACGCGGTCCGGCCAGCGGCCCGGTCCGGGTACTGGGTGACAGCGACAGCGGACCACGGCGCCCCATAGCCCTGCCCGTGGCCGACGCCCGGCACCACATCCACGTCCTCGGCGGCACCGGCGTCGGCAAATCCACCCTGCTCGCCGCCATGGTCCTCGCTGACGCCCGTGCAGGCCGAGGCGCTCTGGTCATCGACCCCAAAGGCGACCTGATCACCGACATCCTCGCCCGACTCCCCGAACGCGCCATCGGCAGAACCGTTGTGTTCGACCCGCAAGACCCCGCTCATCCGCCAACGATCAACGTGCTCGCCGGGCCCAATCCCACCTTGGCGGTCGACTCCGTCGTCACCATCTTTCACCGCTGCTTCCGCTCAGCCTGGGGACCACGTGTCGACGACCTGCTCCGGTCCACCTGCCTCACTTTGACCCGCGTCCTTGGGCAACGCGCCACTCTCGCGGAAGTCCCCCGGCTCCTCACCGACTCCGCTTTCCGCGCCCGCATCACGGCCAAGCTCGACGACGAACTGCTAAACGGGTTCTGGGACTCCTACCACGCGCTCACCCCCGCCGGACAAGCCACGGTCATCGGCCCGGTGATGAACAAGCTGCGTGCCGTACTGCTCCGCCCTTTCGTCCGTGATGCTCTCACCAGCCCGAACACCACCGTCTCCGTCGGGCAACTCCTGGACGGCGGCGGCCTCATCCTGGCGCGTCTCCCCAAGGGCATCCTCGGCGAAGATGCGGCCAGACTGTTCGGTTCGATCCTGCTCGCCCACACCTGGCAAGCCGCCACCCGCCGAGCCGACCGCAACGAGGCCGACCGGCCCGACGCCGCCCTCTACATCGACGAATGCCACAACTTCCTCAACCTGCCGGGCCACATCAACGACGTCTTGGCCGAAGCACGCGGCTACCGGCTCTCCCTCGTCCTCGCGCATCAGCACCTCGACCAGCTCCCCGGCGACCTGCGAGAAGCACTGTCCGCCGACGCCCGCAACAAGATTTACTTCAACGCCTCCCCCAAGGACGCAGGCGACCTCAAGCACCACACCGCGCCTCTGATCACTCCGCACGACCTCACCCATCTGGGTGCTTACCAGGCGGCTGCCCGCCTCGTCATCGACGGCCAGCAGACGTCCGCCTTCACCATGCGCACCCGCCCTCTGCCGCCCGTCATTCAGGAACGTGCAGAGGCCATCCGGGAGGCCTCCCGCGAGCGCTTCACCCAGCCGCGCCCCTCTGTTGCCCGGCGCTGAAAATGCCGACGAAGCGGGCACTGACGGTGCCGACGATCGGCGACGAGAACACCCCGCCGCTGGGGTGTGCGACGGGGTGTTCATCGGCAAGGTGTCGTCGTTCGTCGGCATGGTGCCGGTCGTT
>DASUCK010000106.1:0-22559 GCA_036276095.1 Nonomuraea sp. | reverse complement strand
GCGATGGTGTTCGCCATGCCGCGGGCGCTCTTCCCGGAGGCGGCCACCGACCGGTTCGGCGGCTCGATGACCGCGCTCGGCTGGATGAACGCCGCCATGGCCCTCGGCTCCGTCGCCGGCGCGTTGTTCTCCGGCTGGGTGGGACGGGTCAGCCGGCAGGGGCTGGCGCTCGTGGCCGTCATCGCCGTCTGGGGGCTGGCCGTGGCCGCGGCCGGGCTCGCCGGGCAGCTGTGGCTGGTGGTGGCGTTCATGGCCGTGGGCGGCATGGCGGACGTGTTCTCGGCGGTGTGGCGGCAGTCGATCCTGCAGCTGTACGCGCCGGACGAGATGCGGGGGCGGCTGCAGGGGGCGTTCATGGTGGTCGTGGCCGGCGGGCCGCGCCTCGGCGACCTGCGCGCGGGGGCCACGGCGACGGCGTTCGGCCTGACCGGCGCCTGGGTCGGCGGCGGGCTCGCCTGCGCCGTCACGGTCCTGGTCGTGGGTCTGTCGGTGGCCGGCTTCCGCACCTACCGGGCATCCGCCACCGCCGAGAACGCGTCCGCCAAGGCGGACTGAACGGGACGGACCGCCGGCGGCCATGAGCGCGGGGCATCCCGGCGGCGACGGGAGTGGCCGTATCGAGCGCGGGCGCTGTGGAAGACCGGTCACGCCGCGCGGGCGGCCGCCTGGAGGTCGGCGAGGAAGCCGGCGTACGCGGCGTCCCGGTCCGGGGCGCGGAGCACGGCGGACGGGTGGATGGTGGCCACGGCCAGGGCGTTCCCGAGCGGGACCGGCTGCCCCCGGCTCTGCGTCACCCGGAACTCCCGCCCCAGCAGCGCCCGCGCCGCCGTCGCCCCCATCACCACGACCACCCGAGGCTCCACCGCGGCCAGCTCGGCGTCCAGCCACGGACGGCAGGCCGCGATCTCGGCGGCGGTCGGCTTCTGGTGGATGCGCCGCTTCCCTCTGGGCGTGAAGGAGAAGTGTTTGACGGCGTTCGTCAGATAGACGTCGTCGCGGGCGATCCCGGCCTCCACCAGCCCTTTGTCCAGTACGCGCCCCGCCGGCCCCACGAACGGGTGCCCCTGGCGGTCCTCCTGGTCCCCGGGCTGCTCGCCCACCAGCATGAAGTGCGCCTGCCGCGGCCCCTCGCCGAACACCGTCTGCGTGGCGTTCCGGTAGAGATCGCAACCCTCGCAGCAGGCCGCGGCCGCCCGCAGCGACGCCAGATCCAGCTGGTCGGGAAGGAAGTCGGCCGCGCTGTTGTTGCCGTCCTTAACCATCGTCGGTCGTTCTCCCCATAAGGTTCCTGTGAGCCCTGTGCCCGAGGTGGTGTGGCTCAGTCCTGGGCGGTCGGGTGGGCCGGCGTCTGGAGAGACCCACACGCCACGACCGGCGTAACATTCAGGTGGGAGGACTGTCTTGACCGCACACGGCCTGATCGACACGACGGAGATGTATCTCCGTACGATTTACGAGCTCGAGGAGGAGGGCATCGTCCCGCTCCGGGCCCGGATCGCCGAGCGCCTGCAGCAGAGTGGACCCACCGTGAGCCAGACGGTCGCGCGCATGGAGCGCGACGGGCTCGTTCGCGTCGAGGGCGACCGGCACCTGTCCATGACCGAGCTGGGCCGCCAGCTCGCCACCCGCGTGATGCGCAAGCACCGGCTCGCCGAGTGCCTGCTGACCCAGGTGATCGGCCTCCCCTGGGAAGAGGTGCACATCGAGGCGTGCCGCTGGGAGCACGTCATGTCCGAGTCGGTGGAGGCACGGCTGGTCACGCTGCTCGGCAATCCGACGGCGTGCCCCCATGGCAATCCGATCCCCGGTCTGGGCGAGCTGGGCGCCAAGGAGGCGGCCGAGCCCGGCGAGGACGCGCTCACGTCCATGTGCGACGTGGCCGGGGCGGGCGACATTCCCGTCGTCGTCCGGCGGATTAGCGAACAAGTGCAAAGTGATCCCGCTGTGATGCTTAAACTCAAGCAAGTTGGGATACAACCCGGACGCGAGGTCACGCTCGCGGCGAGCGACGACGGTGTGCGGGTGACAGGTGACGGAGACGCGAACGACACTCCCGCGGAGCTTCCGCGCGATGTTGCCGCGCACGTTTTTGTCTCCAAGCGCTGACGCGCGCGCAGCGGCTTGGTTGAATCCCTCCTGGGAGGCCCTCCACTCTCCCCTGACCAAGACTGTTGCAGGAGCGCACGTGGTCTGCTTTGCATGCTCGCCACCCCGAGGAGTGGTCTCCGGATGAAGCGATGGGGGGATCTGTCACAGGATGCGGCTGATCACCTGGCGGCCGGATCCGTGCTGGACCACGCGGAGATGGCGGTGGTGGTCACCGACCGTTTCAGCAACCTCCTCTATTGGAACCCCTTCGCCGAAAAACTCTTCGGCCGCGTGGGCAAGACTTCTCCGCGAGAGAATTCGGTCCTGTCCCTCGGGATCATGGAGAAGGATCATCCGCTCGCAGTCGAGTTGGCCAAACACGTGCTCAAGGGCGGCGTGTGGGAGGGCACGTTCGACGTCAAGCGCAGCGACGGCACCATCGTCTACGTACGCGCCCAGGCGGTGCCGATGCGCCACCCGTCGGGGGTGGTGACGGGCATCGTCATCGCCGCCCGCGAGGCGCTGCGCAGCAACGAGCGCGAGAAGGACCGGTTCGGCCTGCTGGAGCGCATCGGCGAGCGGCTGGCCGGCTCGCTCTACGTCGAAGAGACGCTCAAGCGCGTGGCCGAGATGCTGATCCCGCAGTTCGCCGACCACTGCTTCATCGAGCTCATGGAGGGCGACCGGCTCGTCCGCCGGGTCTCACAACACGTGCACGGGTGGACTCCGCCGTCGGGAACATGGAAGCCGGTGGGCGCGGAGATCCGCTACCCCTCCGGCCACTACGCCGACACGGCGCTCCGCCGCCAGGAGACCATCCTCGTCGAAGACTTCGCCTCCACCAACTACCCGGCGCCCCATGAGAACAGCCAGCGGCTGTGCGGCGAGATCGGCATGACCTCGGCCATCGTCGCCCCGCTGCTGGTGCGCGGCGAGACGCTCGGCCTGATGTACCTCGGCCTGTCCAACCTCACCGACCGCCGCAGCCCCCACTACGACGCCTTCGACCGCGACTTCGTGGGCGCCATCGCCACCCGCGTCGCGGTGGCCATCGACAACGCGCTGCTGTTCGAGGAGGAGCGCCACACCGCCGAGTCGTTCCAGAAATACCTGCTGCCCAGGGCGCTGCCGCAGCTCGACGGCCTGGAGATCGCGGTGCGCTACTACCCGGCGGCCCCGCTGGCCTCCCACGGCCAGGGCATCCAGACCCAGGTGGGCGGCGACTGGTACGACGTCATCCCGCTGTCCGCCGGCCGCGTCGGCATCGTGATCGGCGACGTCGAGGGCAGAGGCGCCAAGGCGGCGGCCATCATGGGCCAGCTCAGGGCCGCCCTGCGGGCCTTCGCGCAAGACGACAAGTCGCCGGCCGACATCCTGGCCAGGCTCGACGAGTGGACCCGCATCATCGCCACCCCCGAGCAGGACGACAACGGCGCCGACATCAGCATCCCGCCCATCGTGACCTGCCAATACCTCGTCTACGACGCCTGGTCCCGCCAGCTGTCCTTCGCCAACGCCGGGCACGCGCCGCCGTTGCTGCTGGTCGACGGCCAGTGCGTGGAGATGGAGATCGAAGAGGTCGGCCAGCCTCTCGGCGTACGCGCCAAGGGCCTGCACGCCGACCTCGTCTACAAGGAGGAGGCCCGCACCCTCCCGCCGGGCGCCTCGCTGCTCCTCTACACCGACGGCCTGGTCGACCGCCGCCCCGGGCGCGACGGCCGGATGCCGAGCGAGGCCGAGACCCTCGGCGTGCTGTGCGAGCAGCTCGCCACGATGACCGGGGCCGACGTCGAGCGCATCGCCGACGCCGCCACGGTCGCGGTGCCCGGCGAGATCGACGACGACATGGCGATCTTGGTGCTCCGCTCCAGCGACGTCGACCTCGACATGGAGGAGCGCACGTTTCCCGCCCAGCCGATCATGGTGGGGGAGGCGCGGCGCATGGCGGCGGAGGCGTTCGCCGGCTGGAACGTGCCCGAGGAGCGCGCCGAGCTGGCCTGCCTGCTGGTCTCCGAGGTCGTCACCAACGTCGTGCTCCACGCCTCCACCGCCAGCGTGCCGCGCCGGGAGCTGGTCGTCGACGGGCCGCCGCTGCCGTTCGAGGAGGCCTGGGACATCCCGGGTCTGGAGGAGGAGGCGGTCGGCGACAAGGAGTTCACGCTGCGGCTGCGCCGCGGCGAGGAGGCGGTCTGGGTCGAGGTGTTCGACCAGGACCTCCGCCTGCCCCGCATCCGCAGCGCGGGCGAGAACGACGAGGGCGGGCGCGGCCTCTACCTCGTCGACCAACTGGCCAGGCGCTGGGGCTCGCGGCCGACCAGGGAAGGCAAAGCGGTCTGGTTCGAGATTCCCACCCGTGGCAGGTGAGTGGTCTACTGGCGGGATGGAGCTGGCCTTCGAACGACGGGGCTCCGGCCCCCCGCTGATCCTCATCCACGGCATCGGCCACCACTGGCAGGCGTGGTCGCCGGTGCTCGATCGGCTGGCCGCCTCCCACACGGTGATCGCGCTCGACCTGCCCGGCTTCGGGGCCTCCCGCGGGTTGCCCGCCGGCACCCCGTACACCGCCGAGTCGCTGGCCGACGCGGTCGAGTCGTTCTGCGCGCTGCTCGGCGTCCGCGAGCCGGCGGTCGCGGGCAACTCGCTGGGCGGCTACATCGCGCTTGAGCTGGCCGCCCGCGGGGTCGCGCGGCGGGCCACGGCGCTGTCGCCGGCCGGGTTCTGGTCGCGGGGCGAGCTGCTCTACTGCCAGGCCGTGCTGCGGGCGGTGCGCGCCTCAGCCCGGTCGATGCCGTACGACCGGGCGGTCCGCACGGCCGAGAACCGGGTGCTGCGGGCGGTGTCCGCCGGGCTGCTGGTCGCCCGGCCGTCGCGGCTGGAGCCGGCCGCGCTGGTCGCGGCCACCCGGGCGCTGGCCGCCTCCACCGGCTTCGACGAGACGCTGGAGTCGTTCGGCGGGCTGATGCCGCCCGCGCCGCCCAAGACGCCGGTCGCGATCGCGTGGGGCGAGCACGACCGGCTGCTGCCGCGCCGGCAGGCGGTGCGCGCGGCGCGGTGGTCGGGGCAGCGGGTCAAGCTGCTGAAAGGCTGCGGGCACCTGCCGATGAGCGATGATCCGGAGCTGGTGGCCCGCGTCATCCTGGGCGGATAGGCCCCGCCGGTCAGACCTTGGTCTGGCCCCAGACGAGCAGCATGGCGATGATGAACACGATCATCACGCCGGCGTAGCCGACGGGCCCGAGGCGCATCGCCCGGCGCACGCGGTTGAGCCCCCAGGCGACGAGCAGCGCCAGGAAGACCAGGAGGATCAGGCCGGCGTCCATGCTGTCCAGTATGCGGGGTCGGACGGCTGTCCGCGCGGCCTCAATCCCGGAACGTCGCCGTGCTCAGAAGCCGAACGAGCGGCCGATGATCTCCTTCATGATCTCGGTGGTGCCGCCGTAGATGGTCTGGACGCGGCTGTCCACCCACGCCTTGGCGACCGGGTACTCCATCATGTAGCCGTAGCCGCCGTGGAGCTGGAGGCAGCGGTCGACGACCTTGTTCTGCAGCTCGGTCGTCCACCACTTGGCCTTGGCGGCGTCCACGGCGGTGAGCTGCCCGGCGTTGAGCGCGCGGACGCACTTGTCGACGTAGTGGCGGGCGATCTCGGTCTCGGTGGCCAGCTCGGCCAGGACGAACCGGGTGTTCTGGAACGACCCGATGCTGCGGCCGAAGGCCTGGCGGGTCTTGCAGTATTCGATGGTCTGCTCCAGCACGGCCTCCGCCGCGGCCACCGCCGCCACCGCGATCGACAGGCGCTCCTGGGGCAGGTTGTTCATGAGCTGGAAGAAGCCCTCGCCGTCCTCGGAGCCGAGGCGGTTGGCGACCGGCACGCGGACGTTCTCGAAGAACAGCTCCGCGGTGTCCTGCGCCTTCATGCCGACCTTGTCCAGGTTGCGGCCGCGGGTGAAGCCGTCCATGCCGCGTTCGACGACCACCAGCGTCGTGCCCCTGGCGCCCGCGTCGGGGTCGGTCTTGGCCACCACGATCACCAGGTCGGCGTTGACGCCGTTCGTGATGAACGTCTTCTGCCCGTTGACCACGTAATGGTCGCCGTCGCGGACCGCCGTGGTCCTGATGCCTTGCAGGTCGCTGCCGGCCCCCGGCTCGCTCATGGCGATCGCGGTGATCAGCTCGCCGCTGACGAAGCCGGGCAGCCACCGCCGCTTCTGCTCGTCGTTCGCCAGGTCCACCAGGTACGGCGCCACGACGTCGTTGTGCAGCGTGAATCCGAGCCCGGTCACCCCGTGCCGCATGATCTCCTCGACGATCACGGCGTTGTACCGGAAGTCGGTCACGCCCGCGCCGCCGTACTCCTCCGGCACCGAGAACCCGAACATCCCGAGCTCGCCGGCCCGCTTCCAGACCTCGCGCGGAACGATGCCGTCCTTCTCCCACTGCCCGTGGTGCGGCACGACCTCGCGGGCCAGGAACTCCCGTACGGTGTCGCGGAAGAGCAGGTGTTCCTCGTCGAAGAGGTCTCTGTCCATCGGCCACCTCCCGAACATGATTCTGCCACCACGACACGGCTTCATCACAAGTGCAGGAAGTTGTGGTATTTCAGCTGTGATACGGGTGTTTTCGCCCCTAGGATCTACCCTCGGTCTATTTGTGGGTGATCGGAGTCTCCCGTGAGTCGGTTGCGCAAGGCGTTGGTCGCCGCGGCGGCAGGCGTAGCCGCGTCGGCGGCGTTAACGACGACGCCCGCGAAGGCGGATTCGTTCAACCTCGTGGTGAACTATAGATGTACGGGCGGCATCGCGGGCAACGGTGACGTCTCCCTCAGGGCGCGGGTCACCATCCCCACCGTCGTACGGGTGGGCAGCGCGATGAACCTGAACTGGACCCTGGAGTACGTCAACACCAACCCCCGCAGGTTCGTCTCCCCCGGCTACTACGCGGCCGGCGCCCTCACCTCGGTGGCCGCCAACATGGAACTCGGCGGCGCGTGGAACGGCGTCCTGCAGGCCAAGGGCACCGAAGAGCAGGCGGCCCTGCAGCCGGGAGTGCGCCTTGAGACGCCGGCGGCCCTCAGTTCCTCCGCGCACCTCACGGAAAAGGGCGTGATCCAGCTCCGCCCCCGTGCCATGACGGTGGACTTCCTGCCGCCCGAGGGCGTGATCACCGTCAACAACGACAAGCCCGGCGCCATCGCCTACAACGGCTCCTGGGCCCACGTCCCGGCCACCCCGCCGGAGTACGGCGACCACCTGCGCGACGTCCACACGACCACGGTCGCCGGCGACACCGCCAAGATCGAATTCGTCGGCACGGGCTTCGAGTACGTCGGCCGCCGCATGCCGGGCGTCGGCAAGGTGCGGGTGAACGTCGACGGCGACGCGGTCGAGATCGACCCCACCCTGACCGAGGGCGGCGAGCCCACCAACGCCATCAACGGCAACGTCTCCCTCTGGACCAGGACCGACCTCGCCTACGGCGAGCACACTGTCTGGATCAAGGGCCTGGAGAACAAGCCGACCCACCTGGACGCGTTCAAGATCCACACCGGGTCCCTGATCGAGCCGCCGACGCTGCACCGGAGCACCTGCGTGGTGACCAGCGCGCCGGACGTCGTCGAGATCGTGGTCCAGGGCGAGGAGCCGCCGACCAGCCCGCCGCCGACCACGACGCCGACCACCAGCCCAACGCCGACCGGCGGCACGACTCCTCCGCCCACCAACGGCACGTCGTCGCCGACGACGAGCCCCACCTCGCAGATCACGCACCCGCACGTCGTGGGGGTGGTGCCCGGTTCGACGAGTACGTCCACGACGTCCGTGAAGCCCACGGCGACGAAGTACGTACGGCCGCAGGTGGCCAAGACGCCTCAGGGCGGGGTGGACACCGGGGTGATGCCCGATCCGCCCGTTGACGGGAGCGCGTACGGCCTCATAGCCGGCGGTTCGGCGCTGATCCTGGGCAGTGCCGCCGGAGGACTGGTGCTGTGGCGCCGTCGCGCCGCGCACGCCGGAGGGGTGAAGTGATGACCGGGCAGCCGCAGAAGCAGCAGAAGTCACCGCTCGACAGGGCGCTGCCGGGCCTGCTGATCGCCGGCTCGCTGGCGGGGGTGGGCGCCGTCATGGTGGGCCTGCTCTCGCTGGCGCCTCCGGTGGACGACGGCTCCGGTCCCGGCCTCGTGGCCATGGACGAGCCGACGAAGGTGCAGATCGAGAACGCGGGCGCGTTCGTCCTGCCGCCGACGGTGGGCCCCGGCGGGAAGTCGGGTCTGACCCCGGCCCGCCTGGACGCGCCGCCGCCGCTGGCCGCCGCGCCCACCGTGGCGCCGATCCCGAAGCCGAAGACCAAGACCGCCAAGGTCAAGGCCAAGCCGGCCCGCATCAAGATCCCGAAGATCAAGGTGAACGCCCCCGTCGGGCAGGTCACGGTCGACATCAAGGGTGTCCTCGGCACCCCGCCGCTGAGCAGGCAGAACCAGGCCGGCTGGTACCGCTTCTCCCCGGTGCCGGGTGAGGCCGGGCCGTCGGTCATCAACGGCCACGTCAGCACCCGCAAGGGTCCCGCCGTGTTCGCCCGCCTGTCGGAGCTGGTCAAGGGCGACCACATCTACGTGTACCGCTCGGACGGCAAGGTCACCCGCTTCACGGTGAGCGGGATCGAGCAGGTGAGCAAGACGACGTTCCCGACCAAGCGCGTGTACGGCAACACCGACGAGGCCCAGCTGAGGCTGATCACCTGTGGCGGCGTCTACAACCAGAGCGCTCACAGCTACAAGGACAACATCATCGTCTACGCGACGTTGTCCAAGAAGGCCACGTCGAAGAAGAAGGCTTAGGGAGGAAGCTGTGGCGAATTCGCCCGTTTGCCGGAAGTTGACAGGGACACTTCGTAAGCTCTCTACCTAACTGTGACACTTGGCTGGGATTCTGGCACGAATGTTGATACTGCGCTGAAATGGAGATGGAAGTGCTGACGTCCAAGGCGCGGCGCCGCCTCGCCCTCAAGACATCCGCTATGGCCGTCCTAGGCGCAGGGATCTTCGGTGGTTTACCCGTCGTCGCGGCCATCGCGGCCCCCGTGCCCGTGACCTACACCTGTGGCCAGGGCATCGAGAGCCCGACATCGACCGTCGCGCTCTCGATGGAGATCAAGCCCCCGGCCGCGCAGCCCAGCCCGAACTCCGCGGCGACCCTCACCTGGGAGATCCACCAGCCGACGGCGACCCCGGTGTTGACAGCGACCGCGCAGATCACCCCGGCCAGCACCGTGGCGGCCGATGGCGCGGTCAGCGCGGCTGGTTCGCCGGTGGCGTCGGCGACCATCGTGGCGACGGGCGCCGCCACGCCCGCGACGGCCATTTCCTCCGGTTCCGCGGTCCCCATCCCGACCATGACCATGGTGGTCACGCCGACCGCGAGCGGCACGGTCACCCTCAAGGGAGAGGCCTTCGCGCTCCAGGTCAACGGCAACGTCCTGTACAACTGCCAGCCGGCCACGACCGGTGGCGGTCCTGCCGCGACCCTGGTCGTCGGGACCAGCAGCACGTCGCCCACCAGCACTCCCACCACCACGCCGACGACCACCCCCACCAACACGCCGACCACCAACCGGCCGACCAGGACCAGCACGGTCTTCGAGACCGTCACCCCGACCGCCACGGTCACCGGCAACCGGTCCAGGACGCCCAAGGCCGGCGCCGACACCGGTGCGGGCGGGGAGACGGGGCCCGACGGGCGGATGTTCATCTTCGCCGGTACGGCGCTGATCGCGGTCGCGACCGCGGGCGGGCTGGTCATGCGGCGCCGTAACGCCGCCAGGAGCTGACCGGAATGGCGGGCTACTACCCGTACGGCGGGGGCGGGGCCGCGCCGCCGCCGCCCGAGGACAAGGGCAGTACGGCGCTCAGGACGGTGCTGATCGTGGCCGCCATCGCGGGCGTCGTGACGGTCGTGGCCGGGCTGCTGATCGTGCTGCGCTCGCCCGACGAGTACGGCCTGGCCTCCAACCGCGACTCCCTGGCCGTGCAGGCCCAGCCGGACGGCCAGGCCACGGGGCAGCCGGAGCAGGCGCTGTTCCAGGGGGATCCGGACGTGCCGCCCCCGCTGCCGCAGATCAATCCGGCCCCACCGATGCTGCCGTCCACCCCGATCCGGCTGGTGGTCAAGAAGCTCGGGATCAACGCCCCGATCAGGTCGGTGGGCCTCGCCGGAGACGGCACGATCCAGGTGCCGCCGTCGGACAACCCCAACCTGGTCGGCTGGTACCGGCACATGTCCGCGCCCGGCCAGGCGGGCCCCGCCGTGCTGCTCGGCCACAAGGACACCAGGACGCGCAGCGCGGTGTTCAGCAAGTTGTTCCAGATCAGGAACGGTGACACCATCGAGGTCAAGCGCCAGGACGGCACCACGGCGGTCTTCACCGTCGGGGGCGTGGAGCAGGCCAACAAGAAGACGTTCCCCACCCAGCGGGTCTACGGCCCGCAGGACAACGCCCAGCTTCACCTGATCACGTGCGGCGGCACCTACGATCGGCGTACCGGGCACTACACCGACAACATCATCGTCTACGCGACGATGACGAGCTCCTATCGAAGCTGAGCGCGGAGGCGGGCATGGGCTGGATGGCGAAGCGGAGACTGCGTACTGGCCCCACGGCGGCGCTGCCGGCCAAACCGGGCCCGGCCGAGCTGCTGGCCATCGTCAGGCTCGCCGATCCGGACGCCAGGGCCGAGGGCGACGACGTCGTGGCGACCGACGTCCGGGTGTGCGCGCCGGTGGAGGCCGACCCCGATCTCGCCGGCGGCGAGCTGGAGAAGGTGTGGGCGGTGCGGGTGGCCGCCGAGGGGCCGCTGCCGCTCGACTTCTTCGACCGCTACCTCGCCGAGGGCATCGCCTTCCGGCTCAAGGGCCTGGCGGTCTGCCGGGGCGAGGTGATCGACCCGGCCGACGGGGAGGGTTCGGGCCCGGCGGTGATCCTCCCGGTACGCCCCACCGCCGACGAGCTGGCGCCGCTGCTGGAGCCGTTGGAGGACGACGCGTTCACCTTCACCGCGGGCGAGGTCAGGGCGGCGCTGGTGCCCCAGAAGGGGCAGCCGCCGGCGGTGCGGGAGCTGCTGCCGTTCGCCACCGAGCTGACCGCGATCGAGCTGCGCGGCGACGAGCAGGTCAAGCTCGGCGCGCTGGCGCTTGAGCTGGCCGACAGGCTGAACGGCCTGGTCGTCGACCGGTGGCGGTTCCGCGTGGACGCGGCGGAGGACCTTCTACCCCCGGCGTGACGAGCCGTAGAACGTCATTCTGTTGTAGTCTGCCCCTAGTGACCGAATAATGCTCGGTTTGCAGGAGGCACCGTGGCAGAGGCGTACATCGTCGGGGCGGTCCGCACCCCGGTCGGCAAGAAGAAGGGCGGCCTGTCCGCCGTCCACCCCACTGACCTGGCGGCTCACACGCTCAAGGCGCTGATCGACCGCACCGGCGTCGACCCCGCCGCGGTCGAGGACGTCGTCATGGGGTGCGTCATGCAGTTCGGCCCCCAGAGCCTGGACATCGCCCGCAACGCCTGGCTGTCGGCCGGCCTGCCGGAGACCACCGCCGGCGTCACGATCGACCGGCAGTGCGGCTCCTCCCAACAGGCGATCCACTTCGCCGCCCAGGGCGTCATGTCCGGCACGCAGGACCTGGTGGTGGCCGCCGGCGTCGAGTCGATGAGCATCGTGCCGATGGGGTCCTCCATCAAGGCCGCGCTCGACATGGGCATGCCGTTCCCGTTCGGCGAGGGGTGGGGCGAGCGGTACGGCCGGCAGGAGATCTCGCAGTTCCGCGGCGCGGAGCTGATGTGCGAGAAGTGGGGCCTCCAGCGGGACGCGCTGGAGCGGTTCGCCCTGGAGTCGCACCAGCGGGCGGCCAAGGCCATCGCGAACGGCTACTTCAAGGATCAGATCGCGCCCATCGCCGGCGTCGAGGACGACGAAGGCCCGCGGGCCGACACCACGCTGGAGAAGATGGCCCAGCTCAAGACCCTGAAAGAGGGTGGCCAGATCACCGCCGCCACCTCCTCGCAGATCTCCGACGGCTCTGGAGCGGTGCTGATCGCCTCCGGACAGGCCGTCAAGGACCACGGGCTGACGCCGCGGGCCCGGATCCACCAGCTCGCGCTCATGGGCGACGACCCGGTCTACATGCTGACCGCGCCGATCCCGGCCACCAGGAAGGCGCTGGAGAAGGCCGGCATGTCGATCGACGACATCGACGTCGTGGAGATCAACGAGGCGTTCGCGCCGGTGCCGCTGGCCTGGACGCACGAGCTCGGCGCCGACCCCGCCAAGGTCAACCCCAACGGCGGCGCCATCGCGCTCGGCCACCCGCTCGGCGGCACGGGCGCGATCCTGATGACCAAGCTCCTGCACGAGCTGGAGCGCACCGGCGGCCGTTACGGCCTCCAGACGATGTGCGAGGGCGGCGGCCAGGCCAACGTCACCATCATCGAACGACTGTGAGCGGTGCGGGCGCCGCCTCCGGGCGTAACAAGGGAGGCGGCGCCCGCGTCTACTACCCATCCCGGTAGTGGTCTCAGCACGCCTTGGACGGGACGCGACCGCGGCGGCGCGCTCGGCCGCTGGGGCCTCAGGAAGCCGCGGATCATCGGCAAAGGCGCATGTCCACGACGGTACGGGCGGCCCGCGAACCCCCGCAACCGAATTAGCCGGCGGCGGCCGGCGGTGGCGGCTCCGCCCGCGGCCGAGGGGCGGTCACTCGTCGATCCCCGAAAAAGGGCATATAACCGGCGGAGAGCGGCACTACTCATACACATGAGACGGCGCGACGTCGGGAGGGTGCCATGACCGAGCACACGCAGCCCGTGCACACCGGGCCCGAGCAGACCGAGTCCCAGCGGACGGGGCCACAGCAGACCGGGCCCCAGCGGACGGGGTCCGAGGAGTCCGGGGCCCAGCAGACCCGGTACGCGGAGTCGAGGGCGGTCGGCGAGCAGGCCCGCGAGACGGAGTGGAAGCTGCCCAGCTTCGGCAAGCAGCTCTTCCTCGGCGACTTTCGGCTCGACCTGGTACACCCGGCGCCCACGCTGCCGGACGAGGCGGCCAACCGCGGCGAGGAGTTCGTCCGGGCGGTACGCCGCTACCTCGACGCGCACGTCGATCCCGCGCTCATCGAGCGGACCGGGGTCATCCCGGACGAGGTGGTCAAGGGGCTGGCCGGGCTGGGCGCGTTCGGGATCACGATCGGCGCCGAGTACGGCGGGCTCGGCCTGCCCTACCTGTACTACTGCCGCGCCCTCATGCTCGTCGGCTCCTACTGCCCGGCGCTGGCCACGCTGCTGTCCGCGCACCAGTCGATCGGCGTGCCGCAGCCGCTGAAGCTGTTCGGCTCGGAGGAGCAGAAGCGGGAGTTCCTGCCGCGCTGCGCGGCCGGGGAGATCTCGGCGTTCCTGCTGACCGAACCGGACGTGGGCTCCGACCCGGCGCGGCTGTCCACCACCGCCGTCCGCGACGGCGACGACTACGTGCTCGACGGCGTCAAGCTGTGGACGACGAACGGCGTGGTCGCCGACCTGCTCGTGGTCATGGCCAGGACCGGCGAGAAGATCAGCGCGTTCGTGGTCGAGGCCGACTCGCCCGGCATCACCGTCCAGCGCCGCAACGGTTTCATGGGCCTGCGCGGCATCGAGAACGGCGTCACCCTGTTCTCCCGGGTCAGAGTGCCGGCCAGGAACCTGATCGGGCGTGAGGGGCAGGGGCTGCGCATCGCGCTCACCACGCTCAACACCGGCCGCCTGTCACTCCCGGCGACCTGCGCGGGCAACGCCAAATGGGCACTCAAGATCGCCCGCGAGTGGGGCAACGCCCGCGTGCAGTGGGGGCACCGGATCGGGCAGCACGAGGCCGTGGCCACGAAGATCGCCTTCATCGCGGCGACCGCGTACGCGCTGGAGTCCGTCATGGAGCTCACCGCCCGCCTGGCCGACGACCGGCGCAACGACATCAGGATCGAGGCCGCGCTGAGCAAGCTGTACGCGACCGAGCTGTCGTACCGGGCGCTGGACGAACTGGTCCAGATCAGGGGCGGGCGCGGCTACGAGACCGCCGAGTCGCTGGCCGCCCGCGGCGAGCGCGGCGTGCCCGCCGAGCAGATGCTCCGCGACTCGCGCATCAACCGCATCTTCGAGGGCTCGTCGGAGATCATGCGCCTGATGATCACCCGCGAGGCCGTGGACGCCCACCTGTCGGCCGCCGGCGAGCTGATCAACCCCGAGGCGTCCCGCCAGGAACGCGCCCAGGCGCTCAGGCGGGCCAGCCGCTTCTACGCCAGATGGCTGCCCACGCTCGTGGCCGGCACCGGCAACCTGCCCACCGCGTACGCCGGGTTCGGACCGCTGGCCGGCCACCTGCGCTTCGTCGAGCGGACCAGCAGGAAGCTGGCCAGGTCCACCTTCTACGGCATGTCCCGCTGGCAGGGCAGGCTGGAGCACAAGCAGGGCTTCCTCGGGAGGATCGTGGACATCGGGGCCGAGCTGTTCGCCATGACCGCCGTCTGCGTCAAGGCCGAGGAGGATGCCAAGGACCTCGGGCGGCGGCCGTACGAGCTGGCCGACACCTTCTGCCAGCAGGCCCGCCGCCGCGTCGAGGCGCTGTTCGACCGGCTGTGGGACAACAGCGACGCCCACGACACCCGGCTGGCCGGCTACGTGCTCGACGGCCGGTACGCCTTCGTCGAGGAAGGCGTCCTCGACCCGTCCATCGAGGGCCCGTGGATTGGCGCGCCCGAGAGTGGGGACAACGTGCGGAGGAAGATCCTCTGATCTCCGGTCTAGACCGGTGTTTCGCGGCCCGTCGGGCGAGTGTTGTCGAATCGAGACGGCGCGGTATAGACCGGCTCCAGAACCCGGGCTTACGCTGACGCAAACGCGTCGAGTTCCGTCTCACGCGTGCCCTATCCCCTAGGGCGGGGTCCGGTGGCTGGTACGGACCAGCGTCACCCGTCCGACGAGAAGGCGGTATCTCCAGTGAACATGAAGCTTGTGGGCGGCGCCGCTCTCGGCCTTGCCACCGTGCTGGTTCTGGCCGGCTGCGGCTCCGGAGGCTCGGGCGGCGGCGATGGCGGCACGCAGGCCGCGGACGGCCAGGTCACGCTCAAGATGGTCGCGGCCGACTATGGTGACGGGCCCGGCAAGCCGAACTCGGGCGAGACGTTCTGGAAGGGCGTCGTGGACGAGTTCCAGGCGGCCAACCCGAACATCAAGGTGGACGTCCAGGTCATCAACTGGAACGACATCGACAAGCAGGTCGCCACCATGGTGCAGAACGGCCAGGTGCCCGACATCCTGCAGACCGGCGACTACTCCGGCTTCGTCAAGGACGGCCTGCTCCACAAGGTCGACGAGGTGTTGTCCCCGAACGTGTCCGGCGACATGCTGCAGAAGTTCGCCGAGTACGGAAAGGTCGACGGCACCGCGTACGGGATCCCGTTCGTCTCCTCCGCCCGCGCGCTCTTCTACAACAAGGAGTTGTTCGAGAAGGCCGGCGTCGCCGAGCCGCCCAAGACCTGGGACGAGCTCAAGGCCGCGGCCGAGAAGCTCAAGGCGGCCGGCGTGAGCCAGCCCTTCGGCATGCCGCTCGACCAGGAGGAGGCGCAGGCCGAGTCGTTCCTATGGATGCTCGGCAACGGCGGCGGCTACAAGGACGCCGCCGGCAAGTGGGCGATCAACTCCCCGCAGAACGTCGAGACCTTCACGTACATGAAGGGTCTGGTCGACGCCGGCCTGACCACCCCCAACCCGGGCACCAAGAGCCGCAGCACGGTCTGGGAGGACTTCGGCGCCGGCAAGGTCGGCATGGTCAACGGCGGCCCCATGTCCATCCCGATCTTCGACGCGGCCGGCATGAAGGACAAGTACGGCGTCGCGCCCATCCCGGGCAAGGCCGGCCCGCTCGACACCACGCTCGGCGTCATGGACTGGATCATGGCGTTCAACAAGAACGGCCACGCCGCGGAGATCAAGAAGTTCTTCGACTTCTTCTACACCGGTTCGGCCGCGCAGAAGATCTCCGACACGTACAAGCTGCTGCCGGTCACCAACAGCGGCCTCCAGAGGCTGTCGAGCGACGAGAACCTCAAGCCGTTCCTCGACGCGCTCCCGAACGCCAGCTTCTACCCGTTCCAGGACCCCAAGTGGGCCGAGGTGAACCCGGCGGTCAAGCAGACCATCGGCGGTGCCGTCACCGAGGACCCGGCCAAGGTTCTCGGTGAGCTGCAGAAGGTCGCCGAGGCCGGCTGACCGCGCCGGGCCCGGCGCCACCCGCGCCGGGCCCGTCCTTTCCTGGAAGGCATCGCATGAGAAGGTTGCGCGCCCTCGAACCCCTCGTCTGGGTCGGCCCGGCCGTGGTGTTGATCGTCCTGGTCGTGCTCTGGCCCGTGGCCGAGATGATCAGGTCGTCGTTCCTCAAGATCAGCCGGTTCGGCGTGGTCCAGGGCGGTAACGGGTTCGCCAATTACGAGAAGCTGTTCGGCGAGAAGGACTTCGCCGACATCATGATCCGCAGCGTGATCTGGGTGGTCGCGGTCGTCGCGCTCACCGTGGTGATCTCGCTGGCCCTGGCCCAGCTGTTCAACCAGCGCTTCCCCGGCCGCAAGGTGGCCCGCTGGGCGCTCATCGCGCCGTGGGCCGCCTCGGTGCTGATGACCGCGATCATCTTCAAGTGGATGCTCGACCCCGAGGTCGGGGTGATCAACCAGATTCGGGTGTGGCTCGGGTGGATCCCCGCCCTGGGCGGCGCGGAGGCCGACCAGCTCGGCAACGCGGCGAGCGCGATGCCGTGGCTGGTGTTCGTGGCCGTGTTCGTGTCGGTGCCGTTCACGACGTACGCGCTGCTGGCCGGGCTCTCCACGATCCCCGCCGACGTGTACGAGGCGGCGCGGATGGACGGCGCCGGGCGGCTTCGCACCTACTGGTCGATCACGCTGCCGCTGCTGCGTCCCGCGCTGATCGTGGCGGCCCTGATCAACATGATGAACGTCTTCAACAGCTTCCCGATCATCTGGGTGATGACCCACGGGCAGCCCGGCTACTCCACGGCCACCTCGACGATCTTCATGTTCATCCTCAAGAGGTCCGACATCGGCGAGTCGGCGGCCATGTCGATGATCAACTTCGGCATGGTGATCGTGCTGACCATGATCTTCCTACGGGTGTCGCGGTGGAACAAGGAGGTCGCGTGATGGCCGTCAAGACCGCGCCGGCGGAGGTAAAGCCGCAGCACCACGCCGGCTCGCACGGCGCGCGACCACGCCACCTGCCGCGGCTCAGGACCGTGCTGGTCGCCGCCGCGGCCTACGTCGTCGCGTTCCTCTTCCTGTTCCCGTACGTGGTGATGCTGCTCACCTCGCTGCGCGACCAGGACTCCCTGCGGGACGCCACGTTCTGGCCGGACGAGTGGATGTGGTCGAACCTCACGAACTTCTGGACCAGCGGGCTGGCCGGGAACCTGTGGGTGACGATCAAGGTGGCCGCCGGGTCGACGATCCTCGTGCTGCTGGTGGCGCTGCCGGCGGCGTACTACTCCGCGCGGCACCAGTTCAGGGGGCGCACGGCGTTCCTGATCACGGTGCTGATCACGCAGATGTTCCAGCCGACGGCCATGCTGGTCGGCATCTACCGCGAGTTCTCCCAGCTCGGGCTGGTCGACTCGGTGTGGTCGCTGATCCTCGTCAACGGCGGGTTCAACCTGGCGTTCGCGGTGTGGATCCTGAACGCCTACTTCTCCTCGATCCCGCGGGACCTGGAGGAAGCCGCCTTCATCGACGGGAACGGGCGGTTGGGGGCGTTGTTCCGGATCACGCTGCCGCTGGCCATGCCGGGGGTCGTCACCGCGCTGATCTTCACGTTCATCGCGGCCTGGAACGAGTTCGTGGTCGCGCTGACGCTGACCACGTCGGCCGAGAACCAGCCGCTCACCGTGGCACTGAACTCGTTCATCGGGCAGTACCAGGTCGACTGGCAGCACCTGTTCGCCGGGTCCGTGATCGCCACCATCCCGGTGATCATCCTGTTCGCCCTGATCGAGCGGAAGGTGGTGGGCGGGCTGACCGCCGGCTCCATCAAGTAGCCGCATCGGACGGCCGGATGCCCGGACGCCGGCGGCCGGGCCCGGGCGTCAGCGTCAGCCGCCGGACGAGCCGGGCGGTCGGCCCGGGGCGTCAGCCGTCGGACGGGCCGGGCACCCTGGCCACGCAGAACACCGTCTGGCCGAACGGCGGCCGGAAGAACCGCTCGATCAGCCGCGTCATCGGCACCACCGTACGGTCGTAGATCTTGACCAGCCGCGGGTCGGGGTAGCCGACGCCGCCCCGGCGGACCGCCGCCCACCACGCGATGCCGCCCAGGAAGTTGATCGGCTTGAGCACCTCGACGTCGAGCCCCGCCTTGGCGACCGTCCTGGCGAGCGTCTTGGGCGTGTAGCGCTGGACGTGACCCACCTTGCGGTCGAAGTCGCCATAAAGCTGCATGTAGCCGGGCACCCAGATGACGATCCGGCCGCCCGGCAGCGTGACCCGGGCCAGCGAGCGGAGCGCCTCGGCGTCGTCCTCGATGTGCTCCAGGACGTTCATCATGACCACGGTGTCGACCTTGTCGCGCAGCGGGATGTCGGTCGGCAGCCCGAACTGCAGGACGCTGACGTCGTCGCGGTCGGCGAAGCGCTTCTCCAGCTGCTCCACGCAGTAGGGGTCGAAGTCGCTCACCACGAGCCGGTCGAGCCGCGGCAGGAACTGCTCGGCGAAGTGGCCGAGCCCCGAGCCGATCTCCAGCAGCGAACGGCCGACATGCGGGGCGACCATGTCGAACTCGTACTGCCGGTAGTTCTTGGCCTCGTCACCACCGAGGTGGTTTTCCAGGGCCTCGTCACCGGCCGCCGGTTGGACCACACGGTCATACCCAGAAGACATAATCCCGTTCCTTCTAGCGGGCTCATGGATTGCCCGAGTCTAATGCCCCGATCGGCGGCCGCATTCACGCGCACCGTCGAACGCGCCCTCTCCGCGAACCGCCGAGCACCCCTTCCCCGCGGGCCCTCCGGTGCGGTGGAATCTGACTCGCCATGGACGACGACGCGGCGATCGCCCGCTCGCTCGACGGCGACCTCGCCGCCTATGAGGTGCTGGTCGCCCGCTACAGCGCGCTCGCCCACCGTACCGCGTACCTGCTGGGCGCGGGGGACGAAGCCGAGGACGTCGTGCAGGAGGCGTTCGTGAAGGCGTTCCGCCACCTGCCCGCGTTCCGGCGGGACGCCCCCTTCCGCCCCTGGCTGCTGCGGATCGTGGCCAACGAGACCCACAACCTGACCCGCTCCCGCGGCCGCCGCGCCGAGCTGGCCTTACGGCTCGGCGCCATCGCCGACCCGCGGGCCCCCGACGACCCCGAGGGCTCGGCCGTGGCCACCGACCGGCGGGCCCGCCTGCTGGCCGCCGTGCGCGGCCTGCCCGAGCGGGAACGCCGGGCCGTCGTCTGCCGGTACTTCTTACAGCTGACCGAGGCGGAGACGGCCGAGGTGCTCGACTGCCCGGTCGGCACGGTCAAGTCCAGCACCCATCGCGGGCTGGCCCGGTTGCGGGAGGAGGTGGGCAATGAGCTCGCATGAGCCGTTCGACGAGCTGGAAGCCGAGCTGCGCGCCCTCGGCGCCGTCCTCGACGTCCCGCCCCCACCCCCCGCGCAGGACGTGACAGCCGCCGTCCGCACCCGCCTGGAGCCCCCGCCCGACGCCGCCCCGCAGCCCGCGCCGGACGTCGCCCCACAACCCACCCCCTATGCCGCCCCGCCGCCCGTGCCCGTCGCCCCGCGCACGCCGCCCGGGAGGACGAGGGGAAGGCGGGGGAACAGGGGGAGGCGGTGGGCGGTCGTGGCCGCCGTCGTGGTCGCGGTCGTCGCCGCCACGGCCGCCACCCCGCAGGGCCGGGCCGCCGTGACGGCGATCCTGCGGTTCGCCGGGATCGAGCTGCACGTCGGCGACACGCCGCCGCCCCCGGTCGCCACCACGGCCCCGCTGCCCGGCGAGCGCACCCTGTCCCCGTCCGAGACCCCAGGAGTGACATTCCCGGTACGCACCCCGTCCCGCCTCGGCCCTCCGGACCGCACGACGGTCGCCGACGGCGGCCGCCTGGTGTCGATGTTCTGGCCGGACGGCATCCGGCTCGACCAGTTCGACGGCGCCATGGACCCGTACTTCTTCAAGCAGCTCGGCCCGCCCTTCCCCGACTTCGTCAGGGTCGGCGGACGCGACGCCATCTGGCTGACCGGCGCGCACCCGCTCGGCTACCTCGAACGCGAGGACGGCACCCGCGTGCCCCTCCGCCAGGCGGGCCCCACCCTCATCTGGCAGGCCGGCGGCGTCAACCACCGCCTGGAAGGCGCGCGAACCGCGCGGGAGGCCGCCGAGATCGCCGAGTCACTCCGGTGACGCCCGCAGCCAGTCGTCGACGCCCTTGAGCAGCTCCTTGCGCACCGACTCCGGAGCCGCCGACGCGCGGACGGACTGCCGCGCCAGCTCGGCGATCTCCGCGTCGCCGAACCCGTAGACCTCCCTGGCCAGCTCGTACTGACGCAACAACCGCGTCCCGAACAGCAGCGGGTCGTCGGCCCCCAGCGCGATCGGCACCCCCGCCTCGAACAGCCGCCGCAGCGGCACGTCGGCGGCCTTCTCGGCCACCCCGAGGCCCACGTTGGAGGTCGGGCACACCTCGCAGCAGATCTGCCGGTCGGCCAGCCGGCGCATCAGGCGTTCGTCCTCGGCCGCGCGCACGCCGTGGCCGACCCGGTCGGCGTCGAGATCGTCGACGCACTGCGCCACGCTGCGCGGCCCCATCAGCTCGCCGCCGTGCGGCACCGCCAGCAGCCCGCCCCGCTTGGCGATCCTGAACGCCCGCTCGAAGTCCCGCGCCAGCCCGCGCCGCTCGTCGTTGGACAAGCCGAACCCGACCACCCCGCGCCCGGCGTACTGCACCGCCAGCCTGGCCAGCGTGTTCGCGTCGAGCGGATGCCGGGTCCGGTTGGCCGCCACGATCACCGCGATGCCGACGCCGGTGTGGTCACCCGCCTGGCGGACGGCGTCGAGCACCAGCTCCAGCGTGGCCGTCAGCCCGCCGAACCGCTGCGCGTAGCCGGACGGGTCCACCTGGATCTCCAGCCACCGCGACCCGGCCGCCGCCTCGTCCTCGGCCGTCTCGCGCAGCAGCCGGTAGACGTGCTCGGGGCGGGTCAGCACGGATCTGGCGATGTCGTACAGCCGCTGGAACCTGAACCACCCGCGCTCGTCGGTGGCCCGCAGCTTGGGCGGCCAGTCCTCCTCCAGCGCGTCGGGCAGATGCAGCCCCTGGTCCCTGGCCAGCTCGATGAGCGTGGAGTGCCGCATCGAACCCGTGAAGTGCAGATGGAGGTGTGCTTTCGGAAGCGTGACCAGGGGCCTTGGCATCTGCCCATTTTCCCACCCGTCCGGTATACGAGAGACGGGATGCGCGGGCGGGATGCGCGGGCTCGGGGGCGGGCGGGAAGGGGATGGGAACTCGCCGCAGTCGGCGCCCCCCGCCGGGCCTTCTGTAGGAGACTAGGACCCCTTGCACCGGTCATCCGTACACGTCGAAAGGGGGTTGGATGCGGCATCCGGCAGCGGCGCGCCTCGTGTACGCGCTGCTCCTCGCCTGCGCCGCCTGCGGCGCCGGGCCCGGCGACGGCGCCGCCGGCCACGCGCCGAGCCCTCGCCCCGCGGCCCCGGCCACCGGCGCGGGCCCCGGCCCGGCCGCGGACGCCGGGACCGGCTCCGGCACCGACCCCGGAACCAGTGGCGGCACCGGCACCGACCCCGCCACCGCAGTCGGCAGTGACGCCGGCACCGGCGTCGATCCCGGCGTCGACCCCGGTGTCTCCACCTCGCCGCCGGGGTCGCCGTCGCCCGCGCCGGTGCGCGGCCGGCGGAACACGTTGTCCTGCGGCGCGTCCACGGTGACGCTCCCCGGCATGCCCGCCGGGCTCTCCCGCGCCGGATCGTTCGACCACCTGCCCGAGCTCGGCCACCGCCTCGCCGCCCACGGCCACATCTGGCGCGCGGGCGACGAGCACCTGTACGTCGGCGTGCTGTGCGGGGTGCGCGGCGCCGAGCGGTTCGCCACGCTGGTGCCCAGATCCACGCTGATCGCGTACAAAGGCCGCCCGGCGCTGCGCTGGAACACCCGGGACGGCCTCCGCAACCTCATGTGGCTGGAACGGCCGGGTATCGCCGTCTACATCGGCGCGACCCCCGGCCTGACCCCGCACATCAAGAGCCTCGCCGCGGGAGTCGGCTAGTACTCCAGTGACACTTCGCGATCTTGAGGGGTCGGGGTCACATGGCGACGGCCACCGCGTGATCATTCGTGGTTTGTGAAGACAACAAAAGATCGTGCGGTGGCCGCGAGCCACAGCGTAGACCCTGACGGCT
>DASUCK010000105.1:0-4607 GCA_036276095.1 Nonomuraea sp. | reverse complement strand
GACGTCGTCGGTGACCTTGGCGACGGCCTTGGGAAACTTGGCGCCGTAGGCGGCCTCGAAGGCGGCGACCGCGGCCAGTGCGTGGTCCTTGCTTTCGGCGTTCCAGATCTCCGTGAGGGCCTTCTTCGCGCCGGGGTGGGCCGACTTCGGTAGCGCGCCGAGCACGTTGGCGATTTTGTGAAGGCGTAAAAGATCAACTTATCGGCGTGTCGCGATCGTTTGGCGCTGCGGCAAGCAGATCTGCCGCAGTGCGGTATCGGATGGGCGCGGTGGTGGGAATGTGACCTGCTTGCTGGAGCAGGGGCCGAGTTTCGCGGATGACGTTGCCGATGGAGGATCTGCAGACATCGCCCAGAGCATCGGTCAGGACCTCCATGGTGCAGAGTTTCCGCTGGTAGAGGATCGTCAGCAACACCCGTTCGCTATTGCTGATCTTCTGGGGGAAGACGCCGGATCGGGTCCCGGGCTGGGCCTTCAAGATCGACTCAATCCGGGTTTTGAGCTTATGTGAGCTGACGCCCATGTAGCGGGCTTGACGGTGCCCGGCTCAGCCGGAGGTGTCGGTGTCTAGGTTGCCACCGATACGCGCGAGCACCTGTTGGCTGAGCACGACATCGTGCGGCAGCTGCCTGAGCGCGGCCGCGTCGACAATGACTCCCTGCCGCTGGGCGATCTGCTGGAGCGAGGCCCAATGGTCTGCTTCCATGTCTTCCCGGGAACGGCCACTGAACGGCTCATCGGGCCCAACCACCACCCGCGTCGTCGCTTGTATGTCTGCTACCGACGTCTCGGACCAGCCTTGCGATGAGCCCCAACCTCGGTCATTCAGCAGCAGCACCAGGGTTCCGTCGACGAGCTCTGCCTCGTGACGCGCCGACACCGAGATGGTGTCAGCCGCCTGATCATCGACGTCGACGAACGTCACTAGACGTGTGACAGCAGTCATACACCTCATCCTCGGTGCAAGTATCTACGACTGCAGCGGCGGCTGCCGCGCCTGCCCGCCAGAAGACAGCGGCTGCCCTCCTCAGCAGCCGTCACAGTTGCGCACGGTGACGTGCGGCGATGCCGCCATTTGGGCCGTGTGACGCGATTCTTACCAGCGGGCCTGGTTGCAGGCAAGGCCAGCGGCGGATTCCTGATCGCAGCACTCGGCGCCGCCCGAACAATGACAATAGATGCACTCAGCTACCTCTTGGCCCTGGTGCTACTCCGTCGCCTCCCCGTCATGTCGCCCGTCGACTGGAGCGCGACTTCGACTCCATGCAACGCGCCACCCGAAGCCGTCACCAAAACCGGCGACGTGACGGAAGTGCGCACGCTTACAAGCCGCTGACCTGCGTAGGCGCAGGAATGAAGGTGGCCGTGGACACGTCGACCGGCAGGAGCTCGCGGGGTCCTCTACTGGTCGTCGCGCTTGGGAAGAGTCGGCACGCCGCTGTAGTCAACGCCGTCGATCTTCGTCAGCGCGGAGAAGTTCACCCACCGGTAGTCGACGCGGGGGACGTCGCCGGTCACGTCGGCGCCGAGGAAGATACCGATCTTGGCCCACCACTCGGCCCGGTTGTTCGCCACGATGGTGCCTTCGTACGCTGGTCGTGAAAGTGCGACAGACGTAGCTGCCAGGAGACTGCGATGACGAAGCGATGGGAATGGGATGGTGATCATGAGTGCTGTCCCGGCTGTCCACCGTACAGTTCTCTCGAAATCAGGGGAAACACGGTGTATTACTTCGGATGGTGTTCCGACGTCGGCTTTGGCGGCGGCTATACGATCGCCCGCCAAACGGTCGATGAGTTTCTCACTCAAGGCCCTCTTGACGAGAAATTGCCCGCAGCACAAGTTGCCGAGATCCGTGCGTATCTTACGACGGCGAGAACAGATTAGGGCCGCATGTGCTCGCGCTCAGAGCCCGTGCGACCGGCGTGCCCCGAACCGGCGGCGGACGGCCCAGGCCGGCGGCGATCTGCCGGTGCCCTGCGCCCCGGGCCTTCGCCTCCAACATGGCCCCGACCACCTCGACCCCATCAGCTCGCCGCAGCAACCCGGTGACCGGCAGCCACACGTGCGTCCGCGCGCACGAGCCGCACCTGGTAAGCACGCCCGCGCACGCTGGGCACGTGATTTCACCTGCTCGTAATCGCCGCTCGACCTCAGCCGCGTCGACCTCTACCGTGATCAAGGTGCCTCCGGGCACGCCCGCACGGCCCTTCCGAGCTCGCCGCCAATCGATACGGGGAGGGCCGTTGCCATGTGACTCACATCACTCGGAACACGGTCACCGCGACAGCAGACCTCCTGGTGATCACAAGGACGATCCGATTGATCTTCTACCGTGAGCTCTTCGCATCCTGATAACGCTGGTCACGGTGGGTGTGCGCAGAGCGGTGGCGGATGATGGGGAGGCTCCCGGTAAGACAGCAGTCGACCAAGATCCGATGCCCCAACCGAGAGCCTCGTCCTTGTCTTACCGTGCCGCGATTCCGCTGTCCAACCACACCCTGACTCGCCTGGCCGGCCTCATCCGTACCCAGCGGACCGAACGCCGCTGCCGGTGGCGGATTGAGCCCAGCTCGCCAAGCGCTGCTGGTCGTCTTGGGAGAGCCGGCCATGGGAAATCTCGGTGCGGGCGGAAGACGGCGTCGCACTGGGCGTCCACTCCGGATGAGTGATCACCAGGGGGCGATCCTTATGCTTTGAACGAGCCCACTCCCAGTTGGCGGACCTCACGCGTCCGACCGGCGGCCGAGGTCCGCGGCGCGGTCGACTTCGGCGTCGATGACGGCTGCGCTCGGCCATCTCCGTACCGCGGCGGCCATCAGGAGGAGGCCGCAGACGCCCCACGACCCCACCACGACCGGCACTGAAAAGGTTTCCGCCAGCGCGCCGGCGGCCAGTACGGCGGCTGCGTGGGAGATCTGCATGCCCGCCTGCATTACCCCGAAGGCGCGGGCGCGGAAGCCGTCCGGGAGCACGCTCACGAACAGCCCGTTGAGCGGCATGATCACCGTGGCGGTGACTCCGGTACAGACTCCCATCACGAACACGACGGCGGGCGGCGGATGCGCCAGGGCGGGCACCAGGCAGAGCGGGCTCATCAGCAGTACCGGCTTGACCAGCTTGAGCCGCCGCGCCGGCGACATCGCCCGCACGCAGAGGGCACCGATGAAGTGCCCGATCGGTATCGCCGCCATCAGCAGGCCGGCGGTGCCGGAGCCGCCACCGAGCTCGACCGACCACGCGACGGCGAGTCCTTCCGGCACGATCTGCACCGCGACCATGCTGAACACCACCAGGGCGATCGGTCGCATGACCCGGTGGCCGAACACGAGCTTGATGCCGTCGCCGGTCTCCTTCAACAGCGACCGGCGAGGCGCCGCGGTCGTCGCCACCGGACGGGGCCGTACACCGCGCCAAAGCAGGAAGGCGGAGATCCCGAAGGTCGCTGAGTTGATCAGCAGTGCGGCCTGCCCGTTGACGGCGGCGGTTACGCCCCCGAGGGCGTACCCCACGAGCTGGGCCGCCTGGCCCGCCATGCTCTGCAGGGAAAGCCCCGCGACGTAGCGGTCTCCGGTGAGGATCTGCGCGACCATGGCCGAGCGGGCGGACTGGAACGGAGGCGTGAGCATGGAGGCGGCGAGCAGGAGGAGGAGCAGCGCCGGCAACGGCAGTCCGGGCAGGGCCATGAGCGCGACCAGGGCGAGCCGGCCCACATCGCAAAGGATCATGACCCGCCGATAGGGATACCGCTCGGCGAGCGCGGCCAGTATCGGCCCTCCCGCCACCCAGGGCAGGTAGCTGACGGCGAAGCCCGCAGCGGACAGCAGCGCGGAACCGGTGTCGCTGAAGATCATGACGGCGACGGCCACCCTGGCGAAATAGTCGCCGACCCAGGACAGGACCGCCGCCGTGAACAGATACCGGTATTCCACGACCGCGAAGACGCTACGGAACGTGGCTGGACGGGCAGCCGGCGAGGTCGGCTCCTGAGAAGGTTTGACATCTTGCTCACTCACGAGCACTCGATTCCTCTCATCACCCGAAACGAGAAAGGTGTGGCCCGGTACCGGAGACCGGACCACACGCATTTATCTGTCATTAGTTCCAGCCGTTGTCACGCCTCATCTCGATCACCTCCGATCCACCGGTCGGTATGCAACGGAAGCAACGGAAGCCTATAATGCCCAGTAGGTTTGGACTCGCATTTCCGTCACACCTCAAACAGCGTCAACAAACCAAATGGCGGCTTGTTGACTTAACGCTCCCAAAATTTCCACGCGGCCAGAGAGTAATCCAGGGCATTGGGCGGCCATTGGCCGGGCATGTGCCCCATCGTCGCCTGACGGATCGGGGACGATGGGGTGGCCGTGTCGGTGGGGTGCTTAGATTCAAACGATCAACCAACACCGATGGTCTGTCGCTCGGGCTCGATCACGGCCACGACGCGCTCTTGCCCTCGGTGGTAAGGCTCACCGGTGTACTTCGTGGCCAGCCGGTCGATGATCTCCCATGCCACGTCGCCCTCGAGCCATTCGACGACCCGCCCACGGACGACAACAGGCTCGAACGGGTTGTCGACGGGCGCGATGGACAGCGCCAGCCGGGGG
>DASUCK010000104.1:0-2522 GCA_036276095.1 Nonomuraea sp. | reverse complement strand
TCACGCCCGCCTGCGTCCTGGTCACCGACGACGGCCACGCGGTGCTGACCGGCTTCGACTACGCCAAGCCCGGGCCGCGCAACTACACCGTGGCCCACGAGCTCGGAAACGTCCTCGACGCCCACTACGTGGCGCCCGAGTGCCAGGCCCGACCCGACCGCATGACCACCGCCTCCGACGTGTACGCGGCCGGCGCGATCGCCTACCAGCTTCTCACCGGCAGCCTCCCGACCAGTGCCGACGCCCACGGCCCTGACGTGCCCGAGGTGGTCCGCCGCATGCTCGACCACTCCCCCGCCAAGCGCCCGTCGGCCGCCGAGGCCCTGGCCGCCCTGCAGGCCCCGCCTGCCCAGCCGTCCCGGTTCCTGCGGCTGTTCCGGCGCATGGTGTCCGGCTCATGACGATCAGCCCGCGTGCCCGGGTCGCCGGACGGCGCTACACCGGGGTGATCGTGTCCAGCACGTCGATCACGTACGTCATGGGGCGCTCGCCGGGTGACGGCACCGCCAGGCGGCAGCCGGCCTGCTGGCCGACCAGCGCCTCCAGCCAGCCCGGCGGCACCGCGCCCGGTCTCAGCGTGTACGCCCCCGGCCCGCCCCGGCGGTAGGACGAGTCGACGACCGCGCGCGACGGCCACGAGGCGGCGACGTACTGGATGACGACCTTCGCGCCGGCGACGATCTCGCGGCCGGAGCCGGAGATGAGCGTACGAGGCCGGTCGGCGGGCGTCAGGTCGGCCGGCACGACCGGCAGCGCACGCCCGACCAGCCGCGCGTCCGGCGGGTAGCCGCCGAGGATGTCGAAGACCAGCACCAGCGTGTCCGACGGCGAGACGCCGGTCAGCGGCAGGTTCGGCCCGAACGCCTCCGCGGCCGGGCTGACCAGCATGACCCGGCTGCCGGCCGGGTGGCCGATGAGCGACTGCCGCCAGGTCTCCGCCACCTGCCTGCCGTCGAAGACGACCGAGGTGGGCTGGTTGGCGTCGTAGGTGCTCATGTACGGCTGGTTGCCCGACCAGCGACGGATGTCCACGTCGGCGAGCACGACGTCGCCCGGCACGGTACGCCGCCCGCTCCCCACCGACAGCACCGTGATCCGCGGCGTGCGGCCGGGATTGCCCTTGGGGATGGAGACGGTGGGCTTGCTGCCGAAGGAGCCGGTGACGACGGGTTGCGTACCCTCCTCGGCCAGGCCACAGGAGGTGGCGAGCATGAAGACGGCAGGCCAGAACAGGCGCACGGTATCCTCCAGAAAATCCGAAGGGGTTACTTGCCGCATTGCGCAAAAGGAAAGCTTCGACTCTGGCCATGTCCCGACAAAGGGCGCGGGAGACGTGAGGCGGGAGACTTGGGGACGTGAGCGAGCGAACCAGTGACCGCCCAGGTGACCGCGCAGGTGACCGCGCAGGTGACCGCACCGGAGACCGCGCCAGTGACCGCGCCAGTGACCGCGCCGGAGACCGCGCCGGAGACCGCGCAGGTGGTCGCGGCGGGCGGTCCGGCCTGGCCCGCAGGGTCGCCGACGCGGCCCAGGTCGCCCTGACCACCCGCAAGTACGTCACGTTCGTCGACGTCGTCACGGGGCTGCGCTGGCTCCACTCCCGGCACGTCGACATCTGGCGGCAGGGCCGCGCGGCCACCCTGGCCGAACTGGCCGCCGTCGACGAGGACCGCCTGCTCACCACGGCCGCGCTGCTGCGGGACTGGGCGCTCGCCAGGGGGCTGGAGCCGGTGGACACGCCGTACGTCGCCGGCACCCGCGACCGCCGCGAGCTGCGCTTCACCTCCCGCCACCCGCAGGAGCCCTTCCGCGTCCACTGGGTCTCCCCCGACCTGGGCGAGGCCCGGCTGCGCCGGCTCGCCGAGCGGCAGAGCAAGGCGCCCGACCTGGTGGCGGTGGCACCACTGCAGCCGTGGACGTGCGACGGGTGCGGCGACACCGGCCCCTACCTGATTGTGGAGGACGACCGGCCCCACTGCCTGACCTGCGCAGACATGGACCACCTGGTGTTCCTGCCGGCCGGGAACGCGGCGCTCAGCCGCCGCGCCAAGCAGGAGAGCGGCCTGGCGGCGGTGGTCGTCCAGTACAACCGGCGGCGCAAGGTCTACCAGCGCCTCGGCCTGCTGGTCGAGCCGGCCGCGCTGGAGTCCGCCGAGGAGCGCTGCCTGGCCGACGAGGAGGTACGCCTGCGCCGCCGCGAGCGCGACCGCGTCCGCCGAGACGAGCAGGACGTCGAGTTCCAGGCCAGGATGGCGGCCGAGATCGCCCGGTTGTTCCCCGGCTGCCCGGCCGAGCGGGCGCGGGAGATCGCCGAGCACGCCGGTCAGCGCGGCAGCGGCCGGGTGGGCCGGACGGCGGCGGCCAAGGCCCTCGACGAGAACGCGATCACCCTGGCCGTGATCGCCTCGATCCGGCACCTCGACACCGACTACGACAGCCTGCTGATGTCGGGCGTGCCCCGTATGGAGGCCCGCGACCGGGTCAGAGACCGCATCGAGCGCAAACTGGACGACTTCCGCCGC
>DASUCK010000103.1:0-9162 GCA_036276095.1 Nonomuraea sp. | reverse complement strand
GGGCGCTGGCCGGACCACACGCCGCCCAGCTGCTCGGCGACCTGGGCGCACGGGTGATCAAGGTGGAGCATCCGGACGGTGGTGACGAGTCGCGCGGATGGGGGCCTCCCTTTGTGGGTCCAAATGGCGATATTTCGACATATTTCCTGGCGGCCAACCGTAACAAGCAGTCCATCGCCGTCGACCTGAAGTCCCCCGACGGCAAAACGCTCATCGAGCGCCTCGTCCGCCAGAGCGACGTGCTCATCGAGAACTTCCGCACCGGCGTCCTCGACCGGCTCGGCTTCCCCGTCGAACGCCTCCACGAGCTCAACCCCCGCCTGGTCATCCTGTCGATCACGGGCTTCGGCCACGACGGCCCCGAGGGCGGCCGGCCCGGCTACGACCAGATCGCCCAGGGCGAGGCCGGCCTGATGTCGCTGACCGGCCCCTCGCCCGACGAGCCCTACCGCGTCGGAGCCTCCATCTCCGACCTGCTCGCCGGCATCCACGGCGCCTACGGCGTGGCCACCGCCCTCTACGAGCGCGAGCGCACCGGCCGGGGCCGGGTCGTACGCACCTCGCTGCTGGCCGCCGTCACCGGCGTCCACTCCTACCACGGCACCGCCTGGACGGTCGGCGGCAAGGTCCCCGCCGCGAGCGGCAACCACCACGCCTCCATCGCCCCGTACGGCTCCTTCCGCTGCGCCGACGGCATGCTGCAGATCGCCGCCGCCAACGAGGGCCAGTGGCGCAAGGTCGCCACGCTGCTCGGCATCGACCCGGAGGCGCCGAGGTACGCCACGAACCAGGACCGCCGCGCCAACCGCGACGCGCTGATCGCCGACATGGAGAAGTCCCTGGCCGTCCACGACCGCGCCCACTGGCTGGCCAGGCTGGCCGAGGCCGGCGTGCCGGCCGGCGCGATCAGGTCGCTCGACGAGGTCTACGCCTGGGACCAGACCCGCTCGCAGGGCCTGGTCGTGGAGGTCGACCACCCGGTGCTGGGCCGCATCGAGCTGCCCGGCCCGCCGCTGCGCTTCGACGGGCTGACCGGAGTGGAGCACACCGCGCCGCCGATGCTCGGCCAGGACGGCGACGCGGTGCTCGCCTGGCTGGAGGAGCGCGAACGATGATCGGCATGGGGTGGCACCGGCCGAAGGGTTCGTGCGCCACCATGTCATGGTCATCGTCATGGTCATCGTCATGGTCATGGCCGTCGTCATGGCCGTCGTCACCGCCACGTGCGGCAGCAGCGACTCCGGCGGCACCAGTGACACCAGTAACACCAGCGGCACGTCAGCCGACATCTAGGGAGCGATAGTGAGCCGTCCGGACGCGCGCACACTGATCGACACGGTCCTCGACCGGGGATCGTGGACGTCGTGGGACGCGCCGCCCGCCGACCCGGCCGAGCCCGGCTCCTCCTACGCCGAAGAGCTGGCCGCCGCCCGCGCCAAGACCGGCTACGACGAGGCCGTGATCACCGGCGAGGGGCTGCTCGACGGGCGCAGGGTGGCCGTCGTGGCGTGCGAGTTCTCGTTCATGGCGGGCTCCATCGGGATGGCCGCGGCCGAGCGGTTCGTGACGGCCGTCGAGCGGGCCACCCGCGAACGCCTGCCGCTGCTGGCCGCGCCCGCCTCCGGCGGCACGCGCATGCAGGAGGGCGCGGCGGCGTTCGTCCAGATGGTACGGATCGCCGCGGCGGTGCAGGAGCATCGCGCGGCGGGGCTGCCGTATCTGGTGTACGTGCGCCACCCGACCACGGGCGGGGTGCTGGCCTCGTGGGGCTCGCTCGGGCACGTCACGGCCGCCGAACCGGAGGCGCTGATCGGGTTCCTGGGGCCGCGGGTGTTCGAGGCGCTGCACGGCTACCCGTTCCCCGAAGGCGTGCAGGTGGCCGAGAACCTGCTGCGCAAGGGGCTGCTCGACGCCGTCGTCCCGCCGGCGGACCTGCGTACGGTCGCGGTGAGGGCGCTGGCCGTGCTGGCCGCCGACCCCTCGGCCGTCGTCGCCGGGCCGCCGCCCGAGGAGGATCTGCGGCCGGTGGAGGCGTGGGAGGCGATCACCCGCTCCCGCCGCGACGACCGGCCCGGCGTGCGCACGCTGCTCAAGCTCGCCGCCACCGACCTCAGCCCGCTCGGCGGCACCGGCACCGGCGCCAACGAGCCGGGGCTGCTGCTCGCGCTGGCCAGGTTCGGCAGCGCGCCGGCCGTCGTGCTCGGCCAGGACCGGCGGCTCCAGCGCGCCAACTCGCCGCTCGGCCCGGCCGGGCTCCGGGTGGCCAGGCGCGGCATGCGGCTGGCCGCCGAACTGGGCCTGCCGCTGGTGACCGTGATCGACACGGCCGGCGCCGACCTGTCGAAGGCGGCCGAGGAGGGCGGGCTGGCCGCCGAGATCGCCCGCTGCCTGGCCGAGCTCGTCACGCTCGACGCGCCCACCGTCTGCCTGCTGCTCGGGGAAGGCGCGGGCGGCGCGGCGCTGGCCCTGCTGCCGGCCGACCGGGTGTTGTGCGCGCAGCACGCCTGGCTGTCGCCGCTGCCGCCGGAGGGCGCCTCGGCGATCCTCTACCGCTCGGTCGACTTCGCGCCGGAGATCGCCCAGGCGCAGCGCATCCGCGCCACCGACCTGCGCCGCGACGGCATCGTCGACCGGGTCATCCCCGAGGTGCCGGACGCCGCGTACGAGCCGAAACGGTTCTGCGAGCGGGTGGGCCGGGCCCTGGAGCACGAGATCGGGAAGCTGCTGGAGCTGGCCCCCGCCGACCGGCTGGCCGCCCGCCGCGCCCGCTACCGCGCCCTCGGCCGGACGTGAGCCGTCAGGGCACCGGGACGCGTTCGACGCGGATGGAGAAGACCTCCTCGCGGGGCACCACCACCTCGTACGCGCCGTGGTCGACCATCCAGTAGCCCAGCGCTTCGGCCTTCATGCCGCTGTGGCCGGTGTAGGCGATGTGGAGGCCGTCGTCGTCCTCGTCGAGGACGATGCACGGCTCGCCGCCGAACGCGCCGACCGTGCGGATCAGCACCAGCCACTCCACCTCCGACCTGGCCACCCGGCGCCGCCAGTAGCCGGCCGCCGGCTCGAAGCCCTCCAGCTCGACCTCGCTGAACAGCACCACGTCGGCGTCGCCGGGGCCCACCGCCGCGGGCAGGGTGCGCTCGCCGAACCGGGCGACGAAGCCGGACGCGACCGGCGCGATCTCGTCGCTCATGCGGCGGGCCGCCAGGTCAGCCCGTCGTAGTCGGCGAAGCGCCGCTCGCCGTCGCCCGTGACGTGGACGATCTCCGCCCCGGCCGGGATCGGCATCGGCACGGTGTGGAACTGGGGCACCACGTGCTCGTGGGAGGTGGTGAACCCGTTGCCGGCGAACGGCGGCGCGTCGCTCCAGTCGCCCCCCATGTGCGGCCCGTACGGCACCGCGTAGGTGTCGACGTCGCGGGCCTGCCACCGCATGACATATAGCTCGGGCACCTCGGCGAACAGCTCCGATCCCTCGAAGGACAGGTCGAGCCCCCAGTAGAGCGCCTCGGGCGTGGTCAGCCTGACGCAGTCTTGGACGCGGTAGACATACCCGGAGATCACCGTGCGCTTGCCCGAGAGGTAGGGCACGAGCAGACGCGGCGGGACCACCTTCTGCATCTGCGTTCCGCTCACGGTTCTACTTTACGATCTGTTGACCCTCACAGGACCCGATGTTCGAGGCACGGCAGAGTGGCCCTGGCCGCCGCCGTCTCCTCGTGATCGACCCGCACCACGTGGACGCCGGGCGCGGTGCCGAGGTCGGCGCGGACCACGCCCAGCGGATCGACCAGCATGCTGCGGCCCACCCCGAACCCGTCGGACGACTCGGCCGGGTTGGGGGCCTGGCCGACGGCGGCCGTCCACATCGTGTTCTCCAGCGCCCGCGCCCGCACCAGCGTCACCCAGTGGTCCTCCTTGAGCGGCCCCGACCCCCAGGCCGCGATCACCGCGAACATCTCCGCCCCCTGGTCGACCAGCGCCCTGGCCAGCTCGGGGAACCGCACGTCGTAGCAGGTGATCAGCCCCACCCGGGTGCCGGCCAGCTCCACCACCGTGGGGTCGGCGCCGGGCGCGACCAGGTCGGACTCCTTCGCCCCGAACGAGTCGAACAGGTGGATCTTCCGGTACGCCGCCGTGAGCGCGCCCTGCTCGTCGATGGCCACCGCCGTGTTGTGCACCAGGCCGTCGCCCGGCTCGAACACGCCGGCGATCACCGCCACGCCGTGCTCGCGCGCCGCCGCGGCCAGGCCCGACACGAACGGCCCGTCGAGCGGCTCGGCCAGGGTGGTGATGCGCCGGCCGTAGCGGGTGAGGGTGGCCTCGGGGAAGATCGCGAGGTCGGCCCCCTCGGCGCGGGAGAGTGCTTCCCTGGCCCTCTTGAGGTTCGTCGACGGGTCAGGAGACACCGGGATCTGGCAGAGGGCGATGGTGGTCACGGCCTGACTCTAGCCGGTTGGGCACACGTCGAAACGTGGTCAGGCACCGCCAGATCCACTCAAGCGGGCCGTACCGGAATCTCGCCAGCCACCACCTGCTGGCCAGCACCTGAAGGCCCACCGTCACCAGCGCCAGCCCCACCACCGACCACCGGGTGGGATCCGTCGCCAGCAGCGGCACCGCCGGCACGATCACCGCCGTGCCGGACACGTAGTTGGTCAGCGCCATCCGGCCCAGCGGCTCCAGCACCGCCGACAGCCACGGCCGCAGCAGGAGCAGCAGCCCCAGCGCGTACGCCGCCGCCCCGGCCAGCGCCGCCACGCTGTAGGCGATCCAGTCGTCGGTCATCGACCAGGCTCCGGTCAGCAGCGCCGTGGCCACCGCCGCGACCGCGAACGACGGCAGCAGCAGCCGCCGCGACGGCCGCAGCTCCCACAGCGCCATGCCGATCAGGAAGAGCCCGGGGATCAGCTTCGACCCGCCGCCCACCTGCAGCCCCCACAGGATCACCGCCAGCCCCAGCACCAGCTGCGGCCACCCCGCGGCCAGGAACGAGGCGGGCAGCAGCACCAGCGCGCCGTAGATGGCGTAGTCGGTGAGCACCTCGCCCGGGTAGTACTGGTGCTGGAGCAGCCCGATGCACAGCAGCCAGAACAGCCTGCTCAGCAGCGCCCACCGGCTGTTGGCGCGCAGGAACAGCATGAAGCTGACGCCGAACAGCAGCGAGAAGATCGGGTAGAACCGGCTCTGGAACACCGCCTCGATCACGAGGTCGACGCCGGTGGCGGGCGCGTCGGGGGCGTGCTGGCTGGTGTGCTGCCAGGTGTTGACCAGCATGATGCCGCCCACCGCGAAGCCGCGGAGGGCGTCGAGCTCTCGGATGCGCGTGACGGGTACCAGGTGCACCACCTTACGAGGAATCCGGCGCGGATGGCGGTTGCCGTGATTTGTGGCCATCCGGGGTGGCCGCCCGGGCCGCTTGAGGGGCAGGAGGCGATGATCACGAGCCAGGGGCTAATAGTCTGGGGGCGTGACGGAACCTCTAGTGTCCAGGATGCGGGCGTTCGGCACGACGATCTTCGCCGAGATGAGCGCGCTCGCCCTGCAGACCGGATCGATCAACCTCGGCCAGGGCTTCCCCGACACCGACGGGCCGGCCGCCATGCTCGACATCGCGATCCAGGCGATCACCACCGGCGCCAACCAGTACCCTCCGGGGCCCGGCGTGCCCGAGCTGCGCCGCGCCGTCTCCGACCACCGCGCCGAGCACTACGGCCTGTCCTACGACCCGGCCGGCGAGGTGCTGGTCACGGTCGGCGCCACCGAGGCCGTCGCGGCGAGCGTGCTCGCGCTGTGCGAGCCGGGCGACGAGGTGGTCGCGTTCGAGCCCTACTACGACTCCTACGCCGCCGCGGTCGCGCTGGCCCAGGCCAGGCTCGTGGCCGTGACCATGCGGCCGGTGGAGGGGCGCTTCACCTTCGACCCCGCCGAGCTGCGCGCCGCCGTCACGCCCCGCACCCGCGCCATCCTGGTCAACTCGCCGCACAACCCGACCGGCACCGTCTTCACCCGCGACGAGCTGATCGCCATCGCCGACCTGTGCCGCGACCGCGACCTGGTGGCGATCACCGACGAGGTGTACGAGCACCTCACCTTCGACGGCGCCGAGCACATCCCGCTGGCCACGCTGCCCGGCATGCGCGAGCGCACCGTGATGATCTCCTCGGCCGGGAAGACGTTCTCGGTGACCGGGTGGAAGACCGGCTGGGTGTGCGCCCCCGCGCCGCTCGTCACGGCCGTGCAGACGGTCAAGCAGTTCCTCACGTTCACGGCCGGCGCGCCGTGGCAGCTCGCGGTCGCGTACGGGCTGCGGCACGAGCTGGAGTGGGTCGCCGCGCTGCGGGCCGGGCTGCAGGACAAGCGCGACCGGCTGATGGAGGGGCTGTCGGCGGCCGGGTTCGAGGTGCTGAGACCTGCCGGCACGTACTTCGTGCAGACCGACATCAGGCCGCTCGGCTTCACCGACGGGCTGGAGCTGACCCGCCGCCTGCCCGAGCTGGCCGGCGTGGTGGCCATCCCCACCCAGGTCTTCTACGACCACCCGGAACGCGGCCGCCCCTTCGTCAGGTTCGCCTTCTGCAAGCGGGAAGAGGTCATCGACGAGGCCGTCAACCGCCTGAAGCGCCTGTCCACCTGACCTGTGGGGGCGCTGGGGGAGATCGTGCCCGCGCGCCCCTGACGGTCAGCCGGGGTGTTCGTCCTCGTCTGGCTTGTCCAGGGGGGTCAGGGCGGCCGTGGCGGCCTCGTGGTCCATCCCGGTGGCCTGGAGCAGGTCCACCACCACCGACCGCAGCTGCGCGATGATCACGTGTGCGGAGAAGCCCAGCTCCTCGGGCCGTTCCCTGGCCGCCACCGCCAGCAGCGCCTGGCGGGCCAGCGTGGGCTCCCGTCCGGCGGCCAGCTCCAGCTGCACCAGCAGCGCCGCCTCCGACACCTCGCGCATCGCCTCGGCCAGCGCGACCGGCGGCGGGCTGGCCTCGCCGAGGGAGGCCAGGGTGCGGCGGCTCAGCACCCGGGCGTTGCGCAGGGCCAGGTCGACGGGCACGGCGGCGGTCTCGTACCGGGCCAGGGCGGCCCGCCGGTGCCAGTGCAGCGGCGAGATCGTGGTGATCTCTTTGCTGGTCTCCAGCGCCCTCCCGAACTCCTCCACCGCCTCCTGCGTGCCGCGCGCCTCCTCCAGCGCCTCCGCCGCGAGGTCGACGTCCCGCTTCTCGATGGCCTCCGCGGCCCGCTCCAGCACCGTGGACAGCGCGTCGAGCACCCCCGACAGGTGCTTGGCCGCGATCGAGAACGGGCTGGCCGGCAACAACGCGACCGCCGCGATCCCGATGACGCCTCCGGTGAGGGCGTCCAGCATGCGATCGAGGCCGCCCACCCCCTCGCCGGGCACCAGCGTGGCCACCAGCACCGCCGACGACCCGGCCTGCGCCACGAACAACGCACCGCTGTCCAGCAGCCCCGCGATGGCCATGGCCAGCGCCACGACCAGCGCGAGCTGCCACGGGCCCGAGCCGATCCAGGCCACCAGCAGGTCGCCCACCCCCACCCCGAGGCTGACGCCGACGACCAGCTCCACGACCCGGCGCAGCCGCTGCCCGAGCCCCACGCCCACGCAGATCAGCACGGAGATGGGGGCGAAGAACGGGCTGGGGTGACCGAGCAGCTCGACGGCGACGATCCAGGCCAGCGCGGCGCCGGCCGCACACTGCGCGATCGACGGCGCTATCAGGCTGAACGTGCCCAGTCGTTCCTTTACGAGATCGCTGAGCCTGGTGCGCACCCTTATAACCTTGGCGGATCTTTATGACATTGAGGTCACGTTCGCACCGGATAACTGCTGCTTGCCCGGGACGTCCAGTGGGGGCCGGCGTTCCGTGGAGTGGACCAGGTGGCCGGCCTCGAACCCGCCCGCGCTGGTGAGCGTACCTTGACATGGCTCGCGGTGTTCATGGGCAGACATTGCCCATGAACACCGCTGACGGGCTCGGCTAGCGTCGCCAGCGGGACGCGGACACGGAGGAAGGGGCTTGGCATGCCGGAGCCGATCGAGGTGCGCAAGGTGCCGATCGAGAGCGTCACCGACGCCTCCGGGCTGTCGCGGCTGATCGCCGACGGCGTGATCGAGGCGCACCGGGTGCTCGCCGTCATCGGCAAGACCGAGGGCAACGGCGGCGTCAACGACTACACGCGGATCCTGGCCGACCGCGCCTTCCGCGAGGTGCTGGCCGAGCACGGGCACCCGGCGCCCGAGAGCGTGCCGCTGGTGTGGTCGGGCGGCACCGACGGCGTGCTGAGCCCGCACGCCACGATCTTCGCCACCACCGCGGACGCGCCCGCCACCGAGGAGCCGCGCCTGTCGGTCGGCGTGGCCATGAGCGAGGTGATCCTCCCCGAGGACATCGGCCGTCCCGCCATGGTGGAGAAGGTCGCCGCCGGCGTACGCGAGGCCATGAAGATCGCCGGCATCGACGACCCGCGCGACGTCCACTACGTGCAGACCAAGACCCCGCTGCTCACCCTGGCCACCATCACCGACGCCAGGAGCCGCGGCCAGGACACCGCCATCGAGGAGACCGGCCCCTCCATGGACCTGTCCAACTCCACCACCGCGCTCGGCATCGCCGTGGCGCTCGGCGAGATCGACATGCCCCGCGCCGACCAGATCCACAAGGACCTGTCGTTGTACTCGTCGGTGGCCTCCTGCTCGTCGGGGGTCGAGCTGGACCGGGCGCAGATCGTGCTTGTCGGGAACGTCCGCGGCGTCGGCGGCCGCTACCGCATCGGCCACAGCGTCATGAAGGACGCCCTCGACGCCGACGGCATCTGGGCCGCCATCAGGGACTCCGGGCTGCCGCTGCCCGACCGCCCCCACCCGTCCGACCTCCAGGGCCGGCTGGTGAACGTCTTCATGAAGTGCGAGGCCGACCCGTCCGGGCGGGTGCGGGGCCGGCGCAACATCATGCTGGACGACTCCGACGTGCACTGGCACCGCCAGATCAAGGCGGCCGTGGGCGGGGTGGCGTCCGCGGTCACCGGCGACCCGGCGGTCTTCGTCTCGGTGGCCGCCGTGCACCAGGGCCCTTCGGGCGGCGGACCGGTCGCCGCCATCTCCGACCTCGGCTGACGGCCACCGCCGGCGAGGCCACCGCCGGGGGGCGCGGG
>DASUCK010000102.1:0-3856 GCA_036276095.1 Nonomuraea sp. | reverse complement strand
AAGCAGATCGGGTTCGCGCTCGCGATCGGCATCCTCATCGACGCATTCTTGGTGCGCATCACGTTGACCCCGGCGCTGATGGCACTGTTTGGCGACAAGGCATGGTGGCTGCCGCCTTGGCTGGACCGGATCCTGCCCGACCTCGACGTCGAGGGTGACCGACTCCTGCGGATGCTCACCGAAGGCGAGGGCAGCGAGGGGACGCCCGGGATCGACGCCGTGAGCAAGGCAACCGACTGACCATCCAAGGACGCCGCCACGGCGGAGCCCATGCCGGCCCGGCACGACCACAGTCGCCGCACAGGGTGGGTGTGGCGGCGCGGACTCAGGCTCGGGGAGATTCACCTCGGTAGGGGCGCCACCGGTGGGTCCGGGGTGCCTTCGACGCCTTCTCCGCGTGCCCTCCGTTCGAAGGACACTGGTCCTGCAAGAACAGCTCAACCTCACGCAGGCCGCGAGCGACGTCATCCTCGAGCCGGTGTGCCCGCCGCTCCTCGCGCCGCTGAAGCCGATCCCGATCCCACTCCTGCCAGGCGCGGTAGCCGCCGTATCCCATCCACCAGCAGCTCCCGAAGGCGATCAATCCGCCGTAGAGCCACCACATGGCGTTTAGCACCGCGTCGGAGAGCAGATCAGCCATCTGGTGCCAGGCGTGTCGGTCATGCATGGGTTACCCCGCCTCACGTGGACGGGACGAGAGGACCGTCCAATCAGCAGGCTACATGCGATCGCGCATGTATGTAAGTCTTCGCGGGCAGCTTTGGGTGGGCTTGCCGGAGCGGCCTTGAGGAGGAAGCGCGCCGGCGTTCCAGCCGGGGGCGCGCGAGCGGCCGGAGGTTGGGCCGCATCTGTCTCGCCTGAGGGCGTCGTGACTGGGGAGCCCGGTGTATCTCGCGCCGTGGGGGCACCGAACCTCCGCGGATGGTCAGCGGACACGCAACAGGCGCCCGTTGGTTGGCGCGAAGCGGTCTGGCCGCCGTGGAGAGTCAGCCGGTGGGGGATCCCGATGGAGTGCCTTGCGCGAAGTGTTCGGCGCCCACTTTGACGAACACGGCCGTCGAAGTGATGACGGTGGGACCGTCTGGTGCGGCTGCGCTGGCGGCGACGAACAACTTGCGTCCGTCGCGTCGGATGACGTCGGCTTGGAGTCGGTAGGTCGTTCCGATCAGCACCGGCGCCAGGTAGTCGATGGAGAGCTGGCGGGTGACAGCGGGCCCGCCCTCCAGGAAGAGAAGGAACCCGTAGAGGTCATCGACGACCGTGGCCACGGCGCCGCCATGGACGATCCCAGGGGCGCCTACGTGGCGGTTGTCGAAGGTGTGCCAGGCGTGCACGCCATCGCCGTGGCGGACGGATCGAAGGTGGTGCCCGTGTGGGTTGTGCGGTCCGCACCCCAGGCACTCGTCGTGGTGGGGCGGCAGGTCGGCGCCGTCGGGGTAGCTGACGAACTTCTCCGCCCACGCGGAGAGCAGCGTGTGCAGGTCAGCCACGAGGCCGTCCTTGGAGGCGTCGCGCCCAGGCGTCCAGGGCCTCGGCTTGACGCTGACCTGAATGCGGACTCAGCAGGCCGCTGACCCCTCGACCGAGGAGGAGGTCGAGGGTGAGCCGGATCTCCACAGGGTCCTCGGTGACGTAGGTTCGGCAGATCTCGGCGAGCTCGGCGTTGACGCGTTCTTCGGCGGGAACCAGCTCGGCCCGTAGGGCCTGATGAGCGCGAGCTGCGACCCACAACTCGAGGCTCGCGGCGTACAGGGGGCCGGAGAGCGCCTCGGCGAGCAACCGGAGCGCCGTCTCCCTCTTCCCTGCTCCGGCGCCAGCGGGTCCGAGGAGGACCATCTGCTCTCGGGCCCGGCGTAGGCGTTCCTGCGCCAAGTGCTCGACGGCCGAGACGACCAACCGGTCCCGTGTACCGAAGTGATGCAGCTGGGCGCCGCGCGAGAGACCTGCCCGCGCCGCTACCGCGGCACTGGTCGTGCCCGCGTAGCCGAGTTCGGCCAGGCAGGCCACCGTGGCGTCCAGGAGCGCCAGCCGCGTCGCGGCCGAGCGCTCTTCTTGGGTTCTGACTTGGACCGGCACGGGGAGAGACTACATGCATGCATGAACGCACGTTGCTTCGAAGGGCGGGGCAGCGGGCCGCTGAAGGTTGCGCACCACAGTCGCGATCCGCCGCTGTGCGCTGCCCCCGGGCTCCGGAACGTGGAAGACCACGGCGATCTCGCCGGCCATCGACAACTGCGACGCCCGTAGAGCGCTGGGAAGATGAAAGAAGATCTGCGCCGCCATCGAGGCGTCGCTGGTGAGGAGGTCGAGCGCGCCCACGACCACGACGCCGGCGATCGGCGCGAGGCCCAAAGAGGCGGTGGCGCTCGTCGAACCGGTGGGCCACGACGGCGATGACCGGGACGGTCAGAACCACAAGCTTGCGATCACGATGTCTATGCTGCCGAGTCCCTGCTCGTCCAAGGGGCGGTGAACGCGGTCGTGGTCCCTGCGACCCCGGTCAGCGTCGCGATAGACCGTGTCGCGGTCGGTGGCGCTCCGGGGAAGCAGCCAGCTCAGACGGCATGTCGTACCCCAACTGCGCCACGACGTCGAGGGTCGGCGCTAGTCCGAGCCACTTCCGATCCGCACAGCAAGCCAAGGCCGGCACTCGATCCCCTTGCGCGGCACAATCGGATGGCTCAGCGGATGGAGATGTGCGGGCGCGGTTCAGGAGGCCGTCTTTGCCCGCGATGCCGCGGGTTGCTCAGAGTGCCGCGGGTTGCGGGCGGGCCACCAGTTGTGGTTCTCGAGTAGCGCTGCACAGGCGGGGACGATGAGGCTGCGGACCACGAAGGTGTCAAGCAGCAGCCCGGCTGCGACGGCGAACCCGGTTTGGGCGAGGGTGATCACCGGTGAGCTCAGGAGTGCGATGAAGGTGCTGGCGAAGATGATGCCGGCGGAGGTGATCACCGGGCCGGTGAGGGTGACGGCTTCGGCGACTGCCGCGCGGGTCAGGGTGGTGCCGTTCTCGCGCATGCGACTCATGAGCAGGATGTTGTAGTCGGCGCCAACGGCGACCAGCAGCACGAAAGTGATGACCGGGACGGGGAACTGGATGTCGTGGCCGAGGATGTCTTGGAAGACCAGGGTGGTCAGACCGAGGGCCGCAGCGCAGGAGAGCGCGACTGAGGCGAGCAGGTACAGGGGGGCGGCGAGGGAGCGCAGGGTGATGATGAGGAGCAGCAGGACGACCAGGAGGACCGCAGCGAGCACGAGCTTGGCGTCGTCGTACAGGTAGCGGTTCAGGTCGGCGCCGAGCCCTGCCGCTCCGGTGCCGCTGATGGTCGCGTCGTCGAGACGTGTCTGGTTGAGCGCGGATTCGGCGGTCGCCTGGGCTTCGTCGAAGCGGCGCAGCCCGTCGGGGCTCAGGGGGTCGGTGTCGCCGGTGACCTGGATGCGTGCGACGCGGCCGTCGGGGCTGAGAAAGACGTCGCGGGCGTAAGCGAAACGCTGGTCGCGCAGGGCGCTGGCGGGTAGATAGAAGCCGCCTGCCTCTGGGGTGTTGGCCTGACGGTTGACTGTTCGCAGGTAGGACTCAGAACGTTCCAGGTTCTCGGCGAGCACGCTGGTCTGACTGATGAGCTCCTCGATTCCCGGAGCGAAGGCCTCGGCGTTTCCGGCGATCTGGTTGGTGCCGTCCGCCATTTGCCCCAGCCGGGTGCGCAGGATGCGTTGGCCCTTGGTGATCTGTTTGGAACCCATCTTGGCCTGGTTCAGCCCGGCGACGAGGCTGTCGAGTCCACCCGCGAGCCGCCCTTGACCGCGGGCGATCCGTGCCGCGCCGTTGGCTGCCTTCTGCAGTCCGGGCAGGAGT
>DASUCK010000101.1:0-2298 GCA_036276095.1 Nonomuraea sp. | reverse complement strand
ACGCCGCGGATACCGCCGAGGTTGCGCTGGAGCTTCTCGAGCTCGCGCGTGTGCATCAGCGCTTCCTTCTTGGGCATGGCGTCGAAGTCGCCCATGACCCGCATGCGCTCGAGCTCCTGCATCTTCTTGACGCGGCCGCTCATGGTCTGGAAGTTCGTGAGCATGCCGCCCAGCCAGCGCTGGTTGATGTAGGGCATCCCGCACTCGGCGGCGTAGCGCGCGACCGGGTCCTGGGTCTGCTTCTTCGTGCCGACGAAGAGGATCGATCCGCCATCGGCGACGAGGTCACGGACGTAGGTGTACGCCGCCTCGATGCCGGTGAGCGTCTTGCGCAGGTCGATGATGTAGATGCCTGCGCGCTCTCCGAAGATGTAGCGCTTCATCTTCGGGTTCCAACGGCGGGTCTGGTGCCCGAAGTGGACGCCAGCCTCCAACAACTGCTTCATCGTGACGACAGCCACGGTGTCTCGCTTTCCTATCCCTGCGGTTGATCTGACCCCGCGCGCGGCGCCGTTCGCTGCTGGGTAAGGGCGGACGGCGACCGAGGGTGCGCTCGGAGCGGAAGTTGATGCTCCAGGAGATTCCTGGGAGCCGGATCAGTGTAGTGGCGATGGGCGGTTTCGGCCCAAGGCGAGCCTCGCCGTGCGGGTCGTGGCCGCGGCCACCGTCGCCAGGGCGGCGAGGGCGAGGATCGCCGCGGCCGGAGGCCGGGTCAGGTCGATCGGTGATGCCCCCGCCTCCGCGGTCAGCTCGCCTGGCCCTTGTCCGCCGGCGGGACTGCTGCCGGGCGCGGTCGCCGCCGGATCGGCAACCTCGAGAGTCAGCGTCGACGTGCCGACGCGACCGCCGCCCCGGTCGGTCTGGATCACCACCTGGTACGGCCCTGGTGTGGCCGCGGCGGGGAGGGTGACGACGACATCGCCTGCCTGGAAGACCTTCGTCTCACCGACCGGGACGGGCGCGGCCGCCGGACCAGGAGGTGTTGCGGTGGCGGTGAACGAGGCCGCCTCCGTGAGAACGGTGCGGATCTCGATGGCCTCGCCAGGTGCGAACGACGTGCGCTCGCCGTCCGCGACGACGACCGTTGCCGGTGCTGCGTCCGCGGGGTTCGCCGCCCCGGTGATGCCGTTCTTCGCCGGTCCGAGCGTCCACGCGTGGACATCGCCGTGGGAGATGACCTCGCCCGTCGCGAGGTTGACCACGCGCATGCGTCCACCGTCGTCCGAAGGTCCGACCGTGGTCGGGCCGGCGTCGAGGGCCACGGCCACCTTGATCGTCTCGGGAACATGCGGCACCGGGACCTCGACCGGTCGCAGGCCCGCGTAGTAGCTCGCCAGGATGTCGGGCGCCTTCATGCCCCGGGTCGCCTTGCCGAACGCGCCCCACTGGCTGAGGCCGATGCCATGACCCCACCCGCGCCCGTCGACGACGACCGCGCCGTTGTCGGGCGCCATCGCGGTGCTGAAACGGACAGTCGGCAGCGTCCTCGGCAGCGGCTCCGGCGCCGGGATGTTCGTGTTGACCCGGTCACGGAAGTCGAGCGCGTCGATGGTGAGGTGCGCAGGCTCCTCCTCCGCGCTCGCCGGGTCGTGCATGGCGGTGATGAGGACCGCATCGCCGACGCGCTGGATCGCGGTCACCGTGCGCGGGGCGAGGCCGACGGCAGCAGCCAGTTGCCCCGGGTCGAGCGTGACCCGCCACGTGTGGAGCGGGCTGTGCGCGTCGTCAGGGTCCTTGATCGCCCGGAGGTAGGGCTGGCCGCCGGGGACGCTCTCGCCGCCGTTCGACGACGAGTACTTGGCGACGATCGGGCCGTTCTTCCACCACAGGACCTGGCTGCGGGTCGCTTCGACGGCCGCGGTCCACCGGTTGCCGTTCTCGGAACGTTCCTTCGTGAGTCCCGTGTACACCTGGCACGCCTGGGTGGCGCAGATGTGGGCGCCTGCGTCGCGGTAGGCACCCGCGCCCTGCCGCTTGAACTCCCACAGCGCGTAGGTGCGGGCGGCAACGGCCTGGGCCTTCAGGGCTTCGATCGGCCAGGCGTTGGGCACCTCGCTGATGCCCTTCACGTAGTCCTCGAACCCCACCTCGTTGACGACGGCGATACCGGCCGGCGTGCGGGCGATCTCGATCGCGCCGCGATAGGTGCCGACGCCGGCGACGGTGAGTCCGGTCGTGCCGGGTGCAGGCTCGAAGCGCAGCCGCTCGGTGGTCAAGCTGGGCGCCAGCTGGCCGGCTTGCGCCGTCGCGATCGCGGGCGCGACGAGTGCGGCGACCAGCCACATCGCGTACCCCAGC
>DASUCK010000100.1:0-21738 GCA_036276095.1 Nonomuraea sp. | reverse complement strand
GACCGCGGGGGCGACCGGCAGGGGGAGGGCGGGAGCGTCCAGCGGGTGGGCGATCAGCCGCGCGCCGGTCACCTTGGCCACCTGCTCCAGCGCCTGCCAGTGGTCGCCGTGCTGGTGGGTCGTGACGATCTGCCGGAGCGGCTGGTCGGCGATGAGCGCGAGCAGGCGGTCGGCCTCGGCGGCGGCGTCGATGAGCAGGCCCTCGCCGCTCTCGGCGCAGCGCAGGAGGTAGGCGTTGTTGTCGTAGGGGCCGACGGCCAGCTTGCAGATCGTCAGCGCGGGCAGCTCGCGCACGTCGGCGGGGCCGCCGACCTGGACGTCACCTGTGTAGGTCATGGGTAGTCCTCTGGGGGCGTCGCGGGCAGATCAGCGGGGGCCGGCATCGTCAGCCACGGCGGAGGCTCTGGAAGGCGCTTACCCCCGGGGCCTGGCATGAACGGCTGCCCCACGGGCACCAGACTAACCCCCTCCCCGTCTGATCTCCCGGTCAGCCAGGCCAGCATGTCGCGCGGTGTCCCCTGGACGGCGGGTCCGTCGCCGAGCCCGGACCACCGGCGCTCGTGAGGGGCCGTGCGCCCGTCGTCCAGGAGCCGGATCTCGCTGACCGTGCCGCGCTCGCCCGGCCAGGTGGCCAGGCAGTCGTGGAGCTCGCGGCGGACGAACGTCTCCGTCCAGTCGGCGGGGCCGTATCCGGCGTCGAGGTCGACGTGGTGGAAGCCGATCTCGCGCAGGCGGCGGACGAGGACGTACCAGGCAGGGTGGGGCGGCGGGCGCATGCCCTCGACCGGGGCCGACCAGGCCTCCCGGGGGAGGTCGCGGACGGCGGCGGCCAGGCGGGCGGCGCCCTCCTCCAGGTCGGCCAGGTGGCGGGCGGCCGGCTGGCCGGCCGCGGACTCGATCCCGGCGGTCCTGTCCTGGAGCGAGGCGTACTGAGGGGTTCTGACGCCGGTCCTGGCCCAGGTGAGGAGGTTGAGGTGGGAGTCGGCGTTCCTGGCGACGTGGGCGAGCACGTGGCCTCTGGTCCAGCCGGGCAGGCGGGAGGGGGCGGCGAGGTCGGCGTCGGTGAGGGACGCGGCCGTGGCCAGCAGCTGGTTGGTGGCCGAGGCGAGTTCGGCCTGCAGCGCGGGAAGAACGCTCATACTTGATATTTCATCACTTGGTGCGTCCTGGATGGTGGAGGGCATAAAGGCGCAGGTCGGAGCGTTAACCGCAGAAGGCATCCTGCCCTGGTGGTGGATGGCCGTACTCTGTGAGGGACGGATTTTCGGGGACCGCCAAGCCGGGCCGCCCGAAATTGTCGGAGCCCCCGTCTACCATCCCCCGTGGACCTATCCGCCTTACGACATCCGGGAACGCCGTGGCCGACCGCCTGATCGTGCGTGGTGCACGAGAACACAACCTCAAGGACGTCTCGCTCGATCTGCCGCGAGACTCGCTGATCGTCTTCACCGGGCTGTCCGGCTCGGGCAAGTCGAGCCTGGCCTTCGACACGATCTTCGCTGAGGGGCAGCGGCGCTACGTCGAGTCGCTGTCGGCCTACGCCCGCCAGTTCCTCGGCCAGATGGACAAACCCGACGTCGACTTCATCGAGGGCCTGTCGCCCGCGGTGTCGATCGACCAGAAGGCCACGAGCAAGAACCCCCGCTCCACGGTCGGCACCATCACCGAGGTCTACGACTACCTGAGGCTGCTGTGGGCCCGGATCGGCAAGCCGCACTGCCCGGTGTGCGCGCGCCCGATCGCCCGCCAGACACCCCAGCAGATCGTCGACCGGGTGATGGACCTCGACGAGGGCACCAGGTTCCAGGTGCTCGCCCCGGTCGTACGCGGCCGCAAGGGCGAATACGCCGAGCTGTTCCGCGAGCTGCAGACCAAGGGCTTCGCCCGGGCCAGGGTCGACGGCACGGTGGTGCGCCTGGAGGAGCCGCCCACGCTGAAGAAGTACGAGAAGCACGACATCGAGGTCATCGTCGACCGCCTGTCGGTCAAGGACTCCGCCCGGCGCCGGCTCACCGACTCCGTCGAGACCGCGCTGGGGCTGTCCGGCGGCACGATCACGCTCGAGTTCGTCGACCTTCCCGAAGGCGATCCGGGCCGCGAGCGGTTCTACTCCGAGCACCTCTACTGCCCCTACGACGACCTGTCGTTCGAGGAGCTGGAACCGCGCTCGTTCTCGTTCAACTCGCCCTTCGGCGCCTGCCCCGAGTGCACCGGCCTCGGCACGCGCATGGAGGTCGACCCCGAGCTGGTCGTGCCCGACCCGGAGCGCACGCTCCGCGAGGGCGCCCTCCACCCGTGGTCGGGCGGCCACACCAGCGAGTACTTCAGCAGGATGATCGAGGCGCTGGGCAACGTGGCCGGCTTCACGCTCGACACGCCGTGGGAGAAGCTGTCGAAGAAGGCCCAGCGGTCCCTGCTGTACGGCCACGACGAGCAGGTCAACGTCCGCTACAGCAACCGCTATGGCCGCCAGCGCTCCTACTACACCGACTACCCCGGCGTCATCCCGTGGGTGCAGCGCCGGCACGCCGAGGCCGAGAGCGACGCGAGCCGCGAGCGGTTCGAAGGCTACATGCGCGAGATCCCGTGCCCGACCTGCAAGGGCGCCAGGCTCAAGCCGGTGACCCTGGCGGTGACGGTGGCCGGCAAGTCGATCGCCGAGGTCGCGGCCATGTCGATCGGCGAGTGCGCGAAGTTCCTGGCGGCTCTGAAGCTGTCCGACCGCGACATGCACATCGCCGAGCGGGTGGTCAAGGAGATCAACGCCCGCCTGGGCTTCCTCCTCGACGTCGGCCTCGACTACCTCACGATGGACCGCGCCGCCGCCACCCTCGCCGGCGGCGAGGCGCAGCGCATCAGGCTGGCCACGCAGATCGGCTCCGGCCTGGTCGGCGTCCTCTACGTCCTCGACGAGCCGTCCATCGGCCTCCACCAGCGCGACAACATGCGGCTGCTCGACACGCTGATCAGGCTGCGCGACATGGGCAACACGCTCATCGTGGTCGAGCACGACGAAGACACGATCGCGGCCGCCGACTGGGTGGTCGACATCGGTCCGGGGGCGGGCGAGCACGGCGGCCAGGTCGTCGTGTCCGGCACCGTCCAGGATCTGCTGGTCAGCGAGGAGTCGCTGACCGGGGCCTACCTCTCCGGCCGCCGGAGCATCCCCATCCCGGCCACGCGCCGCAAGCGTGACAGGAAGCGGCAGATCACCGTCAAGGGGGCGCGCGAGCACAACCTCAAGGGCGTCGACATCGAGTTCCCGCTCGGGGTCTTCACGGCCGTGACCGGCGTGTCGGGTTCGGGCAAGTCGACCCTGGTCAACGACATCCTCTACAACGCGCTGGCCAAGGAGCTCAACGGCGCCCGTACGGTGCCGGGCCGGCACTCGCGTATCAACGGCATGGACCTCGTGGACAAGGTGGTCCACGTCGACCAGTCGCCGATCGGGCGCACGCCGCGCTCCAACCCGGCCACCTACACGGGGGTCTTCGACCACATCCGCAAGCTGTTCGCGGCCACCACCGAGGCCAAGGTGCGCGGCTACCAGCCCGGGCGCTTCAGCTTCAACGTCAAGGGCGGCCGCTGCGAGGCGTGCTCGGGCGACGGCACCATCAAGATCGAGATGAACTTCCTGCCGGACGTCTACGTCCCGTGCGAGGTCTGCCACGGCGCCCGCTACAACCGGGAGACGCTGGAGGTCCACTACAAGGGCAAGACGATCGCCGAGGTCCTCGACATGCCGATCGAGGAGGCGCTGGGCTTCTTCGAGGCGATCCCCCCGATCAAGCGCCACCTGCAGACGCTCTTCGACGTGGGGCTCGGCTACGTACGCCTCGGGCAGCCGGCCACCACGTTGTCCGGCGGCGAGGCGCAGCGCGTCAAGCTGGCCTCCGAGCTGCAGCGCCGCCAGACGGGCCGGACGATCTACGTCCTCGACGAACCCACCACCGGCCTGCACTTCGAGGACATCCGCCGGCTCCTGGGGGTGCTCGGGCGGCTGGTCGACGGCGGCAACACGGTGATCGTCATCGAGCACAACCTCGACGTGATCAAGACAGCCGACTGGATCATCGACATGGGCCCCGAGGGCGGCTCGCGCGGCGGCTCCCTTGTCGCCAGCGGCACGCCCGAGGAGGTCGCGCTGGTGGAGGACAGCCACACGGGGCGGTTCCTGCGGAAGATCCTGTCCGTCTGAGGTCTAGGGCCGGGTCACGGCGGCGCGGCGGCGGCGTCGGGCGGCGTCGCCGCGCTCCAGCCACCACTCGGCCAGCAGCAGCGGCAGCACCCATCCCAGCCAGGCGCTGAGGCCCGCCACCGTGGTGGTCAGCCCCGTCACGTCGCCCTCGAACGACGGCGACAGCGTGACGATGAACACGGCGGCCCACAGCCGGTTCGTGACGATCGACATGGTCATGGCGAAGCTGCGGATCATCCAGCGTCGGTGGTCGGCGAACCGGTGCCGCCTGGCCATCCGCCAGCCGGCCAGCGTGCACCCGAGCCAGAGCGGGGCCAGCACCACCCCGCCGGCGGCGGCCACGAGGCCGAAGTCCGGCGTGGTCACGGCCGCGACCAGGGCCAGGAGGCCGGCGGGGAGGCAGCCGGCGAAGACGTACAGGCGGCCGAGTCGGCGGTGGGCCGCCGGGTGACGCTCGCGGAACCACGGCCAGACCTGCAGGCAGCACGTGATCATGGCGATCGAGCCGAAGACGACGTGCAGCGACACGATCGCGAAGTGCGGCGGGAACCAGCCCGGCGCCGGCACGCGCGACCGTCCCGGGTCCAGCGACAGGTAGGGCGGCAACGAGAAGGCCACGAACGAGACGGCCACCACCACCAACGGCGCCACCCACGGCCGCCGCCACCACCGCGGGCGGGAGCGACGTGCCGAGGCGGCGGGCTGCTCTGTCGAGAGTGTCATGCCCGCCAGCGTCGGGTCCCCCGCTGACCGCGCGCCTACCACCCGCTGACCGGCCACTCACCACCCCTGGACGTCCCACGGGCCGGCCGCCGGGCTGCGGCGCGGACGGGCACCCGCCCCGGACGAGGGACCGAGGGGTGGCGGCCCTACAGTTGATGCACGGGTAACGGCCTGACCTGCTGGGGGTCAGCGGAGACGCGAAGGGTCAGCTGCGGACATGACGATGGTGAAGCGGGGCGAAGCCATGCCTGAAACCGGGCTCGGGCGGCGGGAGGCGTTGGGGGTGGCCGGGCTCGCGGCGTGCGGGCTGGCGCTGGCCGGGTGTGGCGACGCCAAGGCGCAGCCGAATCTCAAGGGCAAGGTCATCGCGAAGGTGGCCGACGTCCCGGTGGGCGGCGGCAAGGTGATCGAGGATCTCAACATCGTGGTCACGCAGCCCGCGCAGGGCGTCTACAAGGCGTTCAGCTCGGTCTGCACCCACAAGGGCTGCGCGGTCAGCACCCCCAAGGACAACGTGATCAGGTGCGCGTGCCACGGCAGCGAGTTCGCCGCCGACAGCGGCAAGGCCACCAAGGGGCCGGCCACCGCCCCGCTGCCCGGTTTCCAGGTCAAAGTCGAAGGTGACGGCATCGTGATCGCGTGAAAGTCGTGAACGGGTAATTCTGCGTAGTCACCCGGATTGGGCTCGGGCACGCTGAACCGGCGCGCGGGCACCGCCCGTACCTGAAGGTGGAACCAATCTGGGAGGACGGAAAATGACGGAATCGACGCGCCGGACGATGATGCTCGGCACCGGTGGCGCCGGGCTCGCGGCGGTCCTGACGGCGTGCGCGAGCTACGGCTCGCCGACGACGGAGGCGAGCGCGGAGCCGCCGGCCGACGCGCCTGTCGAGGAGGCGTCGTCCGCGGCACCGAAGAAGAAGTCCCGAGCCGAAGGCAAGGCGCTGGCCGCCACCAGCGACATCCCGGAAGGCGGCGGGAAGGTCTTCAAGGCTCAGAAGGTCGTGGTCACGCAGCCGGTCGCCGGTGACTTCAAGGCCTTCAGCGCGATCTGCACCCACCAAGGCTGCACGGTCGACGAGGTATCGGACAACACGATCAACTGTCCCTGTCACGGCAGCAAGTTCAGCATCGAGGACGGTTCCGTCGCGGGCGGGCCGGCCGGGGACGCGCTGGAGGAGAAGAAGATCACCGTGGACGGCGACAAGATCAGGCTGGTATAAGCCAGGTCTCATGAATTTCTCAGTTGCGTGCGGTTGGGTTCCCGCATGGGAGATGACCTTCAGACCCGCCGGACGCTGATCGCGGGCGTGGGCGCGGGCGGCCTGGCACTGGCGATCACCGCATGCGGCGGCGGCACCGAAACCGCCACGACCGCCGGGAGCGACGCCGAGTCGAGCGCGCCGGCATCGAGCGCCCCGCCGTCCAGCGCGCCCGAGTCGAGTGCGCCCGAGTCGAGTGCGCCGCAGGCCGGCGGCGCGCTGGCCACGACCGCCGACATCCCCGTCGGCGGGGGCGCGATCTTCAAAGAACAGAAGGTCGTGGTCACGCAGCCGACCGCGGGGGAGTTCAAGGCCTTCAGCGCCGTCTGCACGCACCAAGGGTGCACGGTCGGCAGCGTCGAGGGCGACGTCATCGTCTGCCCGTGCCACAACAGCCGGTTCAACATCGCCGACGGGGCGGTCGCGGACGGGCCCGCGCAGAAGCCGCTGCCCGCCCAGCAGATCACGGTCGAGGGCGACCAGATCATGCTGGCCTAGCGGCACGAGCCCGGATCGTGCCGTGCTGTCACGGATCATACTGGTCTGTCCTGGATCATGATGGTCTGGCCTGGATCGTGTCGGCCTGGCCGCCGGGAGGCGAGGCGTCGGGGGCGAGGCCCGTCGCACCGGGACCGCGGTGCGACGGGCAACCCTCGCCGCACCGCGGCGGGCGAGGATGTCGGTAGGGGCTACTAGGCTTCTGGGTGTGGCGAGATCTGCGGGCAGCCCCCTGAGTTTCCGGCCCAAGCCGGGTTCGATCCCCGATTCCCCGGGGGTCTACCGGTTCAGGGACGCGCACGGCCGGGTGATCTACGTAGGCAAGGCCAAGAGCCTGCGGCAGCGGCTCAACTCCTACTTCGCGGACTTCTCCGCGCTGCACCCGCGCACCCAGTCGATGCTGACCACCGCCGCCGACGTCGACTGGACCGTCGTCGGCACCGAGGTCGAGGCGCTGCAGCTCGAATACTCCTGGATCAAGGAGTTCGACCCGCGCTTCAACGTGAAGTACCGCGACGACAAGTCCTACCCGTACCTCGCGGTCACGATGGGCGAGGAGTTCCCGCGGGTGCAGGTCATGCGCGGCGCCAAGCGCAAGGGCACCCGCTATTTCGGCCCCTATTCGCACGCCTGGGCCATCCGCGAGACCGTCGACCTGATGCTGCGCGTCTTCCCGGTCCGCACGTGCAGCGCGGGCGTGTTCAAGCGGGCCGGGCAGATCGGCCGGCCGTGCCTGCTCGGCTACATCGACAAGTGCTCGGCGCCGTGCGTCGGCCGGGTCACCCCGGAGGAGCACCGCGCGCTGGCCGAAGACTTCTGCGACTTCATGGCGGGAAACACCAGCCGGTTCATCAGGCGGCTGGAGAAGGAGATGCGCGCCGCCGCCGCCGAGCAGGAGTACGAGCGCGCCGCCCGGCTCAGAGACGACATCCAGGCCCTGCAGCGCGCGCTGGAGAAGCAGGCCGTGGTGCTCGGCGAGGGCACCGACGCCGACGTGATCGCCCTGGCCGAAGACCAGCTGGAAGCCGCCGTCATGGTCTTCTACGTGCGCGGCGGCCGCATCCGGGGCCAGCGCGGCTGGGTGGTCGACAAGGTCGAGGAGACCACGCCCGGCGAGCTGGTCGAGCAGTTCCTCCTGCAGATGTACGCCGAGGCGAGCCCCGACTCGATGCCCCGCGAGGTGCTCGTCCCTGCCCTGCCGCCCGACGACGACGCCGTCGCCGAGCTGCTGGGGGAGCGGCGCCGGGCGCGCGTCGACGTACGCGTGCCGCAGCGCGGCGACAAGCGCGCGCTCATGGAGACCGTCGAGCGCAACGCCAAGGAGTCCCTGGCACAGCACAAGATCCGCCGCGCCGGCGACCTCACCACCCGCAGCAAGGCCCTGCAGGAGATCGCCGACGCGCTCGACCTCGACCAGGCGCCGCTCCGCATCGAGTGCTACGACGTCTCCCACCTGCAGGGGGAGAACGTCGTGGCGTCGATGGTGGTCTTCGAGGACGGCCTGGCCCGCAAGAGCGAATACCGGCGCTTCGCGATCAAGACGAAGGAGGGCGACGTCGCCTCGATCCACGAGGTGATCCTCCGCCGATTCCGCCGCTACCTGGAGGAACGCTCGGCCACCGGCGAGCTGACCCCCGACGCCGAAGACGGCCACGGCCCCATCGACCCCGAGACGGGCAAGCCGCGCAAGTTCGCCTACCCGCCCAACCTCGTCGTCGTCGACGGCGCCGGCCCCCAGGCGGCGGCCGCCCAGCGGGCGCTCGACGAGCTCGGCATCGACGACGTCGCCGTGTGCGGGCTGGCCAAGCGGCTGGAAGAGGTGTGGCTGCCCGGTGACGACCACCCGGTGATCATGCCGCGGTCGAGCGAGGGCCTCTACCTGCTGCAGCGCATTCGTGACGAAGCACACCGCTTCGCCATCACCTACCATCGGTCCAAGAGATCGAAGACGGTGAAGGAGAGCGCGCTCGACGGCGTGCCCGGCCTCGGCCCGGCCCGGCGGCAGGCGCTGCTCAAGCGCTTCGGCTCGGTGAAACGCCTGCGTGAGGCCAGCGCCACCGAGCTGTGCGAGGTGCCCGGCATCGGGCCGTCGCTCGCCGAAGTGATCGTCTCGACGTTGAAGGGAGAGTCGTCGTGACACCGCCGCGACGCGCCGGTCCGGTCACCCGGGTCGGCTATGGTGGAGGACGTGCCGCGATGACCGAGCCGGGCGTGCTGGGCGGCCACATTGTGAGCCACGGAGCGAGCCACGGAGTGAGCTACGGAGTGAGCCGCAGTGTGAACCACAGGGTGAATCACCGTGACCGACAGTGCGATCGACCAGACGATCGCCGGCGTGATCCGCAACGTGGGCAGTGCCCGGGCCGCTGGGCCGGCGACCGCGCCGGCCGGGGAGGGCGTTGACCATGAGCACCCGTGAGGGCAGTGCCGACGGGCGGGAAGAGGCGAGGAGCACCGAGCCGGCGTTCGTGATCGTGACCGGAATGTCCGGCGCGGGCCGCAGCACCGCGGCCAAGGCGCTGGAAGACCTGGGCTGGTTCGTCATCGACAACCTGCCGCCCGGTCTGCTGTTCGCGATGGCCGAGGAGGCGGGCAAGGTCAAGCTGGCCGCCGACAAGGTGGCCGCCGTCGTCGATGTGCGCAGCCTGGCCTTCACCACCGACCTCAACGCCGCCATCGAGGAGCTCGAAGGGCGCGGTGTGCGGGTGCGCGTGGTGTTCCTGGAGGCCAGCGACGAGGAGCTGGTGCGCCGGTTCGAGAACGTCCGCAGGCCCCACCCGCTGCAGGGCGAGGGGCGGCTGGTCGACGGCATCACCCGCGAGCGGGGCATCCTGCGCGAGGTGCGGGCCAACGCCGACCTCGTCATCGACACCTCGTCACACAACGTGCACGAGCTGCGCAACAAGATCGTCGCCTACTTCGGCGGGGACGACCGGCCGGGGCTGCGGCTCAACGTGGTGTCCTTCGGGTTCAAGTACGGCCTGCCGGTCGACGCCGACCTCGTCGTCGACTGCCGGTTCCTGCCCAACCCGCACTGGGTGCCCGACCTGCGGCCGATGAACGGGCTGGAGGCCCCCGTCCGCGACTACGTGCTCGGGCAGCCGGGGGCCAAGGAGTTCCTCGACGCGTACGAAGAGGTCCTGCGGGTGGTCGCGGCCGGGTACGCCCGCGAGGGCAAGAGCTATGCGACGCTCGCGGTGGGGTGCACGGGAGGCAAGCACCGCAGCGTGGCCATGGCCGAGCAGGTCGCCGCCCGCCTGCGCGACCGCGGGATGGAGGTCCAGGTGAGCCACCGGGATGTGGGGCGGGAGTGACCGATGACGACTTCACGGCGGAGGCGCGCACACCGGACCCGGAGGGTGCCAGCGGCGTCCCTGCCCCGGTAATCCGCACGTCCGGGGCGGACGGCGCGCCAAAGGCCCACGCGGTCCCGGGCGGCGGCATCCCGAGCGGTGCCCTGCCGTACGGGGCCCTTCCGGGCGGCGCGTTGTCGTACGGGGCGCTTGCGGGCGGCGCGTTGTCGTACGGGGCGCTTCCGGGCGGCGTGCTTCTGGACGGTGTTCCTGACCTCGGTGTCTCCGGTGGTGGCGGGTCCGGTGGGAATGCTTCCGGCGGTGACTCCGGTGGGGATGCGTCCGGCGGTGACTCCGGGGCCGTTCCTGGGGCCGTTCCGGGAGCCGTTCCCGGGGTGGTGGCGCGCGGGCGGGGGGTTGAGCTGGGGCCACGTGTGGTCGCGCTGGGCGGCGGTCACGGGCTGTTCGCGTCCTTGTCCGCATTACGCATGGTCACCGACCGGCTCACCGCGGTCGTGACCGTCGCCGACGACGGCGGGTCCAGCGGGCGGCTGCGCCGCGAGCTGGGCGTGCTGCCGCCCGGCGACCTGCGCATGGCGCTGGCCGCGCTGTGCGGCGACGACGAGTGGGGCAGCACGTGGAGCGAGGTCGTGCAGCACCGCTTCCGCAGCGAGGGCGAGCTCCACGGCCACACCGTCGGCAACCTGTTGATCGTCGCCCTGTGGGAGCTGCTCGGCGACGCCGTGGCCGGGCTCGACTGGGTCGGCAGGCTGCTCGGCGCGCACGGCCGGGTGCTGCCGATGGCGTCGGTGCCGCTCGACATCGTGGCCGAGGTGGAGCTCGACGGCGTCATCTCGACCGTACGCGGCCAGGTCGCCTGCGCTCTGACCCCCGGCCGCGTCCAGGCCATCTCCCTCGTGCCGGAAAACCCACCCGCGCGTCCTGAGGCCGTCGCGGCGGTGCTGGAGGCCGACTGGGTGGTGTTCGGGCCCGGATCGTGGTTCACCAGCGTCCTGCCGCACCTCAAGGTGCCAGAGCTGGCCACGGCCCTGCACGAGACCGCCGCCAAGCGGCTCGTCACGCTCAACCTGGCACCCCAGGTGGGCGAGACCGACGACTTCTCCCCCCAGCAGCACCTGGAGGTCCTCCGGCAACACGCCCCCGACCTGGCGATCGACGTCGTGCTCGCCGACACCGGAGTGGTCGACGACCCCGGCGCTCTGGAGAAGGCCGCCGCCGCCCTCGGCGCGCGGCTCGTCATGGCGGACGTGGCCGCCGCCGACGGCTCGCCCAGACACGACCCACGACGTCTTGCCTCCGTCCTGGACGAGATTTTCCTCCAGAAGCGTTGATCCTGGTCGGCGTGGCGCGAAGGTGCGAGAGACTGACGAGAGCCGGTCTGAATGGGGGAGAGGACTCACGCTTATGGCGATGACAGGTGTGGTGAAAGACGAACTGAGCCGCCTGCCGGTGCTGAAGCCGTGCTGCCGCAAGGCGGAGGTTTCCACGCTGCTGCGGTTCGCCAGCGGCCTGCACCTGGTGGGCGGACGCATCGTGATCGAGGCCGAACTCGACACCAACGCCACCGCACGGCGCCTGATCAAGGACATCGGAGAGGTGTTCGGGCACAAGGCCGAGGTGCTCGTGCTCGCGCCGGCCGGCCTGCGCAAGGGCTCACGCTACGTCGTCCGCGTCTACCGCGACGGTGAGGCACTGGCCCGCCAGACGGGCCTGATCGACAACCACGGCCGCCCGGTGCGCGGCCTGCCCCGCCAGGTGGTGGCGGGCGCCGCGTGCGACGCCGAGGCCGCCTGGCGCGGGGCGTTCCTCGCGCACGGCTCGCTCACCGAACCGGGGCGGTCGATGTCGCTGGAGGTCACCTGCCCGGGCCCGGAGGCGGCGCTCGCGCTGGTCGGCTCGGCGCGGCGGTTGAAGATCCACGCCAAGGCGCGGGAGGTGCGCGGCGTCGACCGGGTCGTCGTACGCGACGGCGACGCGATCAGCGCCCTGCTCACCCGGCTCGGCGCCCACGACAGCGTGCTGGCCTGGGAGGAGCGGCGGATGCGCCGCGAGGTGCGGGCCACCGCCAACCGCCTCGCCAACTTCGACGACGCCAACCTGCGGCGCTCGGCCCGGGCCGCGGTGGCGGCCGGGGCGCGCGTGCAGCGGGCGCTGGAGATCCTCGGCGACGAGGCGCCCGACCACCTGGTGGTGGCCGGACGGCTGCGGGTGGAGCACAAGCAGGCGTCGCTGGAGGAGCTGGGGCAGATCGCCGACCCGCCGCTGACGAAGGACGCCATCGCGGGGCGTATTCGCCGGCTGCTCGCCATGGCCGACAAACGCGCCTCCGACCTGGGCATCCCCAACACCGAGGCCAACCTGACGGTTGAGATGCTCGCCCCCTGACACCGGCGGCCACGCGATCGTCCGCGGCCCGGTGGTGGTCCGCGGCCCGGTGATGTGGGGCCAGGTGATCGTCTGCGGGCCGGTGCGGGTGCGGGCTCACCGGCTTCCACGGCCGGCGGGGGTCAGTCGCTCGTGGGCTTGCGCGGGGTGAACAGGCTGGGGCTGCCGGGCTGCTGGGCGGGCTGCTGGACGGGCTCGAACGGCGCGCGGTACTCCGGCTGCCCGGTCTGCGCCGCTTCGGCCGCCGCGGCCGCCTGCTCGGTGCGCTGGGCTCGGCGGACGCGTACGACGCGGAGCGTGACCAGCAGGAGGGCGGCGAGGGCGGCCACGGCGATGTACAGCCAGACCGGCCAGGCCGTCGTCAGCGGGCCGGTGTAGAGGGACAACGCGTAGGAGAGGCCGGCGGAGGCGTTGGCGATGGTGATGTCGGCCAGTTCCGCGGGGGTGTCGCGGCTGTTCACGGCGGACCCGGCCATGATCGAGGAGCCCGCGATCTGGCCGGCGACCACGGCCCCGCCGGCGTACAGCGCCGCGACGGGGATCAGGGCCCGGCTGCGCGGGCGTACCGCGCCGACCGCCAAGGCGATCAGCAGCGCGATCAGGAGGGACAGCGCGACGGACAGGGGATGGCCGTTGCCGAAGGCCGTGACGTCGGCGGGCAGGCGGGTCTGGAACAGCACGGCCGCCCCCAGCCCGGCCGCGCAGACCAGCGCCGCCACGAGTCCCACGGCCAGCCCGCTGAGCAGGCCGGATCGCTTGTGTGACATCTCAGCCCCCAGAGAATCACGATTTACTCCGATGAGTCGGGCACTTTACTCGAACGCCGCAAAACGTGTGTGTGGAACGGTCATTCACATGGGCGGGGGCTGCAGTGGTCTAAACCAATTTGGGTCCGATAAGGTTCGTGGTTGAGGTTTCAGCCCGCCATCTGTTAAGGAGTTCGGTTTCCGTGAGCATTCGCGTAGGCGTCAACGGCTTCGGCCGTATCGGTCGCAACTTCTGGCGCGCTGTCGCCGCCGGCGGCAAGGACATCGAGATCGTCGCGGTCAACGATCTGACCGACAACGCGACGCTCGCTCACCTGCTGAAGTACGACAGCATCCTCGGCCGCCTTCCCTACGAGGTCAAGGCGACCAGCGACGAGATCACCGTCGACGGCAAGGCGATCAAGGTCTTCGCGGAGCGTGACCCGGCCAAGCTGCCGTGGGGCGACCTCGGTGTGGACGTGGTGCTGGAGTCGACCGGCCTGTTCACCGACGCCACCAAGGCCAAGGTGCACGCCGACAACGGCGCGAAGAAGGTCATCATCTCCGCCCCGGCGAAGAACGAGGACGTGACGGTCGTCATGGGCGTCAACGACGGCGTCTACGACCCCGCCAAGCACACGATCATCTCCAACGCCTCCTGCACCACCAACTGCCTGGCCCCGATGGCCAAGGTCATCCACGACGCCTTCACCATCGAGAAGGGCCTGATGACCACCATCCACGCCTACACCCAGGACCAGAACCTGCAGGACGGCCCGCACAAGGACCTGCGCCGCGCCCGCGCCGCCGCGCTCAACGTGGTGCCCACCTCGACCGGCGCCGCCAAGGCCATCGGGCTGGTGCTGCCCGAGCTCAAGGGCAAGCTCGACGGGTTCGCCATGCGCGTGCCGATCCCGACCGGCTCGGCCACCGACCTCACCGTCGACGTGAGCCGCGAGGTCACCGTCGATGAGGTAAACGCCGCCGTCAAGGCCGCCGCCGAGGGCCCGCTCAAGGGCATCCTCGCCTACACCGAGGACGCCATCGTCTCCTCCGACATCGTCACCGACCCGGCCTCCTGCATCTTCGACGCCGGCCTCACCAAGGTCATCGGCAACCAGGTCAAGGTCGTCGGCTGGTACGACAACGAGTGGGGCTACTCCAACCGCCTCGCCGACCTGATCGAGCTCGTCGGCCGCGGCCTCTGATGCCGGCTCCCCGCCGGAGCGTCGTCGCCCCGAGGAGGGGTGGGGCGGTGAGGTGGCCTGAGCGGGGGAGACGGCGGCAGGTGACGACCGAGCCCGTCCCGCGGAGTGAGGTCATGGAGACAGCTTCACGGTGTGGGGTCATGGAGACAGCTTCACGGTGTGAGGCCGGAGAACCAGGAGCATGAGCATGCGCACGCTCGACGATCTCGACGTGAAAGGCCGGCGCGTGCTCGTGCGCGCCGACCTCAACGTCCCCCTCGACGGGGAGACGATCACCGACGACGGCCGGATCCGCGCGTCGGTGCCGACGATCAAGGCCTTGGCGGGCCGGGGCGCGAAGGTCGTCGTCTGCGCCCATCTGGGCAGGCCGAAGGGCCAGGTCAAGCCGGAATACTCGCTGCGGCCGGTGGCCGCGCGGCTCGGTGAGCTGCTGGGCGAGGACATCGCCTTCGCCACCGACGTGGTGGGCGACAGCGCCCGCGCGACCGTCGACGCGCTCCAGGACGGCCAGGTGGCCCTGCTGGAGAACCTGCGGTACGAGCCGGGCGAGGAGTCGAAGGACGACGCCGCGCGGGGCGCGTTCGCCGAGAAGCTGGCCGGGCTGGCCGAGCTCTACGTCGGCGACGGCTTCGGCGCGGTGCACCGCAAGCACGCCAGCGTCTACGACGTGCCCACAATCCTGCCGCACGCGGCCGGGGGGCTGGTCGTGGCCGAGGTCGAGGTGCTGAGGAAGCTCACCGAGGAGCCCGAGCGGCCCTACGTGGTGGTGCTGGGCGGCGCCAAGGTCTCCGACAAGCTGGGCGTCATCGCCAATCTGCTGTCCAAGGTCGACCGGCTGCTCATCGGCGGCGGCATGGCGTACACCTTCCTCAAGGCCCAGGGCCACGAGGTCGGCGGGTCGCTGCTGCAGGAGGACCAGCTCGACCAGGTGCGCGGCTTCCTCGACCAGGCCCGCGAGCGGGGCGTCGAGCTGGTGCTGCCGGTCGACGTGCTGGCCGCGGCCGCGTTCGCGCCCGACGCCGCGCACGAGGCGGTCGGCGCCACCGCGATCCCGGCTGACCGGCAGGGGCTCGACATCGGCCCGCGCACGCGCGAGCTGTTCGCCGCCAAGCTGGCCGACGCCCGGACCGTCTTCTGGAACGGGCCGATGGGCGTGTTCGAGTTCGACGCGTTCTCCGGCGGCACCAGAGCGGTGGCCGAGGCGCTGATCGGCTCCGGCGCCTTCACCGTCGTGGGCGGAGGCGACTCCGCGGCCGCCGTACGCAAGCTGGGGCTGAGCGAGGACGGCTTCTCGCACATTTCCACCGGTGGCGGCGCCAGCCTCGAATACCTGGAGGGCAAGACCCTCCCCGGACTCGCCGCTCTGGAGGACTGACGTGAGCCAGCGCAAGCCCCTCATCGCCGGCAACTGGAAGATGAACCTCAACCACCTTGAGGCCATCGCCCTGGTCCAGAAGCTGGCCTTCGCCCTCAACGACAAAGACTTCGACAAGGTCGAGGTCGCGGTCCTGCCGCCGTTCACCGACCTGCGCAGCGTGCAGACCCTGGTCGACGGCGACAAGCTCAGGATCGTGTACGGCGCCCAGAACCTGTCCCAGCACGACGGCGGCGCCTACACCGGCGAGATCTCCGGCGCGATGCTGGCCAAGCTCGGCTGCACCTACGTCGTGATCGGCCACTCCGAGCGGCGCCAGTACCACGAGGAGGACGACGACCTGGTCAACGCCAAGGTCCTGGGCGCCTGCCGGCATTCCTTGACGCCGATCCTGTGCGTCGGCGAGGGCTTGGCGGTGCGCCAAGAGGGCGGCCACATCGCGCACAGTCTCGGCCAACTCGACGGAGCACTGCGCAAGATCTCGGCCGAGCAGGCAAAATCGATGGTGGTGGCCTACGAACCGGTGTGGGCGATCGGCACCGGCGAGGTGGCCACCCCCGAGGACGCCCAGGAGGTCTGCGGAGCGCTGCGAGTCAGACTCGCTGAGCTCTACGACTCCGAGGTGGCCTCGGCGGTCCGTATCCTTTACGGTGGCTCGGTCAAGTCGGGAAACATCGCAGGAATCATGGCACAACCGGATGTCGACGGCGCGCTCGTGGGCGGTGCCAGCATCGACGCCGGGGAGTTCGTCAAGATCTGCAGATTCTCCGATATGCCCGGCTAACTGAGCCGTTCTGGGGGTGCGACTTGACAGCAGGTCGTACCCTCAAGAGGCAAGTTTGAATCGTCACGCGCAACAGAGCATTGAAGGAACAGGCATACCGTGGAAATCGGAATCTCCATCGCCCTCATCCTGGCGAGCCTTCTCATGATCCTGCTCGTCCTGCTCCACAAGGGCAAGGGCGGTGGCCTGTCTGACATGTTCGGCGGCGGCTTCTCGTCGAACTTCGGTGGTTCCTCGGTGGTGGAGCGCAACCTCGACCGGCTGACCATCATCACCGGCATCGTCTGGTTGGTCTGCATCATCGCCCTCGGCCTCCTGGTGAGGCCCTGAGCAGCAAGTTAACGCGTGACAGTGATTCTCCCCCCGTGCTTATGCGCGGGGCGATCAAGCGAGGAGTTCATCCGTGGGTAGTGGCAACGCGATCCGTGGCAGCCGAGTCGGCGCCGGCCCTATGGGGGAGGCCGAGCGCGGCGAGGCAGCTCCGAGAGTGCGGGTCTCGTTCTGGTGCGCCAACATGCACGAGACGCGCCCCAGCTTCGCCAGCGACGCGGCGGTCCCCGAACTGTGGGACTGCCCCCGTTGCGGCCTCCCTGCCGGACAGGACGAGTCGGCCCCGCCTGCGCCGCCGAAGAACGAGCCGTACAAGACGCACCTGGCGTACGTGAAGGAGCGCAGGAGCGACAAGGACGGCAAGGCGATCCTCGAGGAGGCGCTGGAGCGCCTGCGCGCGAACAAGTCCCCCTGGTAGTCGAAACCCGGCAGCCGAAGCCGGAAATGCGAAGGGCCCCGGGTGCGGTTCTCCCGGGGCCCTTCGCTCATCATTTCTCCCGGGCCCCTTCGCTCATCGTTCGTAGACCGCTTCGCCGTCCACGAACGTCATCCGCACCCGGGTCGTCCAGATGTCGGACGGGGGCAGCGCGAACGGGTCGCGGTCGAGCACCACCAGGTCGGCCGGGCGGCCCGGCTCGACGGCCCCGGCGGGGGAGCGGTTGATCCAGGCCGAGCCCGAGGTGTACGCGGCCATGGCGGTGGCCAGGTCGATGCGCTGGCCGGGCAGGAACGGCGTCTGCGCGGTCGGGTAGCCGGCGTGGACCGAGCTGCCCGGCTCCGTGCGGTTGACGGCCACGTGCATGCCCTGGAGCGGGTCGGGATTGGAGACCGGCCAGTCGCTGCCGGCGCACAACCGGGTGCCGTGGTCGAGCAGGTCCTTGAACGGGTACTGCCACGACGAGCGCGGCTCGCCCAGGTACGGCAGGGTCAGCTCGTCCATCTGGGCGTGGTGGGTGGCCCACAGGGGCTGCAGGTTGGCCGTGACGCCGAGGACGGCGAAGCGCGGCACGTCGCCCGGCTCGATGATCTGCAGGTGGGCGATGTGGTGGCGGTTGGCCGGGCTGGTGCCTTGCAGGCTGTCCAGGGCCTCCCGGACGGCGCGCTCGCCGATGGCGTGGAAGTGCACCTGGAAGCCGAGCCGGTCCAGCTCGGCGACGTACTGCTTGAGCTTGCCCGGGTCGACGTACGACAGTCCGGTGCCGCCGCACAGGCAGTACGGCTCCAGGGTCGCGGCCGTGAAGTTCTCCGTGATGCCGTCCTGCATGATCTTGACCGCGGTGGCGCGGAAGCGGTCCAGGCCCTCGGCCGCGGCCCGGCGGGCGACCAGGTCGCCGATCTGGTCGAGGCCGCGGGTCCTGTCCCACCACAGGGCGCCGACCACGCGGGCCTTGAGGCGTCCGGAGCGGGCCGCGGACAGGTAGGTCGGGAGCTGGTCGTCCGAGCCGGCGTACGAGCCCACGATGGCGTCCTGCCAGCCGGTGATGCCGTACGAGAACAGGTGCTGCTGGGCGTCGGCCAGGGCGGCGTCCAGGTCGTCGGGAGTGGGGCGGGGGGTGAGCAGGCCCACGAGATCCATCGCGCCCTCGTGGAGCACGCCGGTCGGGGTGCCGTCGGGGTCGCGCTCGATGCGGCCGTCGGCGGGGTCGGGGGTGTCCTTGGTGATGCCGGCCCGTTCGAGAGCTCTCGCGTTGACCCAGGCGGCGTGGTGGTCGCGCTGGATCAGGTAGGCCGGACGGTCGAGGAAGTGGAGGTGGTCGCGGTGGGGGAGACCGTTGGGGAAGGCGGACATGTCCCAGCCGCCGCCATCAATCCACTCTTTATCAGGATTTTTCGTGGCATAGTCGGAGATCTTTGCGACGTACGCCTCCAGGCCGTACACCTCGGACACGTCGCACTTGGCCCGCTCCAGCCCCGCCTGGACCGGGTGCGCGTGCGCGTCGGTGAACCCCGGGGTCAGCAGGCCGCCGTCCAGGTCCACCGTCTCGTGGGACGGTGCCCGGCGGGCCAGCTCCGCCTCCGGCCCCACGGCCGCGATCACGCCGTCACCGACCAGCACGGCCGCGTCCAGGACGCCTTGGGGGGTGAGGACGCGTCCTGCGCGGAAGATGACGTTCATCGGGTTCCTCTCATGGCGATCGTGCCGTCCATCCTCTCGCGCTCAGTGGCCGGTGATGAGGTCGGCGAACCGCGCCAGGGCCGAGGTGCGCGGCATGGAGCGTTCCCGGTGGTCGGCCACCCGGTACAGGCGGTACATCGCGTGAACGCCCAGCCAGCGCAGCGGCTCGGGCTCCCAGCGGCGGACCTCGCGGCCCACCCACGGCAGCGTGGTCAGCGCCGTCTCCTCGCCGAGGATCAGGTCGCGCAGGGTGCGGCCGGCCAGGTTCGTGGTGGTGACGCCGTGGCCGGTGTAGCCGCCGGCCCAGCCCAGCCCGGTCGCGCGGTCCACGTGCACGGTCGAGCACCAGTCGCGCGGCACGCCGAGGACGCCGGACCAGGCGTGCGCGATCGAGGAGGAACGGGCGGCGGGGAAGAACTCGGTCAGCAGGCTCCACAGCGCCTCGACCGTCCACTCGTGGGTGTGGCCGCGGGCGTCGATGCGGGAGCCGTACAGGTAGGGACGGCCGCGGCCGCCGAAGGCGATGCGGTCGTCGGCGGTGCGCTGGGCGTACATGTAGTAGTGGGCCACGTCGCCGAGCAGCTCGGCGCCGCGCCAGCCGACCTCGGCCCAGAACGGCGGGGGCAGCGGCTCGGTGACGATCATGGAGCTGTTCATGGGGAGCCACTGGCGGCGCAGGCCGGGCAGGCGGGCGGTGAAGCCCTCGGTCGCGCGGATCACGTACGCGGCCGTGACCGTGCCGTACGGGGTCACCGCGCGGCGCGGGGCGATCTCGGTGACCGGAGTGCGCTCGTAGACGGGCACGCCGAGGTCGCGGACGACCCTGGCCAGGCCCTGGGCCAGCTTGGCGGGCTGGATACGGGCGCAGTGGGGGCTCCAGGAGGCCGACAGGGCGCCGGACACCCGTACGTGCCGGGCCGGGTCCACCAGGCGCAGGTCGCTGTCGTCGATGCCCCACGCGCGGGCCGCGGCGACCGACTCGCGCAGGCGGGCGGCCTGGGCGGGGGTGCGGGCCACATTCACCACGCCGCCCTTGACGATGTCGCAGTCGATCGACTCCTTCTCGCAGACCGCGATCACCTCGTCGATCGCGGCGTACATCTCGCGCTGGAGGCGCCGCGCGCCCGCGCCGTAGCGCTCGTGGGAGCCGGCCAGGTCGCCGGTGAGCCAGCCGCCGTTGCGCCCCGAGGCGCCGAACCCGGCGAACTCCTGCTCCAGCACCACGACGCGGAGCGCCGGGCGGGCCTTCTTGAGGTAGTACGCGGTCCACAGGCCGGTGTAGCCGGCGCCGACGATGGCCACGTCCGCCTGGAGGTCGCCGTCGAGCGCGGGGCCGGGGGCGGGCACGCCGGAGGATCGGTACCAGAACGACACGTCGCCGTTCACGAACCCGGACGACAGGGGAACACGCACACTCATGCCCCGTATCCTGCTATATCCGGACTGTGGGCCGCATCATGCGACGAAATTCGTGATGCTGCTCGTCGGTCGCTGTGCGGGGCGGGGCGGGGTTCGGCGGCATGCGTGAGTGCGGTCGCGGGCGCTCGGGCGGCCGTTCGGCCGGGCGTCGGCCAAACGTCGGCGGGTTGGGACGTTCGTCGGCTGGGGGAGTCGGCGCGTGGGGCTGTCAAATACGGATAGATCCTGATAAATGGGCCTATTGCGCTATGAAACACGTCGTTAGCGGACGCGTAACAGTCGCCAGGCATGCTCGTAGACATGGGATTCCTGCGCATCCGCACCACGGTGGACGAACGACCGGGGAGGCTCGCCTCCCTCGCCTCGGCCCTGGCCGACCGCGGCGGCAACATTCTCGGCCTGAGCGTGCAGTCCGACCCCGACGGCACCGTCGACGAGTTCGTCGCCGACATCCCGGCCCACCCCGAGACCGTGCGCGCGGCCCTGGAGGCGGCCGGCGGGCGCCGGGTCCAGGTGGTGCCCGCCACCGCCCACGAGCTCACCGACGAGCCCACCCGGGCGCTGCTGCTGGCCTCCCGGCTGCGCACGGCCCCGTGGCGGCTGCCCGAGCTGCTGGCCGAGCTGCTGCGCGCGGACGACGCCCGGTGGATCTACGGCGAAGCGGTGAGCGATCTGCCCGACCCGACCCAGCTCGTCGTGCCCGTGGCCACCCGGCGCGCGGTCCGCCTGCGCCGCGCCGACCTGCCGTTCACGCTCACCGAGGCGGCCAGGGCGGCCGCATTCGCCCGGCTGGCCCAGCCCGCCGCCGAGCAGAGCGGCGTGGAGCGCGCGGTCAAGCTCGGCGACGGCGTGGAGGTCACGGTCCGCCCGCTCACCTCGATCTACCGCGAGGCCGTGCGCGACCTGCACGACAGGTGCTCGCCCGAGTCGCGCAGGTTCCGCTACTTCACCTCCCTGCCCGCGCTGCCGGGCCGCGTGTTCGACCGGCTGTGCGACAGGAACAGGGGATGTTCGCTGGTCGCGGGGCACGACGGGCAGGTCGTGGCGATGGCCAGCCTGGTGTTCACCCCCGACCCCGGCATCGCCGAGATGGCCTTCCTGGTCGAGGACCGCTGGCAGGGCCGCGGCCTGGGCACGGCGCTGGCCAGGATGCTCGTACGTGCCGCCCGCGACCTGGGGTACGCCGAGGTCAGGGCCACCCTGCTGTCCGACAACACCAGGATGCGCAGGCTGCTGGTCTCGCTGGGCGCCACGCTCTGCTACACCGAGGACCCCGGCGTGGTCGAGGCCCGCCTGCCGGTCGCCGTGCTGGCCTCCGCCTAACCGGTCCGCTCCTCCTCGCCGGGTCGCTTGATGCCGAGGTGGCGTTCGATGCGGTCC
>DASUCK010000099.1:0-5046 GCA_036276095.1 Nonomuraea sp. | reverse complement strand
TGGGCGGCACCACGGGCAGCGTCGGCGTGACGCCCGGCGCAACCGGCACCGTGGCTGCTCCTGGCCCGATCGGCGGGACGACCCCTGGCGTCGTGACGGTCGCTCCGGCGACCACGCCGTCGCTGACGTTCTCGCCGCAGGTCGTGATCCGCGGCCCGGGCACCCCGAGCGCCACGGCACTCGGCGGACCCGCCGCGCTCGGCACCGGCCCGGCGATCGGCGGCACGGCGCTCGGCATGGGCTCGGCCCCGGGCGGCAGCACGGCGCTGGGCAGCGGCCCCTCCGGAAGCAGCAGCAGCGGCATGGGCGCGGGCCCGAGCGGCAACAACACCGCGGTGCTCCCGGCCAAGGCCGACCGGAACTAAGCGGAACGCGCGCAAAGGAAAAAGCGGCCCTCGGGCCGCTTTTTCTCGTTCAGCGCAAGCCGGTCAGACCGCTCGGGTCTTCGTTAGTCGATAGGGCCGCCTGCCCTACAGGCGGGCAGCCCTGGGTGCCAGGGCGGCGGGTTGGTCCAGCGTGCTGCGGGCGAATTCGTCGAGGTAATCGGCCATCGCATTGGTTGCAGCTTCTGCAGTCTGCGGGTCGCCATTGGCGATCGCCTCCGCGATGTTCGCGTGCAGCCTGGCCGATTCGCCCGAGTTGCCGACGCTCAGCCGATGCACGTAGAAGAAGCGCCTGGACAGGGAGTCCAGCGGACCCATCGCCGTTGCCGCGTAGTTGTTGTGCGCGCAGGTTGCGAACAGGTCATGGAACTCCTTGTCGGCTGCCAGCAGCGCGGCCTCGTCGCCGCTGGCGGCAGCACCGAGGAAACTGGCGGCCACCCGGCGGAGCGCCTCGCGTTCGGCGGTGTTGGCCCGCTTGGCTCCGAGCCGGGCGACGAAATTGGCGATTTCTCGCCGGAACTCCAGCAGGCGGAGCTGCTCGGCCACGCTGATCTCCGTGACCACGATCCCGCGGCGCGGCAGGATCGTGACCAGGCCCTCACGCGCGAGCCGCTGCAGGGCTTCGCCCACCGGCGTACGGCTGACGCCGAACTCGCGCGCGATGGCGACCTCCGACAACAAGGCCCCCGGCGGCAGTTCCAGCGTGACGATCTTGCCTTCCAGCCAAGCGTAGATCCGGTCCACCAGATTCTCCCCCGTGCCCTCGCCTCGCGACGGGTCGCCGGCAGGCGCTGCCTTGGGACGTGCAGGCCTGGCTGGGGGCTGGTTTGCCGGCACGGGGGCCAGCAGCTTCTTCCTTGGGGTCATGCGTTGATGTTGACGTCCTTTGTTTCCCTGACGCAGAGGATACCAACCAGCACGGTGCCGAGAGCGATCACCACCGGGAACCAGAGCCCGTAGTAGATGTCTCCCTGGTAGGCGACCATGGCGAAGGCCACCGTGGGCATCAGTCCGCCGACCCAGCCGGTACCGATGTGATAGGGCAGCGAGAGCGAGGAGTAGCGAATGCGGGTCGGGAACATCTCCACCAGCATCGCGGCCACCGGACCGTAGGACATGGCCAGGAAGAACACGAGCAGGAACATCAGCAGCAGCACCATCGGCCGGTTGATCTGCTCCGGGTCCGCCTTGGCGGGATAGCCGGCCTGCTTCAGTGCTGCTGCGAGATCCTTCGACAGGGCGGCGTTGCGGGCGTCGGCGGCTTCCTTGGTCATCGTCCTGGCGTCGAACGAAGCGAGGACCTTGTCCCCGATCCGCACCTCGGCGACGCTGCCCGCAGGGGCGGCTTCGTTCGCGTAGTTGACGCCGGCGGCGACGAGCCTTGCCTTGATCACGTCGCAGGACGAGGTGAACTTCTTGGTGCCGGTCACGTTCAGCTGGAACTGGCAATCGGCCGGGTCGGCCTTGACGGTGACCGGTGCAGTGGCCAGCGCCTTCTCCAGGGCCGGATTGGCGAAGTGGGTCAGCCCCTTGAACACCGGAAAGAAGCTGACGGCGGCCAGGAAGATGCCGCCCAGGACCAGCCACTTGCGGCCGATGCGGTCCGAGAGCGCGCCGAAGACGACGAAGAACGGGGTGGCCAGGATCAGGGTGACGATCACGAACAGGTTGGCGGTCGGGCCGTCCACCTTCAGGGTCTGCGTCAGGAACAGGAGAACGTAGAACTGGGTCGCGTACCAGACCACCCCGAAGCCGGCGATCAGCCCGAACAGCGCGGTCAGCACGATCTTCACGTTGCCCCAGCGCCCGAACGCTTCAGACAGGGGCGCTTTCGACAAGGTGCCGCTCGCCTTCATGCGCGCGAAGACCGGGGACTCGTGCATGGCCATCCGCACCCATACCGAGAGGCCCAGCAGGATGATGGACAGCAGGAACGGGATGCGCCAGCCCCACTCGGCGAATGCAGCCTCTCCGGTGGCGGTGCGGGTCGCCAGCACGACGATCAGGGACAGCATGAAGCCGATGGTGCCGGTCGTCTGGATCCACGACGTGAATTCTCCGCGGCGGTGCTTGGGCGCGTGCTCCGCCACATAGACGACGGCGCCTCCGTATTCGCCGCCGACGGCGAGGCCTTGCAGCAGCCGCAGCACGATCAGAAGGATCGGTGCCGCGATGCCGATGCTGTCGTAGTTGGGAAGCAGTCCCACCGCGAAGGTGGACAGGCCCATGATCAGGATCGTCATCAGGAAGGTGTACTTGCGGCCGACCACGTCGCCCAGCCGGCCGAACACCAGGGCTCCGAACGGCCGCACGATGAAGCCGGCGGAAAAGGCGAGCAGGGCGAAGACCAGGCCCGTGGTCGGGTCGACCTTGGTGAAGAACTGCTTCGCGATCACCGGCGCGAGCGCCCCGAACAGGATGAAGTCGTACCACTCGAAAGCCGTTCCGAGGGACGACGCCCAGATGATCTTGCGGGTTTCGCCACCGGCGACGGGCCGGTCCGCTGTTCCGGCGATTGTTGCTTCCACGGGGATTCCTTTCCGCGCCGGGCGCGACTGGGGTTCTGCTGGAATTCCAGTCTAGGGCAAAAACCCATCGTGGAACCCCGAGAGAATACCTGTTGCATTTCACAGGAATGCTGCTAGTATCCCAGTTCGCCGAGCGTCAGGCCCGGCTGCCACCCCATCACCGAGGAACGTTCCCATGAGCAAGAAGCAAGTCGTCCTCCACCCCGAGCAGGTGGAGACCATCGTCACCGACTGGACCACCGCCAAGGTGATGTGCGGCCCGAGCGTGAACGGCTCGGAGCAGATGGGGGCCGTCTCCCTGTTCTTTGACCCCGGCCACGGACACTCGCGCCATATCCACCATGACGCCGACCAGATCATCTACGTGATCTCCGGGCAGGGCGAACACGTCATCGAGCGCCAGGACGGCACCACCGTCAACGAGAAAGTCGGGCCCGGCAGCCTGATCTACATCCCCAAGGGCAATTTCCACTCCACCTTCAATACCGGCTGGGAGCCGATGCGCGTGCTGGCCGTGTTCTCCCCGCCCGGCCCGGTGCAAGCGCTACGCGACGTCGGCGACTCCGGCGGCGTGGGCACAGCGCAAATGCGGATCGTGCCCGCAGGCGAAATTCCCCAGCGCAAGTAACCCCCGACACGAGGACCTCCCCATGAAATCTCCCCAGACCTGGTGCTGCGCGGCCCTGATCGCGCTCTCTTCCGCCGCCTCGGCCCAGGAGGGGAAGGTCTCCAATGACGTGGTCAGGATCGGCGTCCTGACGGACCTCAGCGGCTTCCTCTCGGACATGACCGGCCAGGGCGCGGCAACCGCCGTGCGGATGGCGGTCGAGGATTTCGGCGGGAAGGTGCTGGGCAAGCCGATCGATGTCGTCGTGGCGGACAACCTGAACAAGCCGGACATCGCCGCCAACCAGGCGCGCACCTGGTTCGACACCAGGGAGGTCGACATGATCATCGACCTCGGCAACTCGGCGACGGCGCTGTCGGCCGCGCAGGTCGCCTCCAGCAAGAACCGGATTGCCATCGCCACCTCGCCGGGGACCACCCGGCTGACCAATGAAAACTGCAGTCCCACGACCGTCCATTACGCGTACGACACCTATGCGCTGGCCGCCGGAACGGTGAATGCGCTGGTCAAGCAAGGGCTGGACTCCTGGTACTTCCTGACGATCGATTTCGCCGGCGGGCACTCGATCGAGAAGGATGCCTCGGACACCGTGAAAGCGCGGGGCGGCAAGGTGCTGGGCGCGGTCCGCCATCCGATGGAGACGAACGACTTCTCCTCCTATATCGTGCAGGCGCAGGCGTCGAAGGCCAAGGTCGTCGGCTTCGCCACCGCCGGGCAGTCCGCGATCAACGCGATCAAGACCGCCGGCGAGTTCGGGCTCGGCAAGAACAAGGCCCTGGCCGGACTCTATGTCTTCATCAGCGACGTGCACAGCCTCGGCCTCTCAGTGGCGCAAGGCATGTACGTGACGACCGGGTTCTACTGGGACCGCGACGAGGAATCCCGCAAGTGGTCGCGTCGCTTCTTCGAAAAGACCAAGCGCATGCCGACGATGATCCAGGCGGCGGACTACTCGGCCACGATGCATTACCTGAAGGCGATCCAGGCCGCCGGTACGGACGAAGCCGCGGCGGTGATGAAGAAGATGAAGGAGACGCCGGTCAACGACTTCTTCGCGAAGAACGGCAGGATCCGCTCCGACGGCCGGATGATGCACGACATGTACCTGGCGCAGGTGAAGAAGCCGTCCGAGTCGAAGTACCCGTGGGACTACTACACCATCAAGGCGGTGATTCCGGCGGAGGAGGCCTTCCAGCCGCTGGCCAAGGGAACCTGCGTCCACGCTGGCAGGTGAGTGGTTCCTGCCCGCGGGCGGAAAAAAGCCCCAGTCAAGGACTGGGGCTGGTGTGAGGCCATCGGGCCGGGCTTGCCAACTCTCGGGGAAGGGCTAGCCCACCGGACCCGCCTCCTTCATGGGCGGGACCTGGAGGTCAGACCGACACTTCCCTGGCCGTCTCCGCGTACTCCTCGATCTGGTCGAAGTTCATGTAACGGTAGACCTGGGCGCCGTCCTTGTTGATGACGCCCATGTCGGCGTGGTATTCCGCGACGGTCGGGATGCGCCCGA
>DASUCK010000098.1:0-2121 GCA_036276095.1 Nonomuraea sp. | reverse complement strand
GAGCCGCGGGCCTATTACCTCTACAATGTGTCGGACCACGAGACCGCCTATGGCGAGCTCGGGGTGCAGGCCACCGCGTACCAGACGGGCATTCCACCGGTGATCGCTGCCCGGCTCCTCCGTCAGGGCATCTGGCGCGGCGCGGGCGTCATGTCGCCGGAGCAGTTCGATCCGGACCCGTTCCTCGAGCGGCTGTCGCGGGAGGGCATGGCGTGGCACATCCGGGACGACTCGGCGCGCACGGGGATTCCGCGCGTGCGCACGTTGACGACCCGGGAGACGGCGGCGGCGTAGCGGGACGACGGTAGGACGGTGGGACGGTAGGACGGTAGGACGGTAGGACGGTAACGTTGTCGTCCTGAGCGCAGCGAAGGAGCCATGACCTTGGTCACGCCCCTTCGCTGCGCTCAGGGTGACATCCCGTTCCTCCGTACTCCTTACCGGCGTACCGTCCTACCGTCGTACCGTCATACCGTCGTACCGCCTTCGCCTTACCTTTCCGTAGCCATCCCACCAGGCCAGTCAGGCGCAGCAGCACCGGAGGAGCGATGACCAGTACGGCGACGGCGACCCCGAAAGCTCGCAAGGCCGAGGTCGCCAGGTACCAGATGTACATCGACGGGAAGTTCGTTGATGCCGCAGACGGCAAGACGTTCGACGTCTATGACCCGTCCACCGAGGGCGTAATGGCGACCTGTCCGGCCGGAAGCGCGGCGGACGTGGACCGGGCGGCGCAGGCGGCGCACCGGGCGTTCTACGAGAGCTGGCGCGCGGTGAGCGCGCAGGAGCGGGGGCGGGTGCTCTTCCGATTGGCGGAGCGGATCCGGGCTCGGCGGGACGAGCTGGCCCGGCTGGAGACGCTCAATTCGGGCAAGCCGATCGTGGAGTCCGAGTACGACATGGACGACGCCGCCACCTGCTTCGAGTACTACGGCGGGCTCGCCACCAAGATCAACGGCGAGGTCCTGCCCGTGCCGGCGGAGGCCGTCTCCATGGCCCTGCGAGAGCCTGTGGGCGTCGCCGGCCAGATCATCCCCTGGAACTACCCACTGCTCATGGCCGCGTGGAAGATCGCGCCGGCCATCGCCGCCGGATGCGCCGTGGTGCTCAAGCCGGCCGAGCAGACGCCGCTCACCATTCTCAAGCTGGCGGAAGACTTCGAGGCGGTGGGGCTCCCGCCCGGTGTGGTGAACATCGTGACCGGCGACGGTCCCGGCGCCGGCGCCCCCCTGGTGGCGCACCCGAAGGTGCGCAAGATCGCCTTCACCGGGAGCGCCGAGGTCGGCAAGCTCATCATGCGGAGCGCGGCCGACGAGCTCAAGCGCGTCTCCCTGGAGCTGGGCGGGAAGTCGCCGAACATCTTCTTCAGCGACGCCGACTTCGAGAACGCGGTGGACGGGGCGCTGTTCGGCACCTTCATCAACCAGGGCGAGGTGTGCTCCGCCGGCAGCCGGGTCCTGGTGCAGCAGGACATCTATCGGAAGTTCGTGGATGCCGCGGCCGCCAAGGCGAAGACCATCAGGTTGGGGCCGGGCGTGGACCGGGAGACCAAGATGGGGCCGCTGGTCAGCGCCGAGCAGCGGGATCGGGTCGTCGGCTATCTCGACACCGGTCGCCAGGAAGCGAAGGTCGCGGTCGGCGGAGGCAGGCCGAAGCAGTTCGAGAAGGGATGGTACGTCGAGCCGACCATCTTCTACGACGTGGACAACGGGGCCAGGATCGCGCAGGAGGAGATCTTCGGGCCGGTCATGAGCGTGATTCCCTTCAAGGACGAGGCCGACGCCATCCGGATCGCGAACGCGTCACCTTACGGCCTCGCAGCGGCGGTGTGGACCCGGGACATCTTCAAGGCCTTCCGGGTGGTGAAGGCGCTCGAGGCCGGCATCGTGTGGGTCAACCACATGCAGCCGACCTTCGTCGAGGCGCCGTGGGGGGGCTACAAGATGAGCGGCTTCGGGCGGGAGCTGGGGCACTGGGGGGTGGAGGAGTACCTGGAGACCAAGCAGGTCTTCATCAACCTGGACGAGAAACCGATCGGCTGGTATTGACGGCGGACGGCGGCGCCGCTCCCGGCGCCGCCTCGCTCGGGGAAGAGGGGCGTTACCCCGGCTCACGCTAGCG
>DASUCK010000097.1:0-14615 GCA_036276095.1 Nonomuraea sp. | reverse complement strand
GTTCAACACCACCCGCCTGCACTCAGCCATCGGACACCTCCCGCCCGAGGAGTTCGAGGCGATCTACTACGCTCAACACCACCCCAACGAAGCCCTAGCAATCAACCGCTGAGGTCTCCATCAAAGCCGGGGCGGTTCACGGTTGTCTCAGCGAATCAGGCCCGAATGACGAGGTGACCGTCAGGCGGGAGGGATTCGGGCTCCAGGCGGTGCTCTCACTCAACCACTCAGGTCAAGGAACGCTTGATCGGGTTGACGCCATCCCACTCGGTCAAAGGGGCGCAGTGCCATCTCCAGCCAACTTGTCGCTCATGACCGGGGAGGTCAGCACGGCCGTTGGCCCAAAGCAGCGTTGTCCACGGTTCGGTATCGGCAGGTGCCCAGGGGAACAGGCGGCGCAGGGTGACGGAACTCAGCTTCTGCGAGGGAACGAAGGCCTGGCCAACGCCGTGGGCGGCATCGGCAGTGTGGACAAGCATCTCGTCACAGGCCATGGCGGCGAAGCCCGGAAGCGTCCGCGAGGCCATAGGGATGCCATCCGCGGGGTGGTGCGCCGTCGATGACGCGCGCCAGGACTGTGGCGAAGGCGTTCAGCGTGGCGATGAGGTCCGCCGGACTGGAATCGGACCTGACGCGCATGTCCATGGTGCTGAGTTCTCGATCGCCTGCGACGAGATCGGTGGAGTACCACAGCAGGCATTCGCTGATATGGGCCACGACCCCCGCAACGGTCCAGTCCATCCCAGGAATGGGGTCGCCGCCCAGGTCTGATCTGATATCGAATGCAGGAATTTCCCACATTCGTCGGCCGTGCGTAGAACCGTGCTTGCGTCCATGTTGCATTTTCACATGCGAGATCGTTGGCAGATGATCAGGAGTTGATAGGGCGACGCGAGCGGACTGACCTGCACTAACGCAATCACATGTACCTGGGTGCGGTGCAGATCGACGTATGAGAGCTCCAGCCACGGACGGGCAGCACCCGCGTACGCCAACTCCCCACTCACCCCTACCACCACCCGTCGTCATCACCACCACCACAAGATCGACAGGCCGGCGGCCGCCGACGCTTTCCTCGCCGCCCCGCGCACCGCCAACCCCAACACCCGACATCCCGTCCAGCGTGGTTGACTGCGTTTCCCTTGGCCTCGCTGAACGCCAGAGCTGCCAGGTCTGGGCAACGACCGAACCGGTGCCGCAGTGGGACGCCTGAGGCCAGGGCCGTAGGCGCATTGACGACGTCATGGCCGGCCTGCCCCCGGCTGTGGCGCCCTGCTGGACCGCCGGCTCAAGGACGGCGATGGCTGTCCGGCGATCACTGGCAGGGCCATCGCCGTGGCCGCGGGCTGCACCGTGAGGCCGACCTGCTCATCCACGACGAGCCCACCATTGACACAGTCGCTAGTCCCGGATCTCCGTTCTCCGGGGCAGACACAGGACGAATGTCGCGCCCCGGTCAGGCTCGCTGCGCACCGCCGCGGACCCGCCGTGCGCCTCGGCGAGCTGCCGCACGATGGCCAGACCCAGTCCGCTGCCGCCGGTCTGGCGGCTACGCGATTTCTCGGCCCGCCAGAACCGGTCGAAGACGTACGGCAGGTGCTCGGGCGCGATGCCCGGCCCGGTGTCGGCCACCTCGATCAGCACGTCGTCGCCGTCGGCGTACGCGCGCAGGCTCACCCGCCCGCCCGCCGGCGTGTGGCGGAGCGCGTTGGTGAGCAGGTTGCCGACCGCCTGCCGCAGCCTTACCGGATCGGCGTCCAGGTACGGGCGGCCGGTCACCTCGACGGTCAGCACCAGCCCGGCGGCCGCGGCGCGGTGGACGGTCGCGATCTGCTCGAGCAGGTCGGCCACGTCGACCGGCTCGGGGTGCAGCCGCAGCTTGCCCGCGTCGAAGAGCGCGAGCTGCTGCAGGTCGTCGACGATGTGTTGCAGCAACATGGCCTCCTCGACCAGCGAGGCGGTGAGCGCCGGGTCCAGCTCGGCCACGCCGTCCTGGGCGGCCTCCAGCCAGCCGCGGATGTTGCTCAGCGGCGTGCGCAGCTCGTGCGACACGTCGCTGACCATCGCCTTGCGCTGCTGCTCCATGCGGTCCAGGTGCTCGGACATCTCGTTGAAGGCGGCGCCCAGCTCGCCGACCTCGCCCTTGGCGCGAACCATGACCCGCGCCGAGCCGTCGCCCGCCCGCATCCGCCGGGCCGCGGCGGTCACCGCCCGCATCGGCCGCGCCAGCCGGGTGGCGACGAGCACGCTCAGCCCGACCGCCAGGACGAGGATCACCGCGGTGACCCCCGCGATGTCGTAGGGGTCGATGGCCGGCGTACGGTCCTCCGGCGAGCCGATGTAGAGCAGCGCGGCCGGTGCGACGTACGGCTTCAACTGGGCGCGGCGCGCGGTGGCCAGGCACTCGGCGGCCGATGCCGGAGCGGCCGGCTTGCCGGTCTCGTCCAGCCACACCTCGACCCGGCTTCCGTGGCACTTGCGGACCAGGGCGGCCAGCTGGTTGAGCGCGCGCTTCTCGGTGGTGGTCGGTCCGGGCGCGTTCGGCGAACACGACGGCGAACCGGGCTGTGACGGCGCGGTGCCCTCCGGCGTCACGATGGGACGGCCGGCGGGCGCGCGAGTCGGCTTGCCGGGCGGCCCGGTGGGCGTCGTGGCGGGGACGGGTCCGGAGGGCACGCTGACGGGCGGGCCCGGGCGTTCGTTGTCCGGTGCCGGGGTGGCCGGACCGCCTTCGCGGCGAAGGTAGGGGCGGCCGCCGGGCCCGACGGCGACGGTGGCGCGCCAGCCCTCGTGGCGCAGGCACGCCGCCTGCGCGTCGACCTCCTCGCGCAGCCATGCCCGTTCGGGCTCCGGCAGGAGGAACGGCCCGACCGCGCGCGCGTCGATCCGGTCAGTGGCCGCCCCGGGCGCCAGCGAGACGTCGACGGCGAGCGGGTCGACGACGGCCGAGGCGCGCGCAGGCAGCGGCGGCCGGCCGGTCGCCGAGTCCGCGATCAGGGCGCCGCCCTCGGTCGCCAGCGCGACCCGCTGGCCGCTCTTCCGGGCCAGCCCGCGCACGGTCTCCTCGACGCCGTCCCACCGTGGGTGGCTCGCCGCGTAGCCGAGCAGCGCGTCGTTGACGCGGGCGTCGCGGGCGAGCGTCTGGCCCTGCTGATGCCGGATCTCGCCGGACGTGCTGCGCGCCGCCAGCCACGCGGTCGCCACGATCGAGCACACCGCGATCAGCACCGAGCTGGCGACCAGCCGTACGAGGAGGCTATGGCGCATGGTCGCCGACCAGCTTGTACCCGACGCCGTAGACCGTGCGCAGCCGGACCGGCCGCTGCGGCTGCGGCTCGATCTTCTTGCGCAGGTTCTTCACGTGCACGTCGACCGTGCGCTCGGTGATGAAGCGGTCGAAGCCGTGCAGGTGTTCCAGGAGCTGTGCCCGGGTGAAGACCCGCTCCGGCCACGCGGCCAGCGCCTCCAGTATGCGGAACTCCGCGGGCGTGCACTCGACCTCGCGCCCGTCCGCGAGCACCGTGTGCCGCTGGGGGTCCACCGTGAGGCCGCCGACCCGGTACACCCCCTCGCCGCTCCCCCGTCCGGCCCGCCGCAGCAGCGTGCGCACCCGGGCCATCAGCTCGCGCGGGCTGTAGGGCTTGGTGAGGTAGTCGTCGGCGCCGAGGTCGAGGCCGAGCAGCAGGTCGTCCTCCGTCGAGCGGGCGGTCACCATCAGCACCAGCACGTCGGACTCGGCGCGCAGCACGCGGCACACGTCGAGGCCGTCGACGCCCGGCATCATCACGTCGAGCAGGATGAGGTCGGGGCGGCGAACGCGAGCCTCGTCGATCGCGGTCCGACCGTCGTGGACGACGACCACGGAGTGCCCCTCACGCTGGAGATAGCGGCGCAGCAGCTCCGCCTGTTTGGGGTCGTCCTCCGCAACCAGGACATTTGCGCACATAGCCTCCGAGCGTAGGCGACCCGTGACCGGCACCACGAGATCATCACATCGGCCTCACAGGTTCTTCACTTTTCTCGGCCAGCATCTTGCGACATGCGCCACGTCAAGATCTACACCGGCGCCCTGCTCGCCGCCGGCCTGATCGCCGGTACCGGCGCTTGCGGCTCGTCGAGCGGTGGCACATCGGGGTCCGGCCCGTCCGAGACTGCCCAACCGGCGGCCGCCGCCGAACAACAGCAGCGGCAGGGCGGTGCGGAGATAGCGACCGTACGCGGCCGCCAGATCGCCGTGTACAGGCAGAAGGGCGGCCGCGCGGCCTGGAAGACGCTGTCCAGCCCCAACGAGATGGGTGCCACCCGGGTGTTCCTGGTCGACGCCAAGGACGGCGACTGGCTCAAGGTGCTGCTGCCGGTCCGGCCCAACGGCAGCACCGGCTGGGTCAAGGCGTCCGACGTCAAGCTGACGTCGACGACCCGCCGAGTGGAGATAGACCCGAAGGAGTTCACGTTCACCGTCTTCGACGGCGACAGGGTTCTGCGCACCGGCAAGGTCGCCACCGGCGAGGGCGGCACGCCTACGCCTGCCGGCCGCTTCTACTTCACCGAGCTGATCCGGCCGCCGAACCCCAACGGCGCCTACGGCGCCTACGCCTTCGGGCTGAGCGGCTTCTCGCCGACGCTGAAGACGTTCGCCGGCGGCCCCGGGCAGCTCGCCGTGCACGGCACGAACCAGGCGTCGGCGCTGGGCGGCAAGGCCAGCCACGGCTGCGTGCGGGTCAGCAACGACGACATCACCTGGATGGCCAAGAACCTGGCGATCGGCACGCCTGTCGTCGTCAAGGAATGAAGCAACAACGAAAGGATCACCGATGCGCCTGAAGTCCCTCACGGCAGCCGTCGCGCTGGGCATCGGCCTGGCCTGCACCGGTCTGGCCGGCACGGGTCTGGCCGCCGCCGAGGCCACCACCACGCCCAATCCGGTCTCCTCACCGGGGCACCTGAGCCCGAGCCACCCTGGCGACGAGTCGCCGACCGCCATGCCGCCCGGCAAGGCCATCCCCATGACGCCGAACTACACCGGCTGACCCTGGACCACAGGCCCGCACGTCTCCCGTCGTGCGGGCCTGTACCGCAGCGGTTCGGGCCGGGTATGAGCCCCGGCCTCGATGGATGATCACGGAAAGGAGAAGTCGTGACCGATGACCAAGGATGGGACCGGCGTTCGCTGTTGCGGGGCGCCGCCGTGCTGGCCGGCGCCGCCGCGGCCGCACCGCTGCTGGGCGGCGCGGCCACGGCGCTGACCGGCAGCGAGGATGCGGACGCGCTGTTCAGGGCCGGCAAGTTCGAGCAGGCCGGCCGCGCGTACGAGGAGATCCTCAGAAAGGACCCCACGAACCTGCACGCGGCCTTCCAGCGCGGCCGTATAGGGCTGCTGGCCAACACGTTCCCCGACGCCGAAAAATACCTCAAGATGGCCCTCACGCTGGCGCCCGACGACAAGGACATCAACTTCCGCCTGGGCGACTGCTACATCCGGCAGGACAAATTCTCACTGTCCGTACCCCACTGGAAAGCGGCCGGCGAGGACGCCTACGCCAAGTGGTTCGCGGCAGTGAGCGGCGAGGCGTACCAGTTCCACGGCGACATCGGGCGGGCCGAGTTCACCCAGATGGACCCGATGGCGCTGGTGGAGGTCTCGGTCAACGGCGGACCGACGAAGCACTTCACGTTCTACACCGGCGCCCCGTATCTGAGCATGCGCGCGTCGGTGGCCAAGGAGGCCGGGCTGAGCCCCGTCGCCAGTCAGGAGGTCGATTTCGAGGGCACCTCCATATGGATGCATTTCGGGATACTGGACTCCTTCAAGCTGGGTGGCATCGAGCTGCGCAACGTCCCGGTGAGCTGGTCGGCGACGGAGTCGGGCGAAGATGTCGAAACCGACAGCGACGGCATGATCGGCACGTGGGTCTTCTACCACTTGCAGACCACCTTCGACTACGCGGGCCGGCAATTGATCCTGCGCCCCCGTACCCCCGAAACGGCCAGGAAGGCACGTGCCGCCGCCAGGCGAGCGGGCACCGAGCCCCTGCCGCTGTGGCTGGACCGTGAGCAATACCTGTCCAGCATCGGCAGCGTCGCCGGCGTCGCCGGCTCCCGCACAGGGGTGATGGGCGTGAACATCGGCGGAATCGGCGAGATCGCCGCGGGCATGATCGGAGAAACGGCCGAGAAGTTGGGGATCCGCGCCGACTACGACCGCCCGATCGGGACTTTCGCCCAAAGCCACGCGGCCGTCGCCTACCCCTGCTACCCAAAGGAGATCCGCCTCGGCAACGCCGTCGCCAAGGAGGTCTACTGCTACACGAACACGAACCCAAACCAGCCGATCAACGTGCCCGAGCAGCAGGAGACGATAGAGATCGACTCGCCGGGCTGGTTCGCCCACTGCTTCTGGAAGCCCTACAACATCACCCTCGACTTCACCGACATGAACCTCTACATCGCAGGCGGCAAGGCCGCCTGATCACCCCCGACCGCACGGGCGGGGTCTGTACGGTTTACGGCTCTGGCCCGGTCACTGGTGTAACTTCTGATCAAGGAGCGCGCACCTGATGCACCGGCTGGTCGACCAGGCCCGCGCCGATGGCGTGGAGCTGGTGGGCGAGAACGGGCTGCTCGGTGCTCGGCGAGCTTCTCGGCGCCCGGCATACCGGCGAAGGCACGATCGCCGACCCACGGTAAGGTGCATGGTGATCGTGTCGATGGCGTGGCACACCCGCCGCTGATCTCGCCTTCCGTCGTCGGCTGAGCCGCGGCGCGACCGACGCCCACCCCCATGGCCGTCATGAAGGCAGGTTGAAAGGGGTGCCTGCGATGCTGCCGATGCAGAAGTAGTAGTCGAACTCGAGGAGAAGGAATTTATGAAGGCACCCATGGAAGGCAGGGCCTGGGTGGCCAGGGTCAGCGCTCTGGCGGTCGGCACCCTGACCGCGACGCTGCTTGGTACGGTTGCGCCGGCTCAGGCGGTCACCGCGGAATCCAGCACGGCGAGCGCCGCTCCGTGCAGGAAGGTGGCCAGCGCCCATCGTGACACCATCCGGTTGTGGTACTGCAACGGCACCGGGGGCACCAAGCGCGGCTACCATGCCCAGGCCCTGCTGAACAATGGCGCGAACGTCTCGCTCCGCGACTCCCGCGGCCAGGCCGTCACCCGCCCGACAGTCGCTTCCACCGGCGTCGTGCCCCGCTGGTACAACACCCCTACCACCATCTGGTCCGGCCCGTTCAGGGCCTGCACCGGTTATCGGGGGACCACGGGAACGTGTACGAGACTGGCCCGGTAGTCCCCATCCGGACGGCGTGACCAGCCGCGGCTCACGGCCACGGGTGGCACGCCACCGCTCGCCGGCGCCGCCGGGCCCATGGGGGTCCGGCGGCGCTTCGGCGTTCGGCCCTGCCGCGTGTCCTCGTCGTCCAACCCGACCACGACCAGCAGGGCATGGAACACCTCCGACCCGGTGATGTCATCCGGACGAGGAGGACCAGCGCGCCGAGCCCGCAGGCGATGCACGGACGGCCTCGACCACGAAGTAGCCGGTGGTCAGCGCGTCGTGGCAGCGTCCCGTGCAGAGCTGCGCCCAGCTCTTGACGAGCTTTTGTAGCCGACTGTTCGGAATCTGCTGAGCACCCCACGGTCAACTCGGTTGCGGTCGGATGACAGCGTCCGTGTCGGCATTCCGAGCGGGGTGCAGAGCGAGCTGGATCAGGGCGGTGGCGCAGCACAGCGCGCCCAGGGTGACGAAGGCGGGGCTGTAGCCGTCGATGAAGTCGCCGGCGGTGCGGTAATTTCCGTTGGCCGCGAAAATGGCGGTGCACATCGCGACGCCGAACACGGCGCCGGCCTGGCGGAAGGTGTTGCTGATACCGGAGGCGATGCCCGCTTCGGCCGGGCCGGCCGATCTCATGGCAGAGGATGCCGCGGTCGGGAAGGCGATGGCGACGCCCGCGCCGGTGATCGCGAGAGGGCCGACGATGGTGGCATAGCCGCTGGTGTCGGTGACCAAGATCCCGATCAGCGCCAGGCCGAGGCCCTGCAAGGCCAGGCCGGCCGCCACCAGGGGACGTTCGCCCAGGCGGTCGGCCAGGCGCCCGGCGAGCGGGGACAGCGGCAGGGCCAGGGCCGTGGCCGGGAGCAGTCCCAATCCGACGGCGAGCGGACCGCGGCCCAGGGCCAGTTGCAGGTATTGGGCGGTGAGGAAGCCCAGCCCGAACACGCCCGCCATCAAGGTGAAGCCGGCGACGCAACTGGCGGTGAATCCGCGGTTGGCGAACATCGACAGCGGCAGCATGGGATGTCCGGTACGGCTTTCCCAGACGACGAACAGGGCCAGGGCCACAGCGCCGACTACGAAGGCGGCCAGGATGGGCGGTGATGTCCAACCGGTGCTGTTGCCCATGATGAGGGCGTAGACGAGACCGAAGACGCCGGCGGTGGCAAGCGCCAGGCCGGCCGGGTCCAGGGTGGCCGTGGTCGCCGTACTGTGGCTGATCTTGCGGTGGGCGGCAACGGCTATGCCGACCGTGACCGGCACGTTGAGCCAGAAGATCCACTGCCAGGTGAGGCCTTCGATGATGGCGCCGCCCACGAGGGGGCCCGCGGCGACGGCGACGCCGGTGACGGCGCCCCAGATCCCCAGGGCTTTGCCGCGCAGGTGCGGCGGGGTGAGATCGGTGATCAGCGCGAGAGCCAGCGGTACGGCGATGCCGGCGCCGACGCCTTGCAGGGCCCGCGCGGCGATGAGCACGGCCAGGTTGGGACTCAGCGCGCACAGGGCGGAGGCGAGGCCGAACAGCATCAGGCCGATGATGAACATCGGCCGCCGCCCGAGCCGGTCTCCCAGGCTGGAGCCGGTGAGGATGGAGGCGGCGAAGGCGAGTTGGTAGGCGTTGACCGTCCAGCTGAGCTGCTCGACTCCGCTGCCGTACTGTTGGTGCAGGGTTGGCAGTGCGGTGGCCACGACCAGTGCGTCGAGGCCGACGACGAATGAGGTGAGTGCGCCGAGGATCAGCGCCCAGCGTTGGGAGCTGCTGGGGGCGGGTGCCTGGCGGGTCGCCGGGTCGGGCGGCGTGTTGTCGAGCGCTCTGGTCATGGTCGTCCTCGTTGTTGTCTTTGGTACACCTGGAAGACGAATGGCGGAGCGCGAGATTCGACATCGGTCCGTGCGGTCGTGCCGTCGACGTCCGACGTCAAACGATCAGCTCTCCTCCTTTCGGAATTCACTGCCCTTCGATGTCGGATCGGGCGTCATCCGGATCGTCTTGTGGGTGAGGGCCGGTCGGCGCGGTCGGCCCTCGACCGTTCGAGCCCTCGTGGTCCGCGACATGGAGGCGGCGATGGACTTGTACGCCCGGCTGGGCCTGGACTTCGAGTTCGCCACGCCCGCCGGGGTCGATGCCAAGTACGCCGAGCTCGTCGAGGCCGGATATCAGTGCCCTCCAGCTGAGATCACGAATGGATGGGAAGCGAGGCGTGGGTGAAGTACGTCCTGATGTTCATCGAGGCCGAGGAGTTCGCGAACACGCTGGAGGCGATGGGGAAACTCGAACGGGACGTGGCTTATGAGGCGGTGAGACGGTGGTTCGCTGAGCACGCGGACGAGATCACCGTTGACCCGCGGGTGACGGCGGCACACACCGCGAACCCGCTGGCGTGGCGTGACAGGCGTTCCACCAGTGCCTGACCGTGCGGCGCGTACCGGCGAGCCGCGTTGCCCTTTCGGAGAACTCCCGGTCCATGCTGGGACAGGCGCTGGCCGCGCTGCTCGGCGATCGCGGCGAGGGCCCGGAGTTTGCCCAGCAGTTCGAAGGTGAGGTCCGCAGCCGACAGCACCTCGGCCTTCTCCGCGCGTGAGCCGGCCGGGACCTTCCGTCCAGATATCGGTCCGTGGGCCGCACCGAAACGAGGGCGGCGTGTCACGAGCATGCCGACCCCTGACCTGCCCATGGCGGCTCCAGGCGGTTTCATGTCTGATTTGGTGGTTGACCTGCGGGTAGGAGTATGGATGAACACATACCGGACGACGTGCGCGTCTTCTGCGGGGACAACGTCTTCAGACGAGACGTGAGCGCGTGGGGCTGGGGCTCCTTCTCTTGGCATCCTCATCTACCTGGTCGGCCTGGTTGTGTTCGCCGGCCAGATGGTGGGACGTGCGGTCGGTGGTCCGCGCGTGCTGGGGGCGTTCGCGAAGCCCGGCCGCTCGCGGACGAGGGCGGGGACAGGCCGCTCCGGCACACTCACCACAGGAGGGACAACCAAAATGGACGACTATCCGCTCCTCAACATCTTCTTCACCATGATCTGGTTCTTCCTCTGGGCTGCGTGGCTGATGCTGCTCTTCCGAGTCATCGTCGACCTTTTCCGCGACAACACGCTGAGCGGTTGGGCCAAGGCCGGCTGGTCGATCTTCGTCGTCGTCCTGCCGTTCCTGGGTGTCTTCGTCTACCTGATCGTGCGCGGAAAGGGCATGGGTGGGCGCGAGGTCGCCGCGATGCGCGAACGCGAGGCCCGCTACTACGAGGCCGCCGAACGCTGGGCCACCGACCGAAGCACCGGGCAGGCCGATGAGCTCACGCGGCTGGCCGATCTCAAGAACCACGGGGAACTCACTCCGGAGGAGTACGAACGCGCCAAGGCCAAGGTCCTGGCGAGGTAAGACCCGCTGATCGGTGCCTCGCGGTCGCCGGTTCATCCTGGTGGTGAGCGGCTGCCGACCGCGCCGTCACGCAGCAGGCAAAGGGACGACCGACGAAAGTTTCACCCTCGTTGGTCGTCCCTTTTGCCTGGCCTGGCCAACGTCCAGCGGCCGAGACACAACCACGACATGGCGCGCACGGGACGGTGACACGACGGGCTGACGCACCGCTGCTGGGCGGGCTGGCCCGCGAGCACGAGACGTTCAGCCTGGGCAGCATCGCCGACTCCGGCACGCGGGTGCTCGGCGTGGGCATCGGCGGCGAGATCGCCGCGGGCCTGCACGGGAACGCGGCCGAGCTGCTGGACGTCCGGGTCGACCGCGACCGCCCGATAGAGGCGTTCGCCCACAGCCAGCCGACCGTCACCTACCCCTGCTACCCGAAGGAGCTCCGCCTCGGCGACGCCGTCGCCAAGGACGTCTACTGCTACTCCGACCCCCGCATACCGGTCAGCCCTCTCGGGTTCGACGTGCTGGGCCACTTCGCCCACAGTTTCTACAAGCCCTACAACGTCACCGTCGACTTCACCGCCATGAACCTCTACATCGCCCGTGGCAAGGCCGCCTGATCGGCGGCTATACGGGGCGCCTCGGCCTGGAGGTCTCTTCCTGTTGGCGGTGTTCCGGCTGGCGGTGTTCCTGTTGGCGGTGTTCCTGTTGGCGGTGTTCCGGCGAGGCCCGCGGTGTGGTCGGCGAAAGACGATGTTCGTCGTCGTGCGGGCGGGAAAGAGTAGTGTGAGCTGGTGGACCGACGCATCTTCGGACTGGAGAACGAGTACGGCGTCACATGCACCTTCCGGGGCCAGCGCAGGCTGTCCCCGGACGAGGTGGCGCGCTACCTGTTCCGGCGGGTCGTATCCTGGGGCCGGTCGAGCAACGTGTTCCTGCAAAACGGCGCCCGCCTGTATCTGGACGTGGGCAGCCATCCCGAGTACGCCACCCCCGAGTGCGACAACGTCGTGGAGCTGGTCACCCACGACAAGGCCGGCGAGCGGATCCTGGAGGGGCTGCTGGTCGACGCCGAGAAGCGGCTTCGCGAGGAGGGCATCGCCGGCGACATCTACCTGTTCAAGAACAACACCGACTCGGCCGGCAACTCCTACGGCTGCCACGAGAACTACTGTGTGGGCCGGCATGGGGAGTTCGGGCGGCTGGCCGATGTCCTGATTCCGTTCCTGGTCACCCGGCAGATCATCTGCGGCGCGGGGAAGGTGTTGCAGACCCCGCGGGGGGCGGTGTACTGCGTCTCGCAGCGCGCCGAGCACATCTGGGAAGGGGTGTCGTCGGCGACGACCCGGTCGCGGCCGATCATCAACACCCGTGACGAGCCGCACGGGGACGCCGAGCGGTTCCGCCGCCTGCACGTCATCGTCGGCGATTCGAACATGAGCGAGACCACGACGTTGCTCAAGGTCGGCGCGACCGACCTGGTGCTGCGCATGGTGGAAGCCGGAACCGTGATGCGCGATCTGAGCCTGGAGAACCCGATACGGGCGATCCGCGAAGTCTCGCATGACATGACCGGGCGGCGACGGGTCCGGCTGGCCAACGGGCGTGAGGCGTCGTCGCTGGAGATCCAGCAGGAGTACCTGGGCAGGGCCAAGGACTTCGTGGACCGGCGGGGCGGCGACGAGATCGCCCGGCGGGTGCTGGACCTGTGGGAGCGCACACTGCGGGCGGTGGAGACCGGCGACCTGGACACGGTGTCCCGGGAGATCGACTGGGTCGCCAAGTATCAGCTCATCGAGCGGTACCGGAAGAAGTACGACCTGCCGCTGTCCTCGCCCCGGGTGGCCCAACTCGACCTTGCCTACCACGACGTGCACCGCAAGCGCGGGCTGTTCTACCTGCTGCAGCGGCGCGGCGCGGTGGAGCGGGTGGCGTCCGACATCCGGATCTTCGAGGCCAAGTCGGTGCCGCCGCAGACCACCCGGGCGCGGCTGCGCGGCGAGTTCATCCGCAGGGCGCAGGAGAAGCGGCGCGACTTCACCGTCGACTGGGTACATCTGAAGCTCAACGACCAGGCGCAGCGCACCGTGCTGTGCAAGGACCCGTTCCGCAGCGTCGACGAGAGGGTGGACAAACTCATCGCCAGCATGTGACCGACACGGCTCCTGAGGTCGATCATGGCTTCGGAGTGGTCGGGTCGAGTTTCGTCGTCGCGGGTCATGGCCCGTAGATGCGCCTCGTCCAGGATGAGCACCGGGTGCGGCCGCGTTCGGCCGGCTCGGTGGCCGGCCGCGACGAGTCGCGCGGGGGCTGTGCTCTCAGCTCCACCGGTAGCGAGTCTGGGACGACTCGCTACCCGTGGCGAAGGCGAACCCCTTGACCGGCTGGACCCGGTAAAGCGGAACCTTCGCGGTCCGAATGGCTTCGCCCAGTTGATACCAGGTTCCGTCCTCGCGGGTGAGCTGCCAGCCATAGGCCTGTTCGAACGCGGTTGCCACGGTTTGCCTGGTGGCCTGGTCGGTGACCAGGCTCGCAGTGCCTTCGATGATGTAGTCCATGCCGGTCAGGGTGTCGGTTCCGGTGGTCAGCGCGCAGTACGGGTTGGCGCTGAGATTCTTGGCTTTCTGCTCGTTGTCGCCGGTGGTGAACCACATCGCGCCGAACGCCCAGATCGCCAGCAACGGTGTCACGTGGGGGCGGCCATCCCGGCGCACCGTGCACAGCTGGAATTTCTGGATCCGGCGCAGCGCCCACTCCGTCGCCTCCCACGGCGTCGGGCCGGCGCCCGGCGAGGAGAACGGACCCAGGCTGGTCTGCGGCGCGGTCGGGTCGTCGGTCGTACGAATGGACATGATCTTCTCCTTACGATCGTCGCGAATTTCGCCCCGGCGCGTCCACGGGGAATGCTCAGCGGGTCCCGGCAAGATGGTCGGCCAGGATCGTGGTGACCGACAGCGCGGTGTCGAAGTTCGGGACGAGCCGGTTTTTGGTCAGCGCGAAGGCGACCCCCCGCGCGGGGTCGGCGTAGGCGTAACTTCCGCCCCCGCCCGGCCATCCGAATGCCACGGAGTTCTCCTCAGCGGGGGCGCCCATCCTGCCGATCGGGAAGCCCAGCGCCATCCGCGCCGGAGTACCGAAAACCTGATCGACACCCTCGAACGCGAGCGCGGACAGTTCCGCCAACCGCGCAGGGTCCACGAGCTCGCCCTGCAGCACGGCATTGAACATCGCGGCAAGGCCATGCGCGGTGGCGGTGCCCACCGACGGTATGTCGGCGCGAAGAATCTCGCCGTCGTTGCCGAAATCGGCACTCGGCTGGCTTTCCCACGGCGCGAGGATCGCATCGCCGTCGTCCGGGGCGGCAGACCATGGCGGCGCTGGCTGCTCCAGGCGTGCCAACCCCGGCAGCGACTCCTTCGGAGCGGCGAAGTAGAGCTGCCCCTCGATACCGAGCGGCACAGTGATCCACTCACGCAGCAGCTCGCACATGGGCCGCCCGGTCGCGCGGCGGGCCAGCTCGCCGACGAGATAGCCAAAGGTGTAGGAGTGATAGCCCACGGCGGCGCCCGGCCGCCAGCGCGGCTCGGCGGCGGCCAGCGACTCACATACCCTGAACCAGCCGGGCAACTCGCCCGGAGTGATCTCGCGCGGCATCGCCGGAAGACCGACCGTGTGGGTCAGCACGTGCCGCAGTGTCGCCGTGGCCTTGCCGTGCACACCGAACTCCGGCCACAGGTCCGTGACCGGGCTGTCGTAATCGAGGTAACCACGCGCGACGAGCAGATGCGCGAGCATGGCCGCCACGTTCTTGCCCGTGGAGAAACTGAAGATCGGTGTGGCGGAGGTGACCGGTCGTCCGGTGGCCAGGTCCGCCGTGCCGGCCACCGCGTCGACGACCAGCGCACCATCCTGATAGACAGCGACCTGCACACCGGTCTCCGCGCCGGCACTGACCAGCGTGTCGACATG
>DASUCK010000096.1:0-3492 GCA_036276095.1 Nonomuraea sp. | reverse complement strand
GAGGGCGCCCTGGTCACCCCGGCGTTCGTCGACGCCCACGTGCACATCACCTCGACCGGGCTGGCGCTGACCGGGCTCGATCTCTCGGCGGCGACCAGCCTGGCCGACGCCCTGCGTCAGGTGGAGGACGCGGCGCGCCGTAGCCGCGGCGGCATCGTCCTGGGGCACGGCTGGGACGAGACCCGCTGGCCGGAGCACCGGGCCCCGACCCGCCACGAGCTCGACCGGGCGTCCTACGGCGGGGTGGTCTACCTCTCCCGCATCGACGTCCACTCCGCCGCCGTCTCCTCGGCGCTGCTCGCCGCAGTGCCCGAGGCCCGAGGCGAGCTGGGCTTCCACGACAGCGGCCACGTCACGCGGGAGGCCCATCACCTCGTACGCCGCGTGGCGCGCGAGTCGGTCGCTCCGGCACAACGCCGGTCGCTGCACCTGGCCGCCCTGCGGCACGCTGCCGGCCTGGGCATCGCGACGGTGCACGAGCTGGCCGGGCCGGACATCTCCAGCCGGGAGGACCTCGAGGCGCTGCTCGCACTGGCCGCGTCGGGGGTGGAGGGACTGCCCGAGGTGGTGCCCTACTGGGGCGAGCTGGCGCCGCACGGCGTGACCGTGGCCAGGTCGCACAGCGCGCTCGGCGCGGCGGGCGACCTCTTCACCGACGGCTCGATCGGGTCGCACACCGCGGCCCTGCGCGACCACTACGCCGACGCCGACCACGCCGGTCACGGCTACCTGACCGCCGCGCAGGTGCGCGACCACGTTGTCGCCTGCACCGAGGCCGGGCTGCAGGCCGGCTTCCACGCGATCGGCGACGCGGCCCTCGATGCCGTGGCGGCAGGCCTCGCCGAGGCCGAGGCGAAGCTGGGCACCAGGGCCTTACGCGCCGCGCGCCACCGCATCGAGCACGTCGAGATGGTCTCGGCCGAGGCGATCGAGGTCTTCGCCCGACTCGGGGTGGTCGCGTCCGTGCAGCCGGCCTTCGACCGGCTCTGGGGCGGCGTCGACGGGATGTACGCCGAGCGGCTGGGCGTCGAGCGCGCCCTGCGGCTCAACCCCTTCCGGGCCCTCGCCGACGCCGGCGTCACGCTGGCCCTCGGCTCCGACTCCCCGGTGACCCCGCTCGACCCGTGGGGCAGCGTCGCGGCCGCCGTCGGGCACCGGACGCCGGGATCCGGCCTGACTCCCGCGGAGGCCTTCCGCGCCCACACCGTCGGCGGGGCCCGCGCGGCCCGCCGCGACGACGCCGGGGAGCTGCTGGCCGGCAGCCCGGCGACGTTCGCGGCGTGGGACGACGCCCCGCTCGGCCCCGACGGGATGCCCGACCCGGAGGCGCCGTCGCCGCGGTGCCGCCTCACCGTGCGGGACGGCCAGGTGGTCTTCGCCCGGTGACGCTGTGGGCGGGCGGCACCGAGGCGTTCCTGGCCGTCGGCTGGGCCGAGCCGGCGCGCGCGCTCATGGACCGCGCCTTCGGCGAGCCCTTCTCCGACGAGGACTGGGACCACGCGCTGGGCGGGTGGCACGTGCTCGTCCACGACAGCGGCCGGGTGCTCAGTCACGGCAGCGTCGTCCCGCGCCGGCTCCGGGTCGGCGACCGCCCGGTCCTCTGCGGCTACGTCGAGGCGGTGGGCACCGAGCCGGCGCACCAGGGCGCCGGCCTGGGCAGCGCGGTGATGGGCGAGCTGGGGGCATACATCCAGGCGCACTACGAGCTCGGCGCGCTGTGCACCGGCAGCACAAGCTTCTACGCCCGGCTCGGATGGGTGCGCTGGCGCGGGCCGACCTGGGCGGAAGGGCCCGAACGCCGGGTGCGTACCGCAGACGAGGACGGCAACGTGCTGGTGCTGCCGACCGCACGCTTCCCCGACCCGGAGCCGACCACCGACCTGGTGTGCGACTGGCGGTCAGGGGACCTGTGGTGACCCGTGCCGACCGCAGTGCCTACGCGCTGGGCACCCGCTCGTTGTAGCCGGGGGCGCGCTCCTGCCGGGTCATCGCCGCGATCCGGTCCATCACCTCGTCGGTGATCTCTCGGCGCGCCCGCCCAGGTGGCAGGTGCGCGTAGTCCTTGGGGTGCACCGGTTCCCCGAAGGAGACACGAACCCGGTGGACACGCGGGACCTTCGCCCCGACCGGCTGGACCCGCTCGGTGCCGACCAGGCCCACAGGCACCACAGGCGCGTTCGCCGCCAGGGCGAGCCAGCCCACCCCCGTACGCCCCCGGTAGAGCCGCCCGTCACGTGACCGGGTCCCCTCCGGGTAGATCCCGAACGCGTCGCCGCGTTCGAGCACGCCACGGGCCAGGTCCAGCGACGCCTGCGCGTCTCGCTGCTGGTCGCGGTGCACCGGCACCGCGTCGAAGGCAGCGAAGAACAGCCGGCGCGGCCACGCCGCGGGGGAGCGGCCCTCCCAGTACTCCGCCTTGGCCAGGAACACGACCTTCCGCGGAACCGCCAGCGGGATCACGATGCTGTCGATGAAGGACAGGTGGTTGCTCGCCAGGATGATCGGCCCGTCGAGCGGGATGTTCTCCCGCCCCACCAGCACCGGGCGCCAGAGCACCCGGAACAGCACCAGTGCGACGGCCCGCGACAGCGCGTAGAGCATGACAGTGATCGTCGCCTACGGGCTCAGCCGTCCTTCGTCCGGGCTGGTCCCACGGGTCACACCGAACCAGCCGGTCTGCTCCTGGCTCAGCGCGGGCAGCGGGGCGTAGGTCGCCGCATCGATCGGTGGGGCGTTGAACTGGCGGTCCCACGCGTTGGCGCTGACGTAGAGCGACAGCCAGGCGGCGGCCAGCTGGGAGGCTGCGTACTCCTCCCGGCCGTTGTAGCTGTCCTGGCTGTTGGCGGTCGGCGGGTCGAAGTTGTACGTCCGGCCGTCGCCGGTGCCGTTGTTGGCCACCAGCGACTGCTGCCCGGCGACGTGCTGGGCCAGCGCATCACGGGCCGGCCACGGGCTGGCGGTGTCCAGCCCCCAGGCCAGGGCATGCGCGTCGAAGGACACGAAGTGCGCCCGGCGGACGCTGCCCCAGATCGAGCCCTGGGGGTAGTAGATGTCGTTGCTTCCCGGTCGGTAGATCGTGCCGCCGGGCGGGCCGTAGACCCCGGAACCCGTGGGTGACGGCGCGCCCTCGGTGAAGCCGACGGTGGAGATGGCCCCGTAGACCAGGGCGGCGTTGTGGAACGCGGCCTGCGGCACCTTGCGCCCCGCCAGGCCCGCCACGTCCGCGGCCCACCAGGACTGCTGGATGTTGGTCATGTAGTCGGGGTGGATGGCCTGGTGGTTCTCGACCGTGCCGTCGTCGTAGGCGTTGGCGCCGTCGAGGCGATCCACCAGCGCGACGCCGTTGACGACCTGGGGGGAGTTGATGTCGGCGAGCCGGGCGTAGGCCGCGACCTCGAGGTCCACGGCCCGCCGGCGCCAGTTCGCTGCCTGCGGGTGCTTGGGCATCATGGCCAGCGCCAGTTCGAGCACGCCGGCGTTCCAGGAGTTCTC
>DASUCK010000095.1:0-2345 GCA_036276095.1 Nonomuraea sp. | reverse complement strand
CGCTGCTCGACGACGACGAACCGCTTGTCCCCCGCCGCGAACTCCTCGGCGATCCGCCGGCTCCCGTCGCGGGACCCGTCGTCGACCATGATCACCTCCAGGTCGTCCATCGTCTGGCCGGCCAGCGACGTCAGGCATTCGGTGAGGTACGGCTCCACGTCGTGGACCGGGACGACCACGCTGAGCAGGGGGATCATGCCGATGTGCTCCTTGGCTCTCGGATTGGGATCAAGGGCAGCATGCCGTGGGCTCCACGTCCGAGACCTGAGCCTGATGAGCTCTTTACCGGACGCGGATCCGCTACGTTGTGCATGCGGAGTATCACGAATAGTAGGGGGCGCGATGCTGCGAGGCGTCCGCGACGACGATCTGCCGGCCATGCTGCGGTGGCGCAACCACCCGCGGGTGCGGGCCGTCAGCTTCACCACCCACGAGATCGGCCCGGCCGAGCACGCCCGCTGGTGGGCGCTCACCCGCGCCGACGCCACCAGGCGCGTGCTGATCTACGACCACGAGGGCTCCGCCGCGGGCGTGGTCGCCTACTGGCACCTGTCGCCGGAGAGCGCCTCCTGGGGCTTCTACCTCGACCTCGACGGGCTGGAGCGCGCGGGGGCGCTGCTGCCGGCCTGGATCGGGCTGGAGCGCGCGGCCATCTCCCACGCCTTCGACGCGCTCGGGGTGGCGGCGCTGCGCGGCGAGGTGCTGGCCGACAACCACCCGGTCAGGTCGCTGCACCGGCGGTTCGGCTTCGCCGAGGTGGCGATCCACCGGAAGGACGTCGACGGGGTGCCGCGCGACGTCGTGGCCATCGAGCTCAGGAAGGAACGTTCATGATCTCCATCGCGGGGCGGGCGATCGGGCCCGGCCAGCCGCCGTACGTCGTGGCCGAGCTGTCCGGCAACCACAACGGCAGCCTGGAGCGGGCGCTCGCCATCGTCGACGCCGTGGCCGAGGCGGGCGCGCACGCGCTGAAGCTGCAGACCTACCGGGCCGACACCCTGACCGTCGACGCCGACGGGCCCGCGTTCCGGGTGGGCGACGGCCACTCGCTGTGGGGCGGCGAGCGGCTCTACCGGCTGTTCGAGCGGGCCCACACGCCGTGGGAGTGGCACGAGCCGATCTTCGAACGGGCGCGTGAGCGCGGGCTCGTGGCCTTCTCCTCGCCGTTCGACCCGACGGCCGTCGAGCTGCTGGAGAAGCTGGACGTGCCGGCGTACAAGATCGCCTCGTCCGAGATCGTGGACCTGCCGCTGATCAGGCTCGCGGCCGCCACCGGCAAGCCGCTCATCATCTCCACCGGGATGGCGTCGGTCGGCGAGATCCACAGCGCCGTGGCCGCGGCCCGCGCGGCCGGGTGCACCCAGCTGGCCGTGCTGGCGTGCACGGCGTCCTATCCCGCGCCGCCCGCCGACAGCAACCTGCGCGCGCTGCCGCTGCTGGCCGAGGTCACCGGCGAGGTCGTCGGGGTCTCCGACCACACGCCGGGCATCGGGGTGCCGGTGGCCGCCGTCGCGCTCGGGGCCTGCCTGATCGAGAAGCACGTGACCGTGTCGCGCGCCGACGGCGGGGTCGACGCGGCGTTCTCGCTGGAGCCGGGCGAGCTGGCGGCGCTGGTCGAGGAGAGCCGGCGTGCCTGGGAGGCGCTGGGGAGCCCGGCGCTCGGGCCGCGGGCGTCGGAACGCGAGGGGCTACGGTTCCGGCGGTCACTGTACGTCGTGCGCGACGTGCGCGCCGGCGAGGTGGTGAGCGCGGCGAACGTCCGCTCGATCCGCCCGGCCGGCGGGCTTCCCCCTGACGCGATCGGCGACGTGCTCGGCCGCCGTTTCGTCCGCGACGCCCCCATGGGCACGCCGCTGAGCTGGGACCTGATCTAGAGGAGGGTCAGCAGGGCGTCCGCGACGCGTTCCCTGCCCTTGCCGTCCACCAGGCCGCGGCCCTTGCGGCCGTGATTTTCCCGGGCGGCGGGGTCGGTGAGCAGGCGGGTCAGCCGGGCGACGGCCGAGGCGTCGGGCGTGCCCCCGAGCCCGGCCGCGACGCCTCTGTCCACCAGCTCCCGGTAGCCGATGAGCTGGTTGCCGGCCACCCAGGTCAGCGCCGTGGGCACGCCCAGGTAGAGCAGCTCCCAGATGGCCGACCCGGCCGCGGTCACCACCAGGTCGGCCCCGGCCATGAGCGCGGGCAGGCGGTCGGTCGGGGGGACGACCGCGATCGGGCCGCCGGCCGCGAACGGCGCCGGGCTGATCACCGTCGCCTCGAACGGCACGCCCGTGGCCCGGAGCGCCTCCGCCCACGCGGGAGCGACTCCCGCGCTGTCGGTGCCGCCGAAGAAGCACAGCACCCGCGGG
>DASUCK010000094.1:0-22769 GCA_036276095.1 Nonomuraea sp. | reverse complement strand
CGCCGTCCGCACGGTCAGCGTGCCCGACCCGTCCATCGCGTCGAGCGCGTTGTGGATGAGGTTCGTCCACACCTGGTTGAGCTCGCCGGCGTAGCAGGGGATGGGCGGCAGCGTGCGGTCGTAGTCGGTGACCACGGTGATGCCCGGCGGGATCTTGCCCCGGAAGATCGCGAGCGTGCTGTCGAGCAGCTCGTGCACGTCCACGTGCTGGAACGGCGCCCGATCCATCTGGGAGTACTGCTTGGCCGAGCGGATCAGCGAGGTGATGCGCTCGGTCGCCTCGGCGACCTCGTTGAGCATCTGCGAGATCTCGATCGCCTCGGCCAGCCAGCGCACCGCCCCCGGCACGTGCTCCTCGCCCACCTTGCCGCGCACCTTCTCCAGCTCCGTGCCCGAGAAACCGGCGTTGACCAGCGCGGAAGCGAGCTCCCACGCGTCCTCGACGCCCAGCTCCGACAGCGCCTCGCCGAGCTCGTCCTCGGCGTCGGAGGTCTCCAGCGGCGAGCGCGACGGCAGCGTGCCGAGGTTGTCCGTGCACGCTTCCTGGGCCTCGATCAGGGCGCGCAGCTTCTCCGGCGGGATGCCGTCCTCGGCCAGCTGGGCGAGCTGCATGCGGGAGTTCCGCACCAGGGTGCGCAGCTCGCCCACCGCGCGGACGGCGGCCGCGGCCGGATTGTTCAGCTCGTGCGTGAGCCCGGCGGTGATCGTGCCGAGCGCGGTCAGCCGCTGCCGCCGGTCGATGATCTCCCGCTGCATGCGCCCGCCCGACAACATCCCGTCGAGCAGGTGCATCGCCATCGGGAACCACTCGGCCACGATGTAGGCGAACTTCCTGGCCGGCAGCAGGAAGATCCGCGACGGCGCGGTGGCGCGCAGCGTGTGCTGGTAGGTCTGCGGGGCGCGGTCGCCGAGGTAGGCGGAGGTGGCGCCGCCGTACACGCCGGGCTGGGAGGTGCGGGGCATCGTGACGGTGCCGGCGCTGATCGTCTGGCTGATCATCTGCACCTCGCCCTCGATCAGCACCGCGAAGCACTCGGCCGGCTCGCCCTGGCAGACGATGTCCTCGCCGGCCGCGTACGAGCGCACCCGCCCGCTCCCGGCCAGCTTGGTGAGCTGGGCGTCGGTCAGCCGCTCGAAGAGGAACAGCTTGCGCAGCTCGTCGATGTCAACAGTGTCGGCAGTGGTCATTGCTTCTCCAGATAGCGGTGCACGAGCGCGACGGCCATCGCGCCCTCCCCGACGGCGGAGGCCACCCGCTTGATCGACTCCGCGCGGACGTCGCCCGCGGCGAACACCCCGGGCACGTTGGTCTCCAGGTAGTACGGCTCCCGCCGCAACGGCCAGTTACGCGGCCGCTGCCCGCCCTGGACGAGATCGGGCCCGGTGAGCACGAACCCCCTGGCGTCCCGCTCGACCGTCTCGCCCAGCCAGGACGTGTACGGCTCCGCCCCGATGAACACGAACAACCACTGCGCGTCGACCGTGCGCTCCTCGCCCTTGGTGGACAGCGTCAGCCGCTCCAGGTGGCCCGTGCCCCCGCCGCCGACCACCTCCGTCTGGAGGTGCACGTCGATGTTCGGGATAGCGGCGATCTGCTCGATGAGGTAGTGGGACATGGACTTCTCCAGACCGTCACCTCTCACGAACACATGAACCCGGCTGGCGAATCCCGACAGGTAGACGGCCGCCTGCCCGGCCGAGTTCGCCGCGCCGACGATGTGGACCTCGGTGTCCGCGCACGCGGGCGCCTCGGTGAGCGCCGCGCCGTAGAAGACGCCGCGGCCGACGAACTCGTCGAGGCCGGGCGCGGACAGCCGCCGGTAGGCGACGCCGGTGGCCAGGATCACCGCGTGCGCCGCGATCTCCCCGCCGTCGTCGAACCCGACCACGCGGGTCCGCCCGCGCGGCTCCAGCAGGGTCACCTGGCGCGCGGTCAGCAGCTCGGCCCCGAACTTCAGCGCCTGCCGCCGTGCCCGGTCGGCCAGCTGCTGGCCGGAGACGCCGTCGGGGAAGCCCAGGTAGTTCTCGATCCGGGAGCTCTGACCGGCCTGCCCGCCGGAGGCGTGCGCCTCGACCAGCACCGTGTTGAGCCCCTCGGAGGCGCCGTACACGGCCGCGCCCAGCCCGGACGGGCCGCCGCCGACCACGATCAGGTCGTAGAAGTCGGTGGCCGGCGTGGTCGACAGGCCCACCGCCGTGGCCAGCGTGGCCTGGTCGGGCGACTCCAGCGTGACGCCGTCCGCGGTCACCACCAGCGGCAGGTGGCAGCCCTCGCCGGCCGCCTTCACCAGCTGCGCGCCCTCCGGGTCCTCGGCCAGCATCCATTGGTACGGGACGTGGTTGCGGGCCAGGAAGTCGCGCACCTCGTACGACTGCGCCGACCACCGGTCGCCCACCACGCGCAGCTCCGACCGCTCGATCCGCTCGGTGCGCAGCCAGGCGTCGAGCTGGCCGTCGATCACCGGGTAGAACTTCTCCTCCGGCGGGTCCCACGGCTTGAGCAGGTAGTGGTCGAGGTCGACGACGTTGATCGCCTGGATGGCCGCGTCGGTGTCGGCGTACGCGGTGAGCAGCACGCGCCGCGCGTACGGGTACAGGTCCATGGCGGCTTCGAGGAACTGCACCCCGTTCATCTGGGGCATGCGATAGTCGGCCAGGATGGCGGCCACGTCGTCGCCGCGCAACCGCATCTGCCTGACCGCTTCGATGCCGTCGACGGCCGTCTCGGCGCGCACGATCCGGTATTCCTGGCCGTAGCGGCGCCGCAGGTCGCGGGCCACCGCCCGCGAGACGCCCGGGTCGTCGTCCACCGTCACGATGACCGGCTTGTCCATGCCCCTACCTTCTCCCGATGGGTCCTAAGGGAAGCATGTCATGTGCTCGGACGCTCCTATCGTGAGCCGGCCAGGCCGGGGCGCGGGCGCCACCCTCCTGGGCCACCCGGCTCAGGCGGCGACGCGCGCCTTCCGCCGGCTCAGGCGATCACGCGCGCCTCGCCGCCGTCCACCAGCAGCGACACCCCGTTCACGAACGACGCCGGCACGCTCGCCAGGAACGCCACCACGTCGCCCACCTCCTCCGGACGCCCGATGCGGCCGACCGGCACAGCCTCGGCCCGCGCGGCCAGCTCCTCCTCGCCGCTCGCCAGCTCCCGCAGCCGCTCGGTGTCGATCGGGCCCGGCAGCACGTTGTTGACCAGCACGCCGTCGCCGCCGACCTCCCTGGCCAGGGTGCGGACGACGGCGGCCACGGCCGTGCGGGTGGCGTTCGACAGCGCCAGGCCGTCGAGCGCCTCGCGGGCCGACCGGCTGGTGATCGTCACGATCCGGCCCCAACCGCGGGAGCGCATCTCCGGCAGCACCGCGTGGACCAGGCGTACGGTGCCGAGCAGGTTGCGCTGCACGGCGACGTCCCAGTCGGCCAGGCTCGCCTCGGTGAACCGTCCCGGCGGCGGCCCGCCCGCGTTGGCCACGAGGATGTCGACGGGGCCGAGCACGTTGCGCGTCTCCTCGACCACCCGCCGCGCCGCCGCGGGGTCCTCCACGTCGGCCAGCACCGCGTGCACGACCTTGCCGTACTCCTGCAGCTCCACCACCGCGTCCGCGAGCCGCTCGGGGTTGCGCGCGGTGACGCACACGTCGCAGCCCTCCCGCGCCAGGCTCTTGGCCGCCGCCAGCCCGATGCCCGAGCTGCCTCCGGTGACGAGGGCGACCTTGCCCGCGATGCCGAGATCCATACGGGCGACTATAGATCAGCGGCCCGGCTCGGCCGGGCGCACGCGCGCCAGCTTGTCCGGGTTCGCCACGCCGTAGATGCCGTGGACGCGGCCGTCGCGGACGTGGAGGAGGACGAGCTGCGGGTGCCCCTCGACGTGGCTCAGCATGGCGGGCTGTCCGTTGACGTCGACCAGGCGGGTGTCGGTGAGGGCGTAGCGGGCCAGCAGGCCCCGCAGGAAGGCCAGCACCTTCCGCTTGCCGGCGATCGGCCGCAGCGCCGCGCGCACCCGCCCGCCGCCGTCGTTCCACGACACGACGTCCTCGTGCAGGACGTCGGCGAGCGCGGCCAGGTCGCCGCCGGAGGCCGCCTCGATGAACGTCCGGAGCAGCTTGGCGTGGTCCTCCGAGGACGGGCGGAACCGGTCGCGGCCCTCGGCCAGCCGTACGGAGGCGCGGCGGTGCAGCTGCCTGGCGTTGGGCACCGACACTTCGACGATCCCGGCGATCTCGTCGTAGGGCAGCTCGAACGCCTCCCGCAGCACGAACACCGCCCGCTCCGGCGGTGAGAGCCGCTCCATGAGGTGCAGGGTCGCGTACGAGACGGTGTCGCGCAGCTCGGCCGTGTCCATGGGCCCCGCCTGCGCCGTCGTCACCGGCTCCGGCAGCCACGGCCCCGTGTACGCCTCCCGCTTCACCCGCGCCGACCGGAGCTGGTCGAGCGCCAGCCGCGACACCACGGTCACCAGGAACGCCCGCGGCTCCCTGATCCCGCCCCGGTCGGCGCCCTCCCAGCGCAGCCACGCCTCCTGGACGACGTCCTCGGCGTCCCACATGCTGCCGAGCAGCCGGTAGGCGAGGCCCAGCAGCATCGGCCGGCAGTCCTCGAACTCCCGGTGCCCCTCGAACTCCCGGTGCCCCTCGAACTCCCGGTGCTCCTCGAACTCCACGTCTGGCATCATCTCGTCCGGCCGGGGCGCCCTGCCCTCCGGGGGCCCGTGACCCGTCCCGCTGACGGGCACCGGATGGGACACCAGGGTCTCGTGTGACAGGTCACGGGTAGAAATGCCGCGATAACCATGATGAGCTGGTCAAGTGGCGAGAAATCTTATTTTGTCCGGAGGACTGTTCCACGACTTCGCCGCCACCTCGGCCGCGCTCGCGGAGGTGCTCGCCGACGTCGGAGTGGAGTCCGAGATCACCGAGGACATCGCGGGCGCGCTCGGCGAGCGGTCGGAGACCCAGCTCATCACCGTCAACGCGCTGCGCTGGCAGATGACCCAGGACCGCTTCGCCGACCTGCGCGCCGAGTGGCGCTTCACCCTGCCGGCCGAGGCCCGCACGACGATCCTCGACCACCTGGACCGGGGCGGCGGGCTGCTGTGCATGCACGCGGCGTCGATCTGCTTCGACGACTGGCAGGGCTGGCCGCGCGTCCTCGGCGGCTCCTGGACCTGGCCGAAGTCCCACCACCCGCCGCTCGGCTGGACCGGCGTGCGCGTCCACGGCACGCACCCGGTGGTGGCCGGCCTGCGCGACTTCGACGTGGTCGACGAGGTCTACAGCGACCTCGACATCCTCCCCGACGTCGAGCCGCTGGCCTCCGCCGGCGGCCAGCCCCTGGTCTGGGCGCGCCCGGTGCGCCGGGGCCGGGTCATCTACGACGCCCTGGGTCACGACACCAGGTCGTACGACAACGAGGTGCACCGCGCGCTTCTCCAGCGTGCCGCCCTCTGGCTCCTCAAGCGCCCGGTCGCGATCAGGGAGTGACCCGGCCGCGTGCTCGGGGGCCGGCGCGGGGCCGGGGGACTTCGGAGCGCCCCTTTACGGGTGGCCGAAACCTCACTCACGGTCATCCCCAAAGCGACGGCGCGAGCAGGGCGTAGGACCCGGTGAGTGCCCTCGACCAGCACGTCAGGGCGCTCCGGCGGAACGGCGGGCCACGGTGATGACTGCGCATCTTCACGGGAGCTGTCTCGTCTTGTAATACGGAGGTGCGATCTACCGATAGCTCATCATCATCAGCCCGAGGTGAGCGATGGATCTACGCTACGTCCGCTACGCGATGGCGATCGCCCGTGCCGGCAGTCTGCGGCGGGCCGCCGCGTCCCTGCACATCGCCCAGCCCACGCTGTCCGAGCAGCTCAGGGCGCTGGAGAAGGAGATCGGTGTGGAGCTGTTCAGCCGGTCCTCCAGCGGCGTGCAGCTGACCGAGGCGGGTGAGGCGTTCCTGGCCCAGGCCACCGTCGCGGTCGACGCCTACGAGCGGGCCGTGGCCGCGGCGCGCGGCACGGGCCAGCGCGCGCGCCTCGGCGTGGCCGACGGGCTGGCCGACGTGGCCGCCCGGCTGCTCTCCCAGCTCCAGACCGTCGGCCTGCGGGTGGTCCCCATGGGGACGGCCGAGCAGCTCGTCTCCATCGTGGACGGCACTCTGCAGGCGGGGCTCGGGTACGCGCCCGGCTCGCTGCCGCGGGGGGTCGCGAGGATGCTGGTCCACCGCTTCCCTGTGCGCGCGCTGATCCACCGGGATCACCACCTGGCGGCCTCGGAGGCGGTGTCGCTGTCTGACCTGGCCGCCGAGCCGCTGGTCATGCCGGAGTCCGACGCCGTGGCGGGCGCGCGCCGGTTCCTGGAGGCGTTCGTCCGGCACCGCCTCCACCCCCGGCTCGGTCCGTCGGCGGCCACCCACGACCTGGCGATCGACATGGTGGTCAGGGGTGCCGGCTACGCGCTCTCGGTCCACGAGGGCACGTCGGTGCCGGAGGCTCTGACTTTTGTCCCGATAAAGGAGGACGTCCCGCCTTTGGAGATAGTCTTTCTCTGGAACCGGCAGGCTGACGTGCCGGAGCTGATCAGCGCCGCGCGCCACGTGGCCCGCTCTGGATAGCGGTATTATCCAGCGATGCGCATCTCCGAGCTCAGCGCCCGGTCCGGGGTGGCCATCCCGACGATCAAGTACTACCTCCGCGAAGGCCTGCTGCACCAGGGCGAGCAGCTGGCCGCGACCCGGGCCGAGTACGACGACACGCACCTTCGCAGGCTCCGCCTCATCCGGGCGCTGCTGGAGGTGGGCAAACTGCCGGTGGCCTCGATCAAGCAGGTCATCGCGGCCGTCGACGACGAGTCCCTGCCCATGCACGAGCTGCTCGGCACCGCGCACTACGCCCTCGGCCCCACCGTCGAGCCCGAGCCGGGCGAGGAGTGGCAGCGGACCCGTGCCGAGGTCGACCGCCTCATCGGCGACGTCGGATGGGACGTCCACCCCCACGCCCCCACCCGCGACGAGCTCACCCAGGCCCTGGTCAAGATGCGCCAGCTCGGGGTGCGCGTCGAGCTGGGTCCGTACGTGGAGGCGGCGCAGAAGCTGGTGACCGGGTTCGAGATGGGGGAGATCCCGTTCAACGGGCCGCGCGACGTCACGGTCGAGGCCATCGTGCTCGGGTCGGTCCTGTACGGGAAGGCGTTCGACGCGCTGCGCCGCATGGCCCAGGAGTCGGAGTCGGCCCGCCGGTTGAAGTGAGCCGCCTCAGACGATCTCGTTCGCGCGCAGGACCTCGACGGCGCCGACCGTGGCCGCGCCCCGCCAGTCGAGCGACCCGGCAGGGGAGATCCGGGCGTAGTCGACGGTCCAGCCGCCGTCGTCCTGCTGGCCGCCGGCCAGCCGTACGAGGTCGGCCGCGATCACCTCGGGATCGAACAGGGCGCGTACCGGGCGTCCCGGCCAGGGCGCGAAGTCCAGCGGGCGCAGCGCCTCGCCCTCGGCGCCGCCCTCCACGGGCACCCGGCCGTCCGCCGGAATGTGCGCCGCCAGGCGTTTGAGCAGGTCCGCGGCGCGGGGCTGGGTGTCGTACACGGAGTCGAGGAGGCGTACGGCGAAGGACAGGACGTACGCGTGGGGGCGCTGGTCCATGGCCTGGACGGCGTCGAGGCAGTATCGGGTGGCCCGCTCCAGCCACGGATGCCCGGCCACGGCCGGATCGTGCGCCGCCACGCGCCGAGCCGCGGCCGCCGACACGGCCGTGATCTGCAACGACGACTCGCCCGCCGCGCTGCCCGCCCACCACGGCGCCGTGCCCTCGCCGACCCCCACCGGCAGGGCGAACGGCAGCCCGCCGTCCGGCAGCGTCACGCTCTCCAGCCAGTCGCAGAGCTCCACGGCCCGCGGCGAGGTGCGGGGGGCGACCTCCGCGAAGACCTCGAACGCGTGCAGCGCCGCTCCGGGCTGGCTCTCCGGGGACCGCAGATCGGGCTCCAGCCCCCAGCCGTACCCGCCGTCGGCGTTCCGGTAGGCGTCCAGGGCGGCCAGCGGCCCGTCCGCGTCGCCGTCGCCCATCAGCAGGTCGTATCGCCGCCGGTCGAGCACCCGCCCGTGCGTGGCCAGGAATCCGGGGATCAGGGACAGATTCACGTTCATGACGTCATCGTGCCCAGCCCGCTGACGTGGAGTCTTGTACGTTCCGGACACACTGGACCCATGGACGCCGACACAGCCCGCACCCGCTTCGCCGCCGAGCGCGTCGCCCGCCTGGCCACCGTGGGCGAGGACGGCGCCCCGCACGTGGTGCCGGTGGTCTTCGCCGTGACGGGCAACCGCGTGGTGACAGCCGTCGATCACAAGCCCAAGACCACCAAGCACCTCCGCCGCCTCCGCAACATCGAGACGAACCCCCAGGTCAGCCTCCTGGCCGACCACTACGACGACGACTGGGCCCGCCTGTGGTGGACGCGGGCCGACGGCCACGCCCGCATCCTCCAAACCGGCCCGGACCGCGAGACGGCCCTCGACGCGCTGGCGGCCAAATACCCCCAGTACCGCGACCACCGCCCGACCGGCCCCGCCATCGTCGTGCACGTCACCCGCTGGACCGGCTGGTCCGCCACCTGACCCGACCGCCCAACGTCGCCGACGGCTACGGCCGGCGCACCGGTACGACCTGGGCTCGGCGGTGACGGCCGGCGCCGTCAAGGGCTGACGCGCCAGGGCGGTCACGGGCGGGTGGTCGCGCAGGGGTAGTCACCGGCCGGTGGTGAAGGCCGCGTGGACCGTCTTCGCCTCGGCGTCCGAGAGCAGGTCGCGGGCGGCCAGCCAGGCGGCGCCCGCGGCCGCGTCGCGCGTCGTCGTCACCGTCTCGCCCGCCAGCAGCTCCAGCACCGCCCGCCGCACCGGCCCGTCGCTGGCCAGCACGCTCCCGGCCAGCACCACCGGGCCGCCCGCGTGCACCCGCCGCAGCGTCGCGGCCAGGTGACCGGCGGCCTCGCGGACGATCCGGGCCGCCGTCGGATCGCCCGCCTCGGCGGCCTGGCTGACCAGCGTGGACAGGGCCGCCAGCCGCATGTGGTCGGCCTGCGCCAGCCGGACGATCCGGTCGGCGACGTCCCGCGGCGTGGCCGGGCGCTCGTCCCCGAGAAAATGCCCGGCCACCAGCGCGACGAGCACCCCGCCACCGGGCGGAGCGGGAGGGCTGGGCCGCTCCCCGCCTGGGCTCGCGGAGCCGGGCCGGTCCCCGGCCGGTGCCGCGGCCTCCGGGCGGTCGACGGCCGCGACGGGGAGGCCGCGGTCGAAGGCGGCCACCACCGCCTGGGCGGCCGCGCGGCCGATCCAGAAGCCCGAGCCCGCGTCGCCCAGCAGCCACCCGAGCCCGTCGGCGATCGGCCCGAGCCGGTAGTCCTCGATCCTGGCCGCCACCGCGCCCGTGCCGGACAGCAGCAGTGACCCGTCGGGCTCGGCCGACCCGGCCGCGTACGCGATCGTCACGTCGCCGGCGTACCGCGGGGCGGCGGGGATGCCGTGCGCGGCCCACACCCGCGTCAGCTCGGGCACCATCGACCCGACGTGCCCGGCGACCCCGGCCAGCGAGCCCGAAACGCGCCGCCCGTCGAGCGCCCCCAGCGCCTCGCCCAGGGCCTCCTCGACGGCGGCGACGGCCTTGGCCACCCCGTGGGCGCTCGGATTGCCCGGCCCCGCCTTGGCATATCCCACGCGCGTCCCGTCGAGCCTGTGTACGGCCACCCGCGTGGACGTGGCACCCGCGTCGACACCGACGACTAGCGATTCGGTCACGGACTGATCCTGGGGCTTGACTGGAGCAGAATGCAAGAATAATTTTCGCCAGAAGACCGGGTATTCGGAAGGAATATTCGTGACTTCAGGAGCCCTCGGGCGCGTGGAAACCGAGCTACCCAGCTTGCCGGAGGCGTTGCGCCGGGTCGGCGAGGTGATTCTGGGCGACCCGGCCGAGGCCGCGCGGTCGACCATTATCGCGCTGGCCGAGCGGGCCGGCAGCTCGCCGGCGACCGTGACGAGGTTCTGCCGGGCGTTCGGCTTCTCGGGGTACGCCGAGCTGCGCGTCGCGCTCGCCACCGAGACCGGCCGGGCCGCGCAGGCCGGCTGGGGCGCGGGCGTCGGCCACGAGATCGGCCCCGACGACCCGCTGGACACCGCCGTCGAGGTGATGGCCGCCGCCGACACCAGGCTCATCCAGGACACCGCCGCGCAGCTCGACCTCGACGTCGTCGCCAAGATCGCCGAGGCCGTCGTGGCCGCCCCGCGCATCCTCCTGGCCGGCGTCTCCACCAGCGGCAACGTCGCCACCATGTTCGAGGGCCGGCTGCGCCGCATCGGCATCCCGTGCTGGAGCGCGGGCGACGCCCACGAGGTGCTGTCGGAGGCCGCGCTGCTCAAGGAGGGCGACGTCGCCGTCGGCATCAGCCACCGGGGCCGCACCCGCGAGGTCATGGAGGCGCTGGCCGAGGCCGGCAGCCACGGCGCGCTGACGGTCGCGGTCACGTCCTTCGCCCGCTCGCCGCTGGCCGACCTCGCCGACCTGGTCTTAACCACCGCCAGCAGAGAGACCACGTTCCGGCTCGGCGGGCTGGCCGCCGTCCATTCGCAGCTGTTCGTCCTGGACGCCGTGTACGTGGCGGTCGCCCAACGCACCTACGAACGCACCAACGAGGCGTTCGAACGGACGATCAGCGCGGTGGAGAGCCACCGGGTGGAGAGAGGCTGAATGACGTACGCAACCAAGGTCCTCGACCTGGCCCATCGGGTCGCGGAGAGCCAGGCAGAAGCGGTGCGGCAGGCGGCCGCGCTGGTCGTGGCCTCGATCCGGGCGGGTGGCGTGGTCAACGCGTTCGGCTCGGGGCATTCCGAGGCCATCGCCATGGAGATCGCCGGCCGGGCGGGCGGCCTGGTGCCCAGCAACCGCCTCAGCCCCAGAGACCTCGTCCTGTACGGCGGCCGGCCGCCGAGCGTGCTGACCCCCGAGCTGGAGCGCGATCCGGCGGTCGCGCACGAGATCTACGCGCTGGCCCCGGTCGAGCCGCAGGACGTGTTCGTGCTGATCTCCAGCTCCGGGGTCAACGGCACGGTCGTCGAGCTGGCCACCATCGTCAAGGAACGCGGCCACGCCCTGATCGCGCTGACCTCCGTCCAGCACAGCACCCGGATGACCTCGCGCCACCCGTCCGGCGGCAAGCTGCTCGACCTGGCCGACGTCGTTCTCGACAACGGCGCGCCGTACGGGGACGCCATCCTCGCACTGCCCGGCGGCGGCACGTACGGTGCGGTGTCGACGGTCACCTCGGCGCTGCTGGCGCAGATGGTGGTCATCGAGGCGGTGGACGCGCTGGTGGCGCTCGGCGAGACGCCTCCCGTCTACCTGTCGGCCAACGTGACCGGCGGTGACGAGCACAACAAGGCCCTGGAGAGCCGCTACGCAGGACGAATCCGACGTGGATCATGAATAGTCAGGAGTAGCCAACATGTCCGACACCCCCCATATCAGCAGGCGTGGTTTCCTCCGCGCGGCGGCCCTCGTGCCCGCCGCCGGAGCGCTGGCGGCCTGCGCCACCCCGTCCGCCCCGCCCGCCTCCACGAGCTCGGCCGCGCCGGTCGCCACCAGCGCGGCCAACCCGTTCGGCGTCGACGGCAAGAAGCCGCTGGAGGTGTGGATCTTCGACGGCGGCTTCGGCCAGGACTACGCCAAGAACATCCACCAGCCGCTGTTCAAGGCGAAGCATCCCGATGTCGAGATCAAGCACAACGCGACCAAGGAGATCACGAAGATTCTCCAGCCGCGGTTCGCCGGCGGCAACCCGCCCGACGTGATCGACAACTCCGGCGCCAACGCCATGGACTTCGGCGCCCTCGCCCAGGACGGCCAGCTGCAGGATCTCGGCCCGCTGCTCGACGCGCCCAGCTGGGACGACCCCAACGTCAAGGTCAGGGACACCCTCGACCAGGCCGTGATCGAGGTCGGCACGTACGACGGCAAGTTCAGCGTCCTCGGTTACGTCAACTACATCTTCGGCATCTGGTACTCGCAGAAGGCCTTCCGCGACAACGAGTGGGAGGTCCCCAAGACCTGGGACGAGTTCCTCGCCCTCTGCGAGACGATCAAGAAGTCCGGCAAGATGGCGCCGTTCACGTACGCGGGCAAGTTCCCGCAGTACGTGTACGAGCCGCTGCTGACCATGGCCGCGAAGATCGGCGGCAAGGAGGTGCTCGTCAACATCGACAACCTCGAGGACGGCGCCTGGACCACCGACGCCATGAAGACGGCGGCGACGGCCTGGGCCGAGGTCGGCGCGAAGTACCTCATGGAGGGCACCGCCGGGCTCGACCACGTGCAGACCCAGACCGCCCAGAACAAGTACCAGGTGGCGATGCTGCCCTCCGGTTCCTGGCTGGAGAACGAGCAGAAGAGCACCACGCCGGCCGACTTCGAGTACGGCGTGTTCCCGATCCCCGACTTCACCAGCTCCGACAAGCTGCCGTACGGCACCCTCCACACCACTCCAGGCGAGAACTTCATCGTGCCGGCCAAGGGCGCCAACGCGCAGGGCGGCATGGAGTACCTGCGGGCGATGCTGTCGAAGAAGGCGGCCGGCGACTTCAGCGAGATGGTCAAGACCGTCTCCGTGGTCAAGGGCGCGGGCGAGGGCCGCCAGCTGTCGCCCGGCACGGCCAGCGCCTCCAAGGCCGTCACCGAGGCCGGCGCCAACACCGTCACCTACCTCTGGCAGACCTGGTACCTCCAGCTCAAGGACGAGGCCATGGCCGCGACCGGCGAGCTCATGACGGGCGGCCTCAAGCCGGACGCCTACCTGGAGCGCATCCAGAAGAAGGCCGACGAGCTCAAGAACGACTCCTCGATCAAGAAGTTCCAGCGCTGATGATGTTCAACAGGTATCGCCGTGGGCTGTTCATCACCTCGTTCCTGACAGCCCCGGTGATCCTTTACCTGGTTTACGTGATCTCGCCGTACCTCCAGGCGTTCTACATCGCCATGACGGACTGGCGCGGCGTGACGGCCACGCCGCGGTTCGTCGGCCTGGACAACTTCGTCCGGCTGTTCAACGACTCCGTCTTCTGGAAGGCGGTGACGCACAACGCGGCGCTGCTCGTGCTGCTGCCGCTGATCACGATCGTCATCGCGCTGTTCTTCGCGTTCCTGCTGAACGTGGGCGGCCCGCAGGGAGTGGCGGGGATCCGCGGGTCCGGTTTCTACCGGGTGGTGTTCTTCTTCCCGCAGGTCCTGGCCGTCGCCGTGGTGGCGGTGCTGTTCCAGCAGGTGTTCCGGCCGGACGGCAGCGGCATGCTGAACGGCCCCCTGATGTCGCTCGGCCTGCCGGCGGTGGGCTTCCTGTCCGACGCGGACGTGGCGTTCTGGTCGGTGCTGGGCGTCATGGTGTGGCAGGCGGTCGGCTTCTACGTCGTGCTCTTCTCGGCCGGCCTGGCCAGCATCCCGAAGGACATGTTCGAGGCCGCGCAGATCGACGGGGCCGGCCGCCTCAGCCTCTTCTTCCGCGTCACGCTCCCGCTGCTCTGGGACACCGTCCAGGTGGCGTGGGTGTACCTCGGCATCCTCGCACTGGACGTGTTCGCGATCGTCTGGGTGATGACCGTCCAGCACGGCGGCCCCGACTGGTCGACCGCGGTCATGGCCACCGAGATCTACCGCAACGCCTTCCAGTACTTCCGCTTCGGGTACGCCTCCGCCCTGGGCGTCGTGATGTTCTTCTTCACCGTCGGCTTCGCGATCCTCTCGCTGCGCCTCTCGCGGCGCGAACGAATCGAGTACTGATGACAACGATGATCTCTTGGACGGTGGCGAACTCGCGCCGGCTCGCCCGCCAGGAGCGCCGGCGCCGCCTCGGCCCGCTCGGCGTGCTCACGCACGTCGCGCTGCTGGTGTGGACGCTGCTGACGGTGGTGCCGATCCTGTGGACGTTCCTGGCCTCGGTCAAGAGCGAGGACGAGATCTTCGGCGACGCCTGGTCGCTGCCCGCGGCGCTGCGCTGGGACAACTTCGGCCGGGCGTGGGAGCAGGCGCAGATCGGCCACTACATGCTCAACAGCGTCGTCGTGGTGGCGTTCAGCACGTTCGGCACCATGCTCATCGGCTCGATGGCGGCGTACGTGCTGGCCCGCTACCCCTTCCGCGGCGGCCGGGCGGTCTACCTGCTGTTCGTCTCGGGGCTGGCGTTCCCGGTCTACCTCGCGCTGACGCCGCTGTTCTTCGTCGTCCAGAACATGGGGAACGTGCCGGTCGTCGGCCCGTTCATCGGCCTGAACACGCACGCCGGGCTCGTGCTGGTGTACATCGCGTACTCGATGCCGTTCACGATCTTCTTCCTGTCGGCCTTCTTCCGCACGCTGCCGACGGCGGTGGCGGAGGCCGCCATGGTCGACGGCGCCTCCCACACCCGCGTGTTCTTCCAGATCATGCTGCCGATGGCCCGCCCCGGCATCGTCAGCATCACGATCTTCAACGTCCTCGGCCAGTGGAACCAGTACCAGCTCCCGCTGGTACTGCTGCAGGACCGGGAGAAGTGGGTGCTGACGCAGGGGATCGCCGACATCTCCACCGCCGCCGGCTACGACCAGGACTGGTCGGCCCTGTTCGCCGCCCTCACGCTGGCCATCCTCCCCATGCTGGTCGTCTACACCGTCTTCCAGCGCCAGATCCAGTCGGGCCTGACCGCGGGCGCCCTGAAATAGGCCGCCCTGATCGGCCGCCCTGACCGGCCGCAGTGATGGGCCGCTGGAAGGACACCCGGGGTGCCGGGGCGGTCGCGGTCACCCCGCCGCCCCGTCAGCGGCGCGGGCGGCGCGCAGCCGGCGGGCGGCGGTCACGACGTTGGCCAGGGCCGCCTCGACCTGCTCGTACGTGCGGGTCTTCAGCCCGCAGTCCGGGTTGACCCAGACGCGTTCCGCCGGCAGCGCCTCCAACGCCCGCCGCAGCAGGCCCTCGACCTCCTCGGCGGGCGGGATCCGCGGCGAGTGGATGTCGTACACGCCCGGCCCGAGCCCGCGCTCGAACGAGCCCACCGCTCCCAGGATCCGCGCCCCCGACCGGGCGGACTCGATGGTGGTCACGTCCGCGTCGAGGCCGTCGATGGCGGCCAGGATCTGATCGGCGTCCGAATAGCACAGGTGCGTATGGATCTGCGTGCGGTCGCTCGCCCCCGAGGTCGCCCGCCGGTACGCCGCCACCGCCCACTCCAGGTACTCCTCCCGCGCCGCCCGCCGCAGCGGCAGCAGCTCGCGCAACGCCGGCTCGTCCACCTGGACGATCGACACCCCGGCGGCCTCCAGGTCGCGCACCTCCTCCCTGATCGCCTCCGCCACCTGGAACACCACGTCCCGCAGCGGCAGGTCGTCCCGCCGGAACGACCAGGCCACGATGGTGACAGGCCCGGTGAGCATGCCCTTGACCGGCTTGCCGGTGAGTGACTGCGCGTACGCGGACCACCGCACCGTGATCGGACCCGGCCGGCGGACGTCCCCGTGCAGGATCGGCGGCCTGGTGCACCGCGACCCGTACGACTGCACCCACCCGTTCCTGGTGACCGCGAACCCGTCGAGGTGCTCGGCGAAGTACTGCACCATGTCGTTGCGCTCCGGCTCCCCGTGCACGAGCACGTCGAGCCCGAGGCGTTCCTGCAGCCGGATGACGCGCTCGATCTCGGCCTCGACGCGCCGCTCGTACTCCTCCCGCGCCATCGTGCCCGCCGCGACGGCCGCCCGGGCCGCGCGCAGCTCCCCGGTCTGCGGGAACGACCCGATCGTGGTGACCGGCAGCGGCGGCAGCCGCAGGTGCTCGGCCTGCGCCGCGGCCCGCGCCGCGTACGGCCCGCGCCTCTCCACGGCGACCGGCCCGGGCAGCGGCGCCGACGGCCCGGCCGGCGTGGTCGCCTCGTGGCGGGCGCCCGCCAGCGCCACCACCTCGGCCACCTTCTGCTCCGCGAACGCCAGCCGCGCCCGCAGCGCCGGATCCAGGTTCTGCTCGGCCGCCACGTCGTAGGGCACGTGGAGCAGCGAGCACGACGTGGACACCGTCACCCGCGCCGCCCGCGCCGCCGCCAGCCCGGCCAGCGCGGCCAGCGCCCGCCCCGGCGGCGTCCGCCACACGTCCCGTCCGGACACCACGCCCGCGACCACCGTCTTCCCGGCCAGGTCGGCCCCCGGCACGCCGCCCCGCACCAGGTCCACGCCGATGGCCTCGACCGGCGTGCCGGCCAGCACCGGCAGCGCCTCCCCGAGCTCCCCGAAGTACGACGCCACGAACACCCCCGGCCGCGCCGCGACCGCCCCCAGCCGCTCGTACGCGGCCCGCACGGCGACCAGCTCCTCCGGCGACTGGTCGCCCACCAGCGCGGGCTCGTCCAGCTGGACCCACTCGACCCCTTCCGCGGCCAGCACGCCGAGCAGCTCCTCGTAGCTGCCGAGCACGTCATCCAGCCGGTCCGGCGCCCCGGCCAGCAGCAGGAACGTGACCGGCCCGATGACGACCGGCCGGGTCTCGTACCCGAGCGCGCGAGCCTCCCGCACCTCGCCGACCGGCTTGGCGGCGTCCAGCTCGAACGCGGTCTCGGGGCCGATCTCGGGGACGATGTAGTGGTAGTTCGTGTCGAACCACTTCGTCATCCGCAGCGGCGCGAGCCCCTCCGTGCCCCTGGCCATCGCGAAGTAGGGGTCGTCGGCCCCGCGATAGCGCTCCGGCACCGCCCCGAGCATGACCGCGGTGTCGAGCACCTGGTCGTACAGCGAGAACGTGTTCGACGGCAGCCCTTCGAGGCCGAGCCCGGCGAGCCTGCGCCAGGTGCGCTCCCGGATCCCGGCGCCCACCCGGTCGAGGTCGGCCCGCGTCGAGCGACCGTCCCAGTAGGACTCCAGCGCCCGCTTCAGCTCCCTGCGCGGCCCGATCCGCGGATAGCCCAGCACGGTCGACCTGGGAAACGGGGACCTGCGGGACGCGGGCTCAGGGAAGGCGGGCTCGGAGGACGCGGGCTCAGGGAAGGCGGGCTCGGGGAACGCGGGCTCGGGGGACAGCGACATGCTCTCAACTCCTGCGACGTGTTTGACGTGAGATCGCTGCCGATCGTGCCGAGCGCCCGCCGGGTCATGCATCATGTATCGATGCTGCTTATGCTCAGGGAGATCCAGTGCTTCGCCGGGGTCGCCGCGCGGCTGAGCTTCTCCGCCGCGGCCGCCGACCTGGGCATGTCGCAGCCCGCGATGAGCCAGGCCATCACCCGGCTCGAACGCGCCGCCGGCGTCCGCCTCTTCGACCGCACCGCCCGCGAGGTGCGGCTCACCGCCGCAGGCAAGGCCCTGCTGCCCTACGCCGAGCAGGTGCTGGAGTCGGCCCAGGCGTTCACCGCGGAAGCGGCCCGGCTCTCCCGCCCGGTCATTCATCTTGCTTATCCATCGCTGGTCGGCACGCTGGCCGCCCGCATCGTCCGCCGCCTCGCCGGCCGCACCCCGGCGATCGGTGTGGAGCTGCGGGTGGCGGGCCGGGCGGCGGCGGCCCGGGCGCTCGCGGCCGGTGAGGTGTCGGCCGCGATCCTGGCCACCCCGGCGCCGGCCCCGTTCGTCACGGCGGCCCGCTTCCACGTGACCGTCGACCACCTGGCCGTGCCCTCCGGGCACCGCCTGGCGGCGACCGCCAAGGTCACCGCCGCCGAGCTGACCGGCCAGGTGGTGCTGACGCCCAGCCGGTGGCCGGGGCTGCCGGGCCGTCCCCGCATGGTCGCCGACGACGACTTCGGCGCCGCGCTCGACCTGGTGGCCGCCGGTGCCGGCCTGCTGCCGATCCCGCAGCTCCTGGCCAGGACCGTCCGGCGGGACGACGTCCGCTTCGTCCCGCTGGAGGCGGGCGACCTGCGCATCACGTACGCGCTGGCCTGGTCGCGGGAGCGGGTCACGCCCGAGCTGATGGCCCTGGTCCAGGCCGTCCAGGACGCGCTCTGGACCAGGTAGCCATACGTGCGGGGGCGTCACCCGAGACCGGCGTCGAGCGCGCTGGTGAGCGTGCCGTTGTCGCCGGACATCTCCCAGATCATCGCGCCGAGCAGCCCCTTGCTCCGCAGCCAGGCCGTCTTCTTGCCGATCGACCAGGCGTCGTCGAAGGTCCACCACTGCCCGCCGTTCCCGGTGTAGCAGTACGTCGCCACGGCCTGCTCGTCGTGGCGCACCGCGCAGCCGAGGACCATGGCCAGCAGATTCGTGTAGCCGCGGGTGCCCGCCTCCTCCTGGAACTGCCCGGGCGCCGCCCCGCCAGCGGGTTGCCACTCGCCGCTCCTGCCGCCGTCGGCGACCTGCTGCCAGCCGCGGCCGTAGTAGGCCAGCCCGATAGTGATCTTGCGGGGATGCACTCCGGCTTGGAGGTAGACCTCGACCGCCTGCTCCACGCTGAAGTCCGGGTCGTACGGGCTGTCGGTGTCGAGGTGGAGGTTGCCCTGGTGGCCGGTGCGGTTCGGCTCCCAGGAGTCGTCGCTGCCGGCGCCGTGGAAGTCGTAGCCCTGGACGTTGAAGATGTCCAGGTGCCTCGCGACCTCGGCGAGGTCCCAGCCAGCGGCGATCTTGGCCGGGTCGGCGGGGGTGAACGCGGTGAGCTGGTAGCGCCTGCCGGTCGTCGCCGTCAGCGCGTCGAGCTGCCGCCGGAACTCGGCGATCAGCAGCGTGTTGTTGGCCTTGTCGGCGGGGCCGACGTGGTTGCCCGGGTGCCCCTCGGCGCCCGGCCACTCCCAGTCCAGGTCGATGCCGTCGAAGATGCCCGCGCCCGTGCCCGGCCCGCCGGCGCCGTTGTACGCCGGCAGGTTGCCCCTGAGGTAGATGTCGATGCAGGAGGCGACGAACTTCTTGCGGGCGGCGTCCGTGGCCGCCACGTCGGAGAAGTACTTCGAGTACGTCCAGCCGCCGAGCGAGATCAGCACCTTCAGGTGCGGGTGTTTGGCCTTGAGCTTCTTGAGCTGGTTGAAGTTGCCGCGCAGCTTCTCCCAGCCGGTGTCGGCCATGCCGTCCACCGACTGCGCGGCGCTGAACGGCCGCCCGTAGTCGGCCTCGGCGTCACCGGCGCCGTCGCCCTGGTTCGGGTCCTGCGGGTTGGCGGACGTGCCCTTGGTCACGCCCTGGAGGCAGGTCAGGTTGACCGGGTCGATGTTGCCGAAGGCGTAGTTGATGTGGGTCAGCTTGGCGGCGGCGCCGCTGGTGTCGAGGTTGCGGACGAAGTATTGGCGGCCGTAGATGCCCCATTGCACGAAATATCCGACGCGGGCGTGCCCGTTCTCGACGATGTCGGCCGTGCTCGCCCGCACCGCCGCGCTCGCCGCCGACACGTTGTCGTACAGGTCCCTCGCCTTGACCGTAAACGCGTACTCCGTCGAGGGCGACAGGCCAGGAACGGTCGCCGTCGTGCCCGTGACCGTGGTGGCCAGGGCCGAGCCGACGTACACGTCATATCCCGCGACGCCGGAATCGTCCGTCGAGGCGGTCCACGCCAGCGTCACGCTCGACGACGTCGTGGCCGTGCTGCGCAGGCCGCCCGGCGCGGACGGCGGCCGTGTGTCGTCCGCCGGGTTCCGCGTGGTCACCGCCAGCGGCGCGGACGCGGCTGACGGCGTGCCCTTGCGGTCCTTGGCACTGACCGTGAACCTGTACGCCGTCGACGGCGTCAGCCCCGACACGACCGCCGAGGTCCCTGTCACGGACGCGGCCACCGCCGAGCCGTTGTAGACCTCGTACCCGGTGATCGGCAGACTGCCGGGCGTCGCCGCGTCCCAGGCGAGGGAGACGGTCCTCGTCGTGCGGACCTCGGCCCGCAGGCCGCCGGGCGCGCCGGGCGGAGCGTCGGGGGAGCCGTCGCAGTTCACGTCGTTGATCCGGCAAGCGGTCGGCTCGGCGTTCGCGGCGCTGAGCGTGAAGGACGGGCTGTACGGTTCGGTCGTCGCGCCCGCGTTCACCGTCGCGTTGTAGTGGGCGGGGGTCAGCGTCACCGTGGGGCCGCTCTGGCTGATGGAGCCGTTCCGGGCGTCGCCCGCCGTGACCCCGGCCGGCAGGTCGAAGACGATCGTCCAGCCGTTGAGCGCCGCCGTGCCGTTGTTGGCCACCACGAACGTGGCCGCCGTCCCGCTGACCTCGTACGTCGCGCTGACCGGCGGCCTGGCCGGCGGGTCCCCGCCGCTGCCGTCGCAGGCGGCCCCGTTGATCAGGCAGCTCGTGGGCTGGGCGGACGCGCTGAGCGTGACCTTGGGGCTGTACGGCTCGGTGTTCCGGCCCGGCTGGATGGTGGTGATGTAGAACGCCGGGGTGAGCGTCACCTTGGTGCCGCTCTGCCGGACGGTGGCGTTCTGCGGGCTGGACGCCGTGACGCCGGCGGGCAGCTCGAACATGATGGACCAGCCGGTCACGGCGGTCGTGCCGGGGTTGCTCACGACGAACGTGCCCGTGGTGCCCGACAGCGAGAACGCGGCGACGAGGCGGCTCCCGGCCCGCGCGGGAAGCCCGCCCAGAGCCAGGACGACGAGGACGGCGATGAGGAAGGCGGCAGGTCGGCGCATGTCGGAGAACCTTTCATTTAAGAAAGTTTCCTAACAATTGACTGGATGGTAAGCCTCTGCCAGTGAACGTGCAAGGCTCCGTCATCGCCTAGGCGGCGGCCGGGCGCGGGTCGGAAGGCGGATGAGGCGGAGGTGAGGCCGATATGAGGCGGCCCGCTGCACCGCAGACTTTCCCGGACATCGGACAGGATCAGCTCGGGCCGGCGGCCGGAGACGCCGAAGCACGGGAGAGAGCACGGCACTGCACCTCCCGAGCTTCCTCGAAGGCGCGGCGGGGACAGCTCTCGCGATCAACACCTACGTCACCGGCCGCGACCCCGAGACCGGCTGGGACGCGGCCCCGCTGCTCGCGTAGGCGACCCGCCGGTACCGCCGGGGTCGACCCGCCGGGAGTACCGCCGGGTGGAGGGCTACAGGCTCGGCGGAGCGCCGGCGACCGACGCGACGTCGGCCGACAGGCTGGCCTGCAGCGCGTACAGCTCGGCGTAATGCCCCGCGGCGTTGACGAGTTCCTCGTGCCGGCCCCGCTCGACGATCCGGCCGTCGGCCAGGACGATGATCTGGTCCGCCATCCGCACGCTGGCCAGGCGATGGGTGATCAGGATGACCGTGCGCCCGCCGGCCAGCCGGCGCAGCGCGTCGTACACCAGCGCCTCGGCGCGGGCGTCCAGCGGGGCGGTCGGCTCGTCGCAGATCAGCACCGGCGCGTCGCGATACAGCGCCCGCGCCATCGCCAGACGCTGCCACTGCCCGGTCGACAGCTCGGCGCCGCCCCTGAACTCCTTCGACAGCAACGTGTCCCCGCCCGCCGAGAGACCCGCGATCACGCTGTCCGCGCCGCTCTCGGCCGCGACCTCGGCGAGCCGGTCCCGGTCCGGCTCGGACTCGTACGGCCGGCCGATCGTGATGTTCTGCTCGGCGGTCAGCGGCCAGTTCGTCGACCGCTGCGGCACCAACGCGATCTGGGAACGCACGCTGTCCGGGTCGGTCATGGCCAGATCGACGCCGTCCCAGCGGATCGTGCCCACCCGCGGACGGTAGAGCCCGGCCAGGAGCTTGGCGAGAGTGGACTTCCCCGACCCGTTCTCACCCACCAGGGCCAGCACCTTGCCGCGCGGGATGGTCAGATCGATGTCGCGAAGCGCGTCGACGTCGGCGCCGGGGTACCTGAAGGACACGCCGCAGACCTCGATCGAACGTGACAGCACCGGTGCCGGCCCCAGCGCCCTGGCCTGCGCCGCGCGCCGGCGCGCCTCGGCCTCCCGCCGGAAGGCGCCGTAATCCTTGACGTAGAGGCTCTGCTCGTAGAGCAGGTTCATCATGTACGCCGCCTGCGCCAGCGAACTGCGCGCCGCCTGTATCGCCACCAGCATGGCGGCCGCCCCGCCCACGGCCACGGCGCCGGCCATCACCAGCCACACCAGCAGCCCGTACGCCACGGCCATGCCCACCCCGGACAGCGATCGGCCGAACGTGTCGACCCAGTTCTGGCGCAGGCCCAGCCGGACCTCGATGCGCTCCAGGCGGGCGGCCACGTCGCGATACCTGCCGAGCAGGGCGGCCTGCGCGGTATAGGAACGCACCTCGGCCGCGGGCTCGCGTTCGGTGAGCAGGTCGCGCAGCTGGCCCATCCGCCGCCGCGTCGGCATCGTACGCAACACCATGGAGTAGCCCATCCGGGCGGCACGCACGGTCGCCCATCCCGACGGCAACACCGACGCCAGCAACGCCAGCAGGAGCAGAGGGTGGAGCGTGCCGACCACCGAGCCCATGGCCAGGAGGGAGATCGATGCCGCGCACAGGCGGGCAAGCTGGATCACCGCCCGGCCCAGGGCGTCGACCCCCCGGTCGCGTGCCCGTACGAGAGCGTCGTAGAAGCCGGCGTCGTCGAAGTCGATCAGCTCGGTGTCGGCCGTGGCGGTGACCAGGGCGTCCTCGGCGAGCCGCCGTACGCCGGGCGCCAGGCGGGCCTGCGCGGCGTCCGCGCCGACCGTGGCCAACCCGGCCAGTGCGTAGCATCCGGCCACGGTGGCCAGCGCGGGCAGGGCCGCGAGCAACTGCCCCGTCGTGTCGGTCGACTCCAGCACCCCGGTCAGCACCTGGGCGAACCCGAGCAGGCCGAACGCGGTGACGGCGGCCGACACGAGCTGCAGCGCCACGAGCACGGACGTCGCGATCGGCGAGCATCGCCAGGCGATCCCGACCGTG
>DASUCK010000093.1:0-9572 GCA_036276095.1 Nonomuraea sp. | reverse complement strand
CGGGCCCTGGCCCTGCGGTTCGAAGCCCGGCCGCGGCCCAGGCCCGCTCCCACCCGGCCCGCTCCCACCCGGTCCCCCAACGCCCGGCCCGCCCGGGTCGACAGGCTTGTACGGGCCACCGGGCCCCTGCGGGCCGGGCGGTTTCGGGGCGAAGGGGTCGGGCAAAGCGGCCTCCTCGGCCAGGAGCGCCTCGGCCGTGACTGCCGGTATCTCGCTCGTCGGGGTGTCGGCGACCATGCGGAGCAGGGTCTCCGCCTTGGCGGCGCCGAGGCGCCGCCGATAGTCCTTGTTGAGCAGCCCGTCGAGCACCGGCCGCAGCTGGCCGGCCTGGGTGGGCGGATCGGCGTTCTCGGTGAGCAGCGCGGCCAGCGTCTCGGCGATCGTCGACCGTTCGTACGCCGGCCGTCCCTCCACCGCGAGGTACAGTGTCGCGCCGAGCGACCAGATGTCGGACTCGGGGCCGGTGTATTCGCCCCTGGCACGTTCCGGGGCGGTGTAGCCGGGGGAGCCGATGACCATGCCGGTCTTGGTGAGCCGCGAGTCGCCCTCGGCCTTGGCGATGCCGAAGTCGGTCAGCACGACCCGCCCGCTCTCGGTGATGAGCACGTTGCCGGGCTTGACGTCGCGGTGGGTGATGCCGCGCGAGTGGGCGGCGCGCAGGGCGCCGAGCAGGTCGACGCCGATCTCGGCGACGAGCCGGGGCGGCAGCGGCCCCTCCTCCTCGATGACCTGCTCCAGCGAGCGGCCCTCGATGAGCTCCATGATGATCCACGGGCTGTCGTCGTGGATCAGCACGTCGTGGATGGCCGCGACCGACGGGTGGTTGATCCGCGAGGCGATGCGCCCTTCGCGGACCATGCGTTCGCGCAGCTCGGCCCGCTGTTCCTCGGTGAGCCCCGGGTCCTGGCGGATTTCCTTGACCGCCACCTCGCGCCCCAGCGCGCGGTCGCGGGCGCGCCAGACCGTGCCCATCGTGCCCCGGCCGAGCGGGGCGATGAGCTCGTAGCGCTCCGCGAGCAGGCGTGTCTGCTGTTCCGGCATGAGAAGAAGATATCGATTCTTGCTTGGGAAGTGCTTTACCCTCGCTTGCGAAGTTCTCTTGGCCAGAACCGCCGAGGAAGGCACAACTTTATCACCGTCGCTTTGAACCGAGCATAGGCCGAAAGCTGCGGTCGTGGCTCGACGCGTTTCCTGTGGACGCCCTCGCCGGGCCTGCGTTCCAGGCGGGGCGCGGGCACGGACATGGCGGTCGTGACGTCCGCCCGGTGCAGCCCGCGGTGTGCGGGCCGGCGTGTGAAAGACGGCGCCGTGATCACCGGCCCGGAGCGCTGGGACTTGCGCGGGGTCAGCGGCTCCTCGGCCGACCCGCCGGCGGCCACCCTGGCCAGCATGAGCGAGGCGCGTACGGAGTCGAGCCTGGTCTGCGGGTCGATCCTGAGCAGCGCGTCGAGCACGGGCGCGAGCGGCCCGGCCTTGGCCATCGGGATCGGCTCGCCGCTGGTCAGCGCCGCGAGGGCGGCGGCGGCCGTACGGCGCCCGTGGAGGCCCCTGCCCTCGACGGCGGTGTAGAGCGTCGCGCCGAGCGACCACAGATCGCCCGCCGGGCTGGCCTTCGAGCCGAGCACCCGCTCGGGGGCGATGTAACCCGCGGACCCCAGGACGATGCCCGCCTGCGTTATGGAAACCTCACCTTCGAGCGCGGCCAGGCCGAAGTCGGTGAGGACCGCGCGGTCCTCGGTCACCAGCACGTTGCTCGGCTTGACGTCGCGGTGGAGGATGCCCTTGGCGTGGACGGCGCGCAGCGCGCCGAGGATCTGCCGGCCGATCTCGGCGACCCGGCGTGGCTGGAGCGGGCCCTCCTCCTTGATGAGCTGCTCCAGCGACTTGGCCCGCAGCAGCTCCATCACGATCCACGGCCGGTCGTCCTCGGTGACGACGTCGAAGACGGTGATGACGGACGGGTGGGCGACCATCGCGGTGGCGCGGCCCTCGCGCTCGGTGCGCGCGCACAGCTCGGCGCGCAGCTCCTCGTCGAGGACGCTCGGCAGCCGCACTTCCTTGACCGCGACGTAGCGGTTGAGCAGCTCGTCGTGCGCCCGCCAGACGGTGCCCATGCCGCCGCGACCGACCGGCTCCAAAAGCCGATAGCGCGCGGCGAGGAGGTAACCGGAGGGCGCACGCATGCCAGGCAGCTTACCTATTTGTGTAAACCGACCAGTAGAGGCGCGGCCGAGAATTTGTTGCGAACTGAAGTCAAGTCGCCTGACTCGTCACGTCAGCGAACCTCCCGGCCGCATCCTCCCCGTTGGTACGTCCATGGAGTTTCTCATGGCGCCCGGACCGTCACCCCGGCGGGTCCCCGCGCGGCCGCGGCTGCCGGGCTTACGTCGCCCTCGCCTGTGAGCGCCCCTTCGAGGAACCGCCTTTTCCCGCAGCTCACCTTATGTGTGTCGGCCGACACACATAAGGCACGCGAAAAGGCGCATCATGCCTGATAGGGGACTGTCGAGGGGGATGGCAGGCCGGCTGACGGGGGAACCCAGGGGGTCGTCAGTGAGTTGTAAGGGTGCCGAAAGGGGGCGGACGCATGGTAGAGCCACGAACAGCGGGACGATAGCCGATCGATAGCGAAAACGTCGGTCCTCATCGTCACACTGGCCGTAGCAGAGAGAGTTCGACGACAGGCCACAACTGACGACAGGTTTTCAAGGACGTGATGAAGATGCGCCAGACCCGGATTCGCCCCCGGCCGAGGAAGCCGAGCGCGGCCGCACTGGATCTTCGCACGCCGTCAGGGCGCAAGCTGCCCTTCTGACATCCCCTGTTCGAAGCGCGATCTGAGAGGTGCGCCATGTGCAGTCACCACCCCGCCTGCCCCAATGCCGACGCTCCCGACCGTGAGGCGGCCCACGTCGTCTCGGCCCACCCCGACCAGGGCTGGAGCCTGCTGTGCAACGGCGTGGTGCTGTTCGAGGACACCGGGCTGCTGCTCCCCGACGGCGCTGTCATCGCCCCCCACCGGGCGCCGATGCAGCTGGCCGCCTAGCGCGCCACCGCTCAGCGGCGCCCGATCGTCAGTACCGGCCCGGTGCGATCGGTGAAGAAGTCGTCGCCCTTGTCGTCGACGACGATGAACGCGGGGAAGTCCACCACCTCGATCTTCCAGACCGCTTCCATCCCCAGCTCGGGATACTCCAGCAGCTCCACCTTCTTGATGCAGTCCTGGGCCAGCCGGGCCGCCGGGCCGCCGATGGAGCCGAGGTAGAAGCCGCCGTACTTCTGGCAGGCCTCCGTGACCTGCTTCGACCTGTTGCCCTTGGCCAGCATCACCATCGAGCCGCCGGCCGCCTGGAAGCGCTCGACGTAGGAGTCCATCCGCCCGGCCGTCGTCGGCCCGAACGAGCCGGACGCGTAGCCCTCCGGGGTCTTGGCCGGGCCCGCGTAGTAGACGGCGTGGTCCTTCAAGTACTGCGGCATCTCGCCGCCGCCGTCGAGCAGCTCGGCGATCTTCGCGTGGGCGATGTCGCGGGCGACGACGAGGGGGCCGGTCAGCGACAGCCGGGTCTTGACCGGATATTTGGTGAGCTCGGCGAGGATCTCCGGCATCGGCCGGTTGAGATCGATCTGTACGACGTCGTCGGACAGGTGCTCGTCGGTCGTCTCCGGCAGGAACCGCGCCGGGTCCGTCTCCAGCTGCTCCAGGAAGACGCCCTCCGGTGTGATCTTCGCCAGCGCCTGGCGGTCGGCCGAGCACGACACCGCGATGGCCACCGGGCAGGAGGCGCCGTGGCGGGGCAGGCGGATGACGCGTACGTCGTGGCAGAAGTACTTGCCGCCGAACTGCGCCCCGATGCCCAGTTTCTGCGTCAGCTCGAAGACCTTCGCCTCCATCTCCAGGTCGCGGAACCCGTGACCGGACGGCGAGCCCTCGGTGGGGATCGAGTCGAGGTAGCGGGCGCTGGCGTACTTGGCGGTCTTCAGCGCGTATTCGGCGGAGGTGCCGCCGACGACCACGGCCAGGTGGTACGGCGGGCAGGCGGCCGTGCCGAGCGAGCGGATCTTCTCCTCCAGGAAGGCCATCATGCGCTTCTCGTTGAGCACGGCCTTGGTCTCCTGGTAGAGGAACGACTTGTTGGCCGAGCCGCCGCCCTTGGCCATGAACAGCAGCTTGTACTCGTCGGGGTGACCGTGGGGGTCTTCGGCGTAGAGCTCGATCTGGGCGGGCAGGTTGTCGCCGGTGTTCTTCTCCTCCCACATGGTCAGCGGGGCCATCTGGGAGTAGCGCAGGTTGAGGCGGGTGTAGGCGTCGTACACGCCGCGGGAGAGGTGCTCGGCGTCGCGGCCGTCGGTCAGCACGTGGCGGCCGCGCTTGCCCATGACGATCGCGGTGCCGGTGTCCTGGCACATCGGGAGCACGCCACCGGCCGAGATGGAGGCGTTCTTCAGCAGGTCGAGCGCGACGAAGCGGTCGTTGCCGCTGGACTCGGGGTCGTCGACGATCTTCCTGAGCTGGGCGAGGTGGGACGCCCGCAGGTAGTGGGAGATGTCGTGCACGGCCGTCTCGGTGAGCAGCCGCAACGCCTCCGGCTCGACCTCCAGGAACGTACGCCCAGCCGCCTCGACCTTCCGCACCCCCTCCGTCGTGATCAGCCGGTATTCAGTCTCGTCGGCTCCCAGCGGCAGCAGGTCGGTGTAGTCGAACTCGCCCATGTCCATCCTTTCGGTCCCCCAAGAGATTACGCGCCCGCCGTCTCCCTTCGCGCCGCCGCCTGGGCAGGCCGACGAGGATGCCCACGATCACCAGCCCGGCGCCCAGCAGGTCGTACGCGGACGGCAGCCCCAGCCCGAGCACCACCCCCGTGACGATGGCCCCCACCGGGATGAGCCCGGCGAACAGCCCGGCCGCTCCCGGCCCCAGTCTCGGCAGCGCCGTGTACCACAGGAAGAACGCCACCACCGTGACGACGATCGCCAGGTAGCCGAACCCGAGCGCCTCGGGCCAGGTCGGCGTCCTGAGCAGGGCGGTCCCGTCGTACGCCAGTCCGACGGCCACCAGCATGGGCACGGCCAGCGCCGTCGAGTACGCCGACACCCTGATCGCCCCCAGCTTGGGGAGCAGCGGGATGGCCAGCAGCGAGAAGCTCACCTCGCCGGCGAGCGCGCCGAGCGCCCACAGCAGGCCGGTCAGGTTGCCGGTGCCGAGCCCCGTGGCCAGCGTCGCGCCGGCCACCACCACGGTCGCGCCCGCCAGCAGCCGGGGGGCCGGGCGCCCGCCGGCCAGCGCGAGGGCCAGCGGCACGGTGCCGAGGACGGTGCCGACCAGCGCGGGCCCGGCCGCCCGGGTGGACTCGACCACGCACACGTTGAACAACACCAGGCCGAACAGCGTGAGCCCGGCCAGGCAGAGGGTCTCGCGGGCGGTCAGGCGGACGAACCGCAGACCGAGGACCCGCGTCACGAGGAGCAGGACGACCGCCGCGACGAGATATCGGACGGCCTGTCCGCCGTAGATGGGGTACGCGCCCACAAGTCCCGACACCCCGGCCAGCGTTCCCACCAGGAACATGGCCGAGGCGGCGCCCATGATGCCGTTTCGCATGTGAAGGATGCTAGGGACACAATGGCTCACATAAGCAGTCCAATGCCGCACCAGAAGACGGGACCAATATGGCTGACCTCCACATCCAGATAGATCGCGAGAAGGGGGGTATAGCTGGGCAGATCGCGTCGATCCTGCGCGACTCCATCCGCCGCGGCAGGCTGGCCCCCGGCACGCGCCTGCCCGCCACCCGAGATCTCGCCGCCGACCTCCAGGTCTCCAGGGGAGTGGTCGTCGAGGCGTACGAGCAGCTCGTCGCCGAGGGTTTCCTGGTCTCCCGGGTCGGCGTCGGCACGCAGGTCACGCCGAAGAACGCCACCGGCGCGGCCCGCCGGCCGAAGGCCGCGACCACCCGTGCGCGGCCGGCGCGCCGCCAGGCGGGCAGATCGTTCTACGGCCACCGTCCCACCTCCCCCGACCTCGGCCACTTCCCCAGGGAACGCTGGCTCGCGGCCGTCCGCCACGTGCTGACCACCGTGCCCGCCGACGCGTTCGACTACGGCGACCCGGGCGGCGTGCCCGAGCTGCGCGAGGAACTGGCCGGCTATCTGCGGCGGGTCAGGGCCGCCGACGTGCGGCCGGAGAACCTCGCCGTGGTCGGCGGGGTGGCGCAGGGCCTCAGCCTGGTCCTGCACGTGCTGTCCCGGCACCGGGCGCTGCGGCTGGCCGTCGAGGACCCGACCAGCAACCGCCAGGTCCCGCTGCTTCGGCGGGCCGGCGCGCACCTGCTCCCGGTGCCGGTCGACGAGGAGGGCCTGGACGTGCGGCGGGTGAGCGGCGACGCCGTGCTCGTCACCCCGGCCCACCAGTACCCGACTGGCGTGGTGCTGTCCCCGTCCCGCCGTGCCGCGCTCATGGACTGGGCGTACGCCGGCGACCGGGTCATCCTGGAGGACGACTACGACGCCGAGTTCCGCTTCGACCGCGACCCCGTCGGCTGCCTGCAGGGCCTGGCCCCCGACCGGGTGGTGCTGTCCGGCAGCGTCAGCAAGGCTCTCGCGCCCGGACTGCGCCTGGGCTGGGTGGCCGCGCCCGCCGACCTGGCGGACGCGATCCGGCGCGCCCGCGGCGAGCTCGACCTGGGCTCGCCGGTGATCGAGCAGTACGCGCTGGCGCACTTCATGCGTACCGGCGGGTACGACAAGCACCTGCGGCGGATGCGCAGGGAATACCGTCGCCGGCGCGACGCGCTGGTCGCCGCGCTGGCAGAGGAGCTGCCGAAGGCGCAGGTCAAGGGCATCGAGGCGGGGCTGCACGTCTACCTGGAACTGCCCGGCGGCTGGGACGAGCACGACGTGGCGCGGGCGGCCGCGGCCGTCGGCGTCACCGCCGAGCCGGTGACCCCCATGCGGGACGCGCCGGGGCCGGCGGCCGTCGTGATGGGGTTCGCGCGGCTGCCCGCGCACAAGGCCGCGGAGGCCGTACGAGGGTTAAAGGTCAGAATGTCTGGACAAAGTGTTGACTGAGGCTTAGAAAGAAATCCCGACCCCCGGACCTGGAGGAGACATGCGCGTGGGACTGCTGGGCCTGGGCCGGATCGGCGCCTTCCACGCCGCCACCCTGGCCGCGCACCCGTTGGTCGACGAGCTGATCGTGGCCGATCCCGCGCGCACGTCGCCGTACGGCAGGCCGGGCGACCCGTACGAGGCCGACGCCGTCGTGATCGCCACGCCGACCGGCACCCATGCCGAGCTGATCATCAAGGCGTGCGCGCAGGGCATTCCGGCCTTCTGCGAGAAACCGGTCGCGGCCACCGTCCCCGAGACCCTCAAGGTGCTGGAGGCGGCCGGGGGGCGGCGGGTGGCGATCGGTTTCCAGCGCCGGTTCGACCCCGGCTACCGGGCCGCGGCGGCCGCGGTGCGGGCCGGCGAACTGGGCGAGCTCCACCGCGTCCACCTGGTCACGGCCGACCCCGCGCCGCCGCCCGCCGGCTACATCCCGCTGTCCGGAGGCATCTTCCGCGACTGCCACGTGCACGACTTCGACGCCCTGCGCTGGGTGACCGGCCGTGAGGTGCGCTCGGTGTGCGCGCAAGGAGCCAACCGGGGCGCGGCCTTCTTCGCGGAAGCAGGCGACGTCGACACCAGCGCCGCGCTGCTCACCCTCGACGACGGCACGCTGGCCACCCTGCAGGGCTCCCGCTACAACGGCGCCGGGTACGACGTTCGCATGGAGGTGGCCGGCACCCTGCGCACCCAGGCCGTCGGCCTCGGCCCGCGCGCCCCGCTCCACACCACCGAGGGCCTGGCCGGCCTGGAAGAGCCGTGGCCCGACTTCGTCACCCGGTTCCAGACCGCGTACGTCGACGAGATCGACGCCTTCCTCAGGGGCGGGGAGGGTCTGTGCTCGATCGGCGACGCGCTGGAGGCCCTCTACGTGGCCGAGGCCGCCGACCTGTCGTTGCGCGAGCGGCGTCCCGTCGACATCGCCGAAGTCCGGGACGGAGCGCCGCCGGCTGGCTGACCACCGCGAGCTGCGCCACATCAGGGCGGGGTCCCCCGAGCGCATCGTGGCGGCGGCGGCCGGGCGGGGAGGGGAGCGGGGTCAGGCTTGGTGGGGTTCGGGGGTCGGCCTGGGCTGGAAGGCCGGGGCGAGGGTGATGATGGCGGCGGCCAGGACCAGGGGCGCGGTGAAGGCGGTGCGCATGTCGGTGACGTCCGCCACGACGCCGACCAGGGCGGCGCCGACGATGAAGCCGACGTAGTTGAAGAGGTTGACGCGGGCGATGGCCACCCCGGTCCCGGCCGGGTCGAGCTTGCCGGCCGCCGAGAACGACTGCGGCGCGACCACCGCCAGCCCCATCCCGGTCAGCCCGAACGCGACGATGCCGAGGGGCTGGCTCGGGGCCAGCACGACGCCGAGGAAGCCGAGCGTGGCCAGCGCGCCGCCGACCCTGACGATGGCGGCCGGGCCGTACCGCCTGGCCGCGAGGTCGCCGCCGAGGCGGACGGCCAGGGTGGCGGCCTGGTACGCGGCGTAGGCCAGCGGGATGACGGCCGGGCTCGCGGCCAGCACGTCCTTCATGTACACGGTGTTGAAGTTGGAGACGGCGGCGTCGCCGACGTACAGGAAGGCCATGGCCAGGCAGAGCGGGATGATCGGCCGCCACGGGAAGCCGGTGGCCGGGGAGGCCGTGGCGCCGGACGTGGTGTCGACGGTCTCCTCGTTCTTGGTGCACAGGCGTGGGCCGGCGTAGAGCGTGCCGGCCACGGCCAGGACCATGGGGAGCGTCATGACCAGCGGCAGCGGCAGGCCGGCGGCGGCCGACGCCCACAGCGCGGCGGCCAGGCCGAACACGCTCCACACGCAGTGGAAGCCGTTGAGCACCTGCATGCCGTACCGGCGCTCGACCGCGACGCCCTGCATGTTGATGCCCGCGTCCACCGCCCCGACCGCCACCCCGAACACCAGCAGCACGGGGACGAGCAGCGGCACGTTCGGCGCGAGCCCGGCCAGCGCGACGGCGACGGCGACCACCGGCTGGGCGATGCGCAGCAGCAGCTTGCTGCCCATCCGGGCGGCGAACGCGCCGGCCGCCACGCTGCCGACGCCCGCGAACACCGGCACGATCAGCAGCAGGATCGTCAGCGTGCCCTCGTCGAGCCCGTGCTTGGCCTGGAGGTTGGCGACCTGGATGAGCAGCGAGGCGAAGGAGAGGCCCTGGACGGCGTAGACGACGTACGTGGCGACGCGAGCCTGACGATCACGTGGGGACGGCACGGTGGCCTCCATGATGGGGGGAGATCAAACGTGAGGCGGGTCAGGTTAGTCCCGGTCCCACACCTCGCGCCAGACCGTCTCCTTACACCCGCGCCAGACCGTCTCTTTACGCCCGCGGCGCCAGACCGTCCTTCGTACGCCCGCGTCGGCCCGTCCCCGCACGCCCGCCCGGACGCCCGCGCCTGGCGGTGTCGCCGGCCGGTATCACTGCCGGGCCGTGTCGGAAGTGAGGATCTCGGCCTGTTCCCGTCGG
>DASUCK010000092.1:0-6596 GCA_036276095.1 Nonomuraea sp. | reverse complement strand
GACGGCCTCCGGCCAGGTGGCGATCAGCGCGATCCAGCCGCCGAACGCCAGCCATACCCCGCCCGCGACCCAGCCGCGCGGATTGTCGCCGGTGACGAAGGAGACGAGGTGGATCAGGCCGTACAGGAGGAGGAGGGCGGTGGCGGCGGCGAAGGCGACGCGGTCGGAGCGCACGAACGCCTGCGTCAGGCACAGAACGCCCACCACGCACCAGGCGCCGGCCCACACGACCGGCGGGACGAGGCCGGGGAGGTTGCGCGGGCCGGGCGGCGGGAACGCCAGCGACGCCGCGACGACCAGGCTGAGCAGCCCCACGAAGGCGAGTGACGCGCCGCGTCGCCCGACGCGGCGCGACACGCGTGCGACAAGGTCGTTACTCACGGTGGCAAGGGTAGTGCACGCAGTGATGCGGGGTCGGACTAAATCCCGACATGAGACTCGCTCAGGTATCGCTCATCCCGCCGTCGCTCCTGCCGGCTCAGGGGCCTGCCGCACGCCCAACAACCCCGAACAACCGGACCCCTACGACCGGCCGCCAACCGGACCCCTACGACCGGCCGCCAACCGGGCAGCTACGAACGCCGCCCAACCGGGATGTACCCACCGCGAGCCCGCCCGCCTTCGGCCAGCACCGCCCACGCACAACCCTCATCCGGAACATCCCCGTCATCCGCCACCGCCACGACCGCTCCACCGGCCCGCTCCACAGCCCCCAACCACGTGAACCGCGCATCGACCTCGTCCGGATGGGTGATCCCCTCCACCATGAGCACAAACCGCCCCGGCCCCTCGACCAGCGAGTACGTCACCCCTGGCGTGAACCGCCACCCCTCGCAGGCCGCCGGCCGCCCCGCAACCATCCGGAACGGCGGAAGCTGCACAACCGGCTCAGCCGAGTAGAGAAGCAACGTCGGCAGCACGCCACCGAAATAACGCGCAGCATCACGGGAAACACACGACGGCACGCGGGGAGTATGTCACCGCCCTCCCCTCGAAACCGTCCGGTATACGGAAACCGTCTGGATCTCCCGCCGATCCACCACGCATCCCCGCTCTCAGTCCGTTCGGGACTGGGAGCGGGGCTCTTCGCGTGTTCGTCAGCCGTACACGCCGGCGGGCGCCCGAGCGGGCTCGCGCTCAGGCATGCGCGGCTCCTCCTCCCGCATCAGCTCCTGCCGCGCCTCTTCCACGGCGAGCCCGGAGCCGAGCGCGAAGAACGTGGGCGCCCATTGGCCCACGAAGATTCCCCACCGGTCGGCCCTGTCGAGTCCTTGACCCGGTTCGAGCTTGAGCGACGAGACCCAGGCCGTGACGGACAGCCCGATTGAGACCAGGCCGGCGGTGTACATGAGCGAGGACCGGATGCCCATCTTGTGCAGTGTTCGGATCATGGCTTTCCCCCGTAGGTCGGCTGCCTCTCCCGGTGCTGCCCCTGGTGGATGTACCGATGCGGGGGCGACGGAAGATTCCCGGTCCGTCGTCGGGCAACGAACGACAGGCGTGGCGTGCTCCGGTGGCGGGAGGGATCCCGCTCGGCGGGCGACAGCGCCCGGGTGAAAGCCCGCTGCAGGGTGCGCAGCGCGACAGGGGTGGCGCCGCTCCACCCTTGGCGCAGCAACTCGGGGATCGGCACGCCGGCCGCGCCAGTCTGCCCCGAGGCCACGGCGGTGACTGTTGCCGTGTCGCGGCCGTACGACAGGTCGTCGAGGCCGGGATCGGCAGCGTCCACCGCTTCCCCATCCGCTGCGGTGATGTCCTGGTCCGCACCGTCAGTTGTATCCGCCTGGTTCGTCGTCTGCCGTCTTGCCCTGCTTGCGGTAGGCCCCCGGCGGCGATCCGAAGTGTCGTTTGAAAGCTTTGGCGAAGGCGAACTCCGACGTGTACCCCGTGTGCTGCGCGATTGTGCTCAGCGGGGCCGCCGAGTGGTGCAGCAACCGCGCCGCGGTGGCCATCCGCCAGTTGGTCAGGTAGGTCAACGGCGGCTCGCCGACCACCGAGGCGAAGCGGCGGGCGAACGCCGCGCGGGACAGCCCGGCGCGGGTGCCCAGAGACTCCACGGTCCAGGGATGGCCGGGATCGTCGTGGATCGCCTTCAGGGCCGGGGCGACTGCCGGATCGGTCAGCGCGGCCGCCCAACCCCGGGTCCGCTCCTTCGGCAGTTCGGCGTACCACGACCGGAGGATGTACAGCAGCAGCAGATCGATGAGCGCCGTGACGACCGCGTCCGAGCCCGGCTGCGGCGCGTGGAACTCGGCGCACAGCTGATCGACCGCCGAGCGCAGCACCGGGTGGCGGCCGGGAACCGCGGGGAGGTGGATGACCTCCGGTAGATCGCTGAACAGCGGATGCGGGCGATCAACGTCGATCGCGTACGCGCCGCACACCAGCACCGTGTGCGGCCCTTGCCCGTCCACGGTGACCTGGCCGATCGGCGAGGAACGGTCCACGCGCTCCGGTACGAAGTCCACCGGATCGCGGTCCGGCACGTCGCACAGGGTGTGTCCGCTGCCGCGCTGCAGGAACACGATGTCGCCGGGTCCGAGCGCGAGCGGTTGGCCGTGCGGTGGCAACAGGTGGCAGTGTCCTTCCACGACCACGTGGAATCCGGCTCCTGAGATGGGTTGGAACTTCAGGGCCCACGGGGCGTGCGCGTCGGTGCGAGTCACCATCGGGCGTCCCGTGCGCAGGACTTCGAGGGTGTCGCTCAGGATGTCCATAGCGCCACTCTAGTGCCTGTATGACGAGACGATATGACAGGGAATCGAGATTTAGAGCCATTCACCGTCTCGATATGGAGGCGTATGTTCGTGCCATGGCGGTGCCGAGCCTGGCACCGCATCGACGAAGGAATGGATCCCATGTCTCTTGCTGGTAAGAAGATCGTGATTATCGGTGGAACCTCCGGCATCGGTTTCGCGGTAGCCCAACAGGCCGCGGCGGCTGGCGCGGACGTCGTCGTCGCCTCTAGCAATCAGGACCGCGTAGACGCCGCGACGAAGCGGTTGGGCGAGCCGGCCGAAGGCCGCCGCCTGGACGTCGCCGACGGCAACGCCATCGCCGCGTTCTTCGAGCAGGTCGGGGAGTTCGACCACCTCGTCTACACCGCGGGCGAATCTCTGCTGATCAAGCCGTTGGTCGACACCACCCCGCAGGAGGCCAGGGCCGTCTTCGAGCGCCGGTTCTGGGGCGCGTTCCTCTCCGCCAAGTACGCTGCACCGCGACTGCGCGACGGCGGCTCGATCACTTTCAGCTCCGGCGTCCTCGCGATCCGCCCCCTGTCCGGAACCGCGCTCACGGCAGGTATCACTGGCGGCATCGAGGCCCTGTCCCGGGCACTCGCCGTCGAACTCGCCCCTCTGCGCGTCAACGTGATCCAGCCCGGTGTGATCAGTACCGAGCTGTGGGACGGCAGTGTCCCGGACCCGGAGGCTTTCCTCCAGAGCGCCGGGTCCGAGCTGCTCACGCGGCGTGTCGGCACTGCCGAGGAAGCCGCGGCGGCCTATCTCTTCGTCTTGGCCAACGCCTACGTCACCGGCACCACGCTCGCGATAGACGGCGGCGCGGCACTGGTGTGACATAGGCGCCACGCACAAGGAGCAACGCCGCACCGACGCGACGCGTTCCTCGCCGCGGCGGTCGACGACGCGAGGCCGACCAGACATGCGGATGCGAGCCTCCCGGCCCGAAGCGGAGACCCGGTCGACCTGACCGTCCCGGAGATCCGCCGCCTGATCGGCGCACTGTTCAGCCCGCCGATCACAGCCCTGGACGCACTCCCGCACTGGTCGAACTGGCGCAGAAGCCACCAAGCCGCCGGCCTTCCTCAGCGACGTCGATGTCGTGCTGCAACGGCCGAGCGCCAACCCGGTGGCCGTGCTGCTGATCAAGGGCAACCAGTGCGCGAACATCATCTGGGGCAAGGGCGCCACCTATGTGGGGCCGTTGTCGGGGCTGCCGGAGGCCGGGTGGAAGAAGCTGCCCGCCCAGATGAGCGGCGACTTCGACCACGCTGTCATGGCCCCGATCTCTGGCAACTTCAAGACGCTGTTCGTCAAGGGCGATCAGGCAATGCTCTTCGACTGGGTCGAGGGCCCCAAGACCATCGGCACCTATGCGCAGGTGCTGGCCGGGCTCGGCGCGCTGCCGGCGGAGTACCAGAAGCTCCGGCTTCCGGCGGCCGGGCGTTTCATCGGCGTCAGCTCCGACGGCGGCTCGAAGGTCGATCTGCGCATCGACCTGGTTGGCGAGAAGCCGGTCGTGTCCGGCGACCTCTTCAACATCACCGACGGTGTGGAGTCCTACGCCATCTCCTTCATCCTGAAGGGCGCTGCGGCCGTCACTCTGCCCGCCACCATCACCGGCACGGTGACGTACTCGACGGACACCACGGGGCCGGTGCAGTCGGTGACGGTCGACAAGCTCGTCCCGGGCGGCACCGCCACCCTCACCCGGGCCAAGCCCGACGGCACTGGCTCCTTCACCTACACCTGCGCCTACACCTCGCGATTCCTGCGGACGATCGACTGGGAGATCGACTACATCAAGGACACCAAGCTGTGCGGCCAGTACGCCACCACTCAGGACACCCGCCCGGACGGGCTGGACAAGAGGATCATGACCGTGCAGGCGGCGTACGCCGACGCCGGCCTCGAACTGCGCACCGCCGGCGAGGCCAACCTGGTGGACATCGACGAGGCCGGCACGGACCTGATGTGGTCACCGGCCGAACTGCACGCCGCCATGGTCAAGAACTTCAAGCTCTACAAGGCGGCCCCGCAGTGGCGGCTGTGGACCTTCCTAGCCAATCACCTCATCGAGAACGGCGAGCCCCAAGATCACTGTGACGGCATGATGTTCGACGTCGACCTCGGTGTCGGCAACTACGAGCGGCAAGGCGTAGCCATCTTCTACGACGTCGCCGCGAAGAACGTCGGTAAGCGCGCGGGGCTGTTCACCTACATCCACGAGATCGGTCACGCCTTGAACCTGACCCATTCCTGGGAGAAGGCGAGTAAGGATCTGTTGGGCCCGAACGACGGCTACGGCGACTTGTCGTTCATGAACTACGAGTACGAATACAAGGGAGCGCCGGATCGCGGCGACGGCGCCGAGGCCTTCTGGGGAGCGTTCCTCTGGCAGTTCACCCCCGACGAACTCGAGCACCTGCGCCACGGCTTCTTCCTCGACGTCGCCATGGGCGGCAACGCCTTCGCCACCGGCTCCGCCCACCTCATCGCCCCGGATGACCTCACCTCGCCCGCCCTCGGCCGGTCCGGGCTGCGCGTGCAGCTGTCAGGCCGCGACACGTTCCTCTACGGCGAACCCGTCACCGTCGAGATCAAAGTGTCGCTGGACGGCAGCCGGCCGCAGGCCGAGGCCGTCGACGACCTCAAACCGGGCGGCGACCACCTGAGCGTCCTGGTGACCGACCCGGCCGGAGACACCCGCCCCTTCCGCCCGATCTACCACGCCTGCGGCCGACACCCCAGCATCACCCTGCAGGCCGACACCCGACCACCCCCTGACCGTCTACGCCCGCATGGTCAAGGGCACCAACGCCGGACGCCACTTCCTCACCCTGACCGATGACGGCATCGTCGTCCGCAGCGCCGACACACAGACCAGCATCGACCAGCTCAACGCTGTCGTGGACATCACCCTCGACCCCACCATCGACGTGGGCGTCGACAACATCACCCTCAACCAGACCATGCGTTACCTGGCCCGCGCCCACGCCCGCGGCGGCGACCTCAAGCAGGCAGACGCCGTCCTGGACCAGCTCGTCGACACCTTCCGTGACAAGAACCTCCCCGAACCCGTCCTGGCCACCATCAGCGAACAGGCCGAAACGACACGCACCCGGCTCCACCAGCAACCCTGACGCCTCCGCCGCGGGCTCCCCGGGGCCCGCGGCCATTCAGCGCAGACTTCTGGCCGGTGGGAACAGGTCGGTGCGGTGCTCGCGCACCCTATTTCCCATCGGCCCCTTCATCCATGGCGGATCAATGACGCCGAGAGGAATGCTCACCTGCTGCAATCCGCCGCAGTCCCGCCGCAGTTCAGGAGTCATCCCAGGCCGAGGTCCCGACGGTGCTACCGCGCCCGGACGGCACCATCAGCGGCCACATTCTCCTACTGACGTCTGGTGTCGCGGGCAGCTGACGTTCTCCTGCCGCTCGACATCAGTGGCAAACGACAACGGATGACAGCCGACGCGATACCGACGTCAGCAAGATCCCTCACTCTTCGTAGCCTTGGCCCGGGGCGGGACCTTGAGCGCTGACTAGTTCAGGTTCGGGACGACCGTGTGAGGAGTCGCCCGAGTTCGGCCTGATCACACTCTGCTACTGACGTCTAGTGTCGCGGACCGCTGACACTCTCCCGTCGCTCAACAGCGTCCACGGGAGACAGCTCGGCATCTGCAGCGGGAACGCCGGCGAGCGATCGCCGACAGTTTGTCCAGCTCGTGACCTGTCGGGCAGCAAACGGTTTTCCACCAGTGATGCAAGCGTGCCTCTGGCCGTGTAGGGGTTGCGTCCACGGAAGTGGTGTACGAGTTTGACCTGATCAACAGGTGTGGCGTCGTGAAATGAAGA
>DASUCK010000091.1:0-3513 GCA_036276095.1 Nonomuraea sp. | reverse complement strand
CGCCGAGGGGTCCGCGCACGGTCAACCTCCAGTTCACCATTTGGGCCGAAAGAACATTCTCTCAGTTACCGGCCTGCCGTCATCTACCCTGGGTCGGTGAATTCGCTGGCCGACCGCATCAGGAACCTGGCACCGTCCTGCGGCCCGGTCCGGCTGGTGGCCGTCGACGGGCCCGCCGGGTCCGGCAAGACGACGTACGCGGGAAGGCTGGCGGGCGTGCTCGGCTGCCAGGTGGTCCACAGCGACGACTTCCCCGTCCCGTGGGAGGAAGGCCCCGGCGGCTGGTTCGCCCTGCTGGAGGAGCAGGTGCTGGAGCCGTTGCGGCAGGGGAAGCCCGGCGGTTTCCGCAGGTACGACTGGGTGCGCGGAGCATACGCCGGCCACGTCGCGGTCCCCGTCGCGCCGGTGCTCGTCGTCGAGGGCGTCGGCACGGCCCGCGCCTCGGCCGCCCGGCTGGTCGCGTTCACCGTGTGGGTGGAGGCCGACGAGGCGGTGCGCCTGGCCCGGGTGCTCGAACGGGACGGCCCCGAGCTGGCGCCCAGGTGGCGGGAGTGGTTCGCGGCCGAGCGGGCCTGGTTCGCCGAGGACCGCACCGAGGAACGGGCCGACCTGGTCATCCGGACGTGAGATGGGCGACGTCGTTGAAGCGGACCAGCTCGAACCGGCCGCCGCCGGTGCGCCACACCGACACGCTGGCGTTCAGCACCGGCGCGAACGCGAGCACGGCCGCGAGCTCGGCGTCCGGACCGCCCGCGGCGACGTGACGCAGCCCCAGCACCACCGAGTCGTGCGCGACGATCAGCACCCGGCGCCCCCCGGCGCGGGCGCCGAGGTGGCCGAGGAAGTCCCTGAGCCTGGTCACGACGTCGGCCAGCGACTCGCCGCCGGGCGGGCGGAAGGCGTAGGCGCCCTCGGCCTCGCGCCGGGCGACCGCCTCCGGGAAGCGCTCCCTGATCGCGGCCAGGTTGAGGTGCGCGAACGCGCCCTGCTCCTGGTCCCTGAGCCGCACGTCCACGGTGACCGGGAGCGGGCCCGCCCCCCACGCCTCCCGCGCGACCGTCCACGTGTCGAGCGCCCTCCGGTACGGCGAGCACCACACCAGCTCGGGCGCCTCGGCGGCGGGCAGCGTGGCCAGCAGCCGGCCGAGCGCGGCGGCCTGCTCCCTTCCGAGGTCGCTCAGGGTCACCTCGTCGTCGCCGCGCTCGTAGACCAGCGGGGTGTCGCCGGCCAGCCGGTGGGCGAGGTTGGCCTCGCTCTCGCCGTGGCGTACCGCGATGATCAGGGAGGGGGTCGTCATGCGGACATCTTCACACGCCGGCCCCGCCCCCGGCCTCACCCGCCGGCGCCGCCCAGCACCTTCGCCAGGGCCGCGGCGACGTCGGCGGCCTCGCCGGGCGCGGCCATCAGCATCGGCTGACGCAGCCACACGACCGTCGCCGCCGCCTCCTCGGTCGCCGGGCACGGCTCGGCGCGGGCGCCCGCGGCGAGCAGGCCCGCCATCGTGCCGAGCGGCGGGTAGCCGGCGTCGAGCGGCACGCCTTCCGCGGCCATGGCCGCAAGGAGGAACTCCCGGTCCACGCCGGCCTCGACGCGGAGCATCAACAGGTGGCGCGAGTCGCGCGTGGTGCCCTCGGGCACCGGCACCACGCTCACTCCCGGGACCGCGGCCAGCTCGCGTTCCAGCGCGGCGCAGAAGGCGTTCCTGCGGTCGATCTCGTCGTCCAGGCGGTCCAGCCAGGGCAGCAGCAGGGCGGCCTGGAGCTCGGTGAGCCGCAGGTTCCACCCGGCGGACGGGTGGCCGTACCACTCGCCGCCCGGTTCGCGCCCGACGTTGCAGGCCGACCAGACGCGCCGCCACACGGCCTCGTCCCGGCAGACGACCAGGCCGCCCTCGCCCGCGGTCATCGCCTTGCTCGCCTGGAAGCTGTAGACGCCCGCGTCGCCCAGCCCGCCGACCGGGCGGCCGCGGTAGGTCGCGCCGTGGGACTGGGCGGCGTCCTCCACGACGGCGAGGCCGTGGCGGGAGGCCAGGCCGGTCAGCGGGTCCATGGCGGCGGGGCTGCCGGCCAGGTGCACGGGCATGATCGCGGCGGTCCTGGCGGTGCGGGCGGCGCGTACGGCCTCCGGCGACAGGTGCAGGTCGCGCGGGTCCACGTCGGCGATCACGGGCGTGGCGCCGGCCAGCAGGACCGCGGTGGCCGAGGCGACGAACGTGTACGCCGGCACGATCACCTCGTCGCCCCGGCCCACGCCGAGGCCGCGCAGCGCGGCGAACAGGCCGAGCGTGGCGTTCGCGCACGCGACGCCGTGCCGGACTCCGGACCGGCGGGCGAACGCGGCGACCAGGTCCGCCACGACCGAACCGCCCTGGGTCGCGCCCCAGCGGCCGCTGTCCAGCACCTCGGCGACCAGGGCGCGCTGCCCGTCGTCGAGCGGCGGCGGCCAGGCGGGCCACGGCTGGCTCCTGACGGGGACGCCGCCGTGCAGGGCGAGCCGCGTGTTCCCGGGGACGCGTTCCTGGCCCCGCCGGAGGGCACGCGCGCCGCCGGGATCGTGATCGGAACCGGTCGTGCTCATGGTCAACACCGTCCTCGGATGCTCGGAACCGTCCGGAAGGGGGCAGGCCGCCGCGGCCGGGGCGTCACCGGAAGCCCTCCGCGAGGCCGAGGACGCGCGCCAGGTTGCCGCCCTGGACGAGGGCCCGGTCGGCGGCGGTCAGCGGGGCCAGGGCGACGCGGCCGAAGCCGGTGCGCAGGTCGAGGAAGCAGGCGTCGGAGCCGAACATCACCCGGTCCGCGCCCGCCACGGCCGCCAGCCGGGCGATCCAGCGCCCGGTCATCTTCGAGCCGCAGGTCTCCAGGGACACGTTCGGGTGGTCGGCCACGAGGCGGGCGGCACGGCCGAAGCCGTACGGCCAGAGCCCCGTGTGGCCCATGATCAGCGGAACGTCCGGGTGGCGGCCCGCGACGGCGGCGAACTGGGCGGGATCGCTCCAGGGCGAGTCGGTCTGGCCGTGCGCGAGCACCGGCAGGCCGAGCTCCCAGACCGGGTCGTACAGGGGGTCGTCGAGCCGGCACTGGTGCACGTCGGGGTGGAGCTTGACGCCCCACAGGGCCCGCGTGCCCGGCGGGGCGAGCGGGGTGCGGTGGTGGGGGTTGTAGACCTGCCAGACCCCGAACCGGCCGGGGAAGCGCTCGGCGGCCTCCATGGCCAGTTCGTTGCCGCGCGCCGCGTCGGGGCCGACCGCGAGCAGGTGGCTGATGCCCATGGCGGTGACGCCGATCCGGTCCATGACGGCGACCAGGTGCCCGGCGCCGGGGTGCGGGATGAGGAAGTCGGGCCAGGTCCCGACGTGGCCGTGGGCGTCGAGGATCACAGCCGGGCCTCCAGCGAACCTGCGGCGATGCCGGCGATGTCCGCCGGGGGCAGGTCGAGATGGTCGAGCAGGAAGCGCGGGCCGCAGTCGTCGAGGACGGGCGCGCCGGTGCCGAAGACCAGCCGCCGCGCGCCGAA
>DASUCK010000090.1:0-3102 GCA_036276095.1 Nonomuraea sp. | reverse complement strand
TGCCGTCCGGCGTCAGGCCGAGCCCGGCCGCATAGTGACCCACGCCGAGCACGGTGTCCACGCTGCGGCTTCCCACGCAGACGGCGACGACCGTACCGGGAGCCGTCGGCCGGCCGCCGGCGTGATCGTGGACGCCGCCGGCCTGATGCCGGTTGCCCACGAACAGGAGGGAGCCATCGGACGAGAGCGCGATGCCGTGCGGCTGGCCGTAGCCGGGGTGCTCCGGCAGCACGCTCACCGACCAGTCCCGCGTGTCCACCGCCGCGACCCGGTTCGCGTTGAGCGCGGTCACGAAGATCGTGGTGCCGTCGGGCGTGAAGGCGGGCTCGAACGGCCCATCGGGCATCGGGAGCCCGCGGAGGAGCTTCGGCGCCGCGGGCGTCGACAGGTCGAAGAGCAGCAGGGAGTCGGTCAGCTCGGCGGTGGCGGCCAGCAAACCGCCCGAGGGCGAGACGGCCAGCTGCACGAAACCGTGCGGCATCCCCGGCACGTTGACCAGCCGCACCTCGCCCTGGTCCACCCCGACGCTCGCGAGCTGATTGGTGCCGAGACTGGCGACGTAGACCACCTCCCCAGCGGGGTGTACGGCCACGCCGTGCGGCCGCGGGAAGAGCAGGTCCACCTCGTCGAGCAGGGCCATGTCCGAGCGCCGGATCACGGCCAGGCGCGGCGGAGGGTTCACGGCGCTCATGGACCGGGCCACGAACATGAGGTCCTTCGAAGGGTGCAGGGCAATGAGGCCCGGCACCTCCATGGCGGCGCTGCCGACCACCCGGCCGCGCCGGTCGAGCTTGAGGACCTTCCCCGCTCCGATGAGGGTGACGTACCAGGCGCTCCCGTCGGGCTCCACCTGCACGTGGTGCGGCTTGGCATTGTCGCCCACGCCGTAGCGGCGGAGATCCACCGTCCGCAGCACCCGGCGCGTCGCTGGGTCGATCACCGAAACCGTGGCGTCGTCCTGGTTGGGCACGTAGAGCTGTGCCCGGAGCGGCAGCGGCCCCGCCAGGAGGCACGCCGCGAGCGTTGCGGCCCGCGCGAGCGTCACGGCACCACCGCCGTGGGCTGATAGCGGATGAGGAAGAGCCCTTCCCGCATGCTGGTGGCCGCCACCACGCCGCTCTTGAAGTACGGATAGTTGCTCCAGGAGCCGGAGAAGCCCGGGAGGTTCTCGCCGAAGGGGACGGTGTCGAAGTGGCCCACCTCGACGGGGTTCGCGGGATCGTTCACGTCCACCACCCGGAGGCCGGCCACGTAGTTCGACTGGTACATGTAGCGGCCCTTCACGTAGAGGTTGTGGTCCGAGGCCGACGTCGTGCCGTAGAACTCGCGGGCGACGACCGGATCCTCGAGGTCGGTGAGGTCGAAGACCACGGTCCGGGTCTTGGGCGCGGTGCCCGCCAGCTCGTCGCCCTCGTCGTCGAGGAAGAAGTAGCGGTGATCGTCGCTCAGCCACCCCTGATGCGCGTACGCGACGTTCGGGTAGGCGGCCGTGCTCACCGCCCTGGGACTCGCCTTGTCGGTCACGTCGGCGATGCCGAGCGCGATCTCGGACGAGGTGAAGCAGAGCTCGCGACCGTGATAGCGGGCGTCGGGCCCGTGATACACGACGCACTGGGCGTCGTGGGTGTACCCGGTGCGCTGGTTGCCCAGCGACGGGTCGGCGAAGCAGCCGGCGAACCTGGGCTTCGAGGGCTCGCGGACGTCCACCATGTGCAGGGCGCCGCCGCAGGTGGTGCCGCCCATGCTGCTCCCCACGGGGTAGGCGAAGCCGGTGGCGGGATTGAGGACGATGTTGTGAGCGCTGGCGATGCCGTCGTAGTGGGCGGTCTCCTGGAACGTCTGCGGCGTGCTGACGCTGCGCAATTGGGTGAGATCGAAGACCTGCATTCCGTGCGGCCCCGAGCCGTCGGCCACGATGAAGGCGTGGTTCTTGTAGACCTTCATGTCCCGCCAGATGTTGGGCCTGGCGCCCGCGTGCAGCGGCAGGTCGCCGAGGTATCTGGGATTGGCCGGATCGGTCACCTCCACGAACGAGGTTCCGTCGGTGCGGCCCACGATGGCGAACTCGCGGCCGGTGGTCGAATCGGTCCAGCCCCAGAGGTCGTTCAGCAGGGTGCCCCGCTTCGCGCCGAGGGCGCTCTTGGGGAGGAAGGCGACCAGGTCGGCGTCCCGGCACTCGAACCCTTTCGCCTTGCCCCCCTGACACTTCACCTCTCCGCCCGTCACCGCGGGGAAGGCGGCGGACGTGGTGTCGATCACCGCGGCCGCCTGGCGCCAGGTCCCGGCCGCGCCGTCGCGCTGGTAGAGGAAACCGGTCCCCTCGAAGAAGTCGGCGAGGGGCGCGCCCGCGACGGCCAGCCCCCCGCCGGCCGCCAGCGCGGCGCCCAGCCGGCTGGCGAAGCCCGCCGGCGGCGTGACCAGGACCTGCGTCTCCTTCCACCCGCCGGAGCCGCGGCGGAACACGTGCACCGCGCCGGCGTTCATGTTCGCCATCGGCGCGCCCACGAACAGGTCGCCGCCGTCGCGGGCGAGCGCCGCGCCGAACCCGGCGTGCCCGGCGGCGGAATCGGGCGCGACCCTGCCGGCCGCGGCCCACGCCGCGCCCTCGCGGCGGTAGCGGATCACGGCGCCCGCCATGCTGTCGGCCCGGGGTGCGCCCACCAGCGCCTCGGCCCCGTCCAGGAGGACCGCGACGCCCAGCGAGGCGCGGCGGTCGTGGGCCGGCAGCTCCAGCCGCCCCTCCTCGCTCCACTCCCCGTCGCGGCCGGGACGGAACACGAAGGCCTGCCCGGGCCTCAACCGGGTCGAATCCAGCGTCCAGCCGCCGGGGGCACCGACCAGGGCGCGCTGCCCGTCGAACGCGAGCGCCGCGCCGAACCAGTCGCCGGGCGCGGTGGAGAGGCTCTGCAGGGCGCTGCGGGCGGCCCAGTCGGCAGCGCCCCTGCCGCGGGCGAAGACCGTGACGGTTCCGCGCTCGCTCTCCCGGCCGGGTGCGCCGGCGAGGAGCACCCCGCCGCGGAGCGCGATCGCGGCGCCGAGCCGGTCTCCCTCCCGGCCGCCGGGCGCCACGAGCCGCGCACGCTCCGTCCAGCGCCCGCCCGA
>DASUCK010000089.1:0-10056 GCA_036276095.1 Nonomuraea sp. | reverse complement strand
ACTCCATCTAACATGATCTGAAACAGCGTGCAAGGGGCGACGACAGGGACCGAAATCGAATTGTCGAAGGCCGCGAACGGCATTGACTATCGCTCGCACGACATCTTTCCTGGTGGCGTCAGGACCGCCGCCGTGACCGGGGGACGGGGATATAGGGCCATTCCCAGAATTTCCGTCGAGGCCCCGCCCCGCGCCCCGCCCGCGGCCCCACCGGCCGGTGCTCGGGCGGCGGCACTCCGAGGCGGCCGCGGGTGCCCCTCCACCACGTCCGGCCAGGCCGGGCCCGGCCGGCTCGCGGCCTCCGCGATCATCCGGCCGCCCACGGTGAGGGGCCGCTCGCGTGGCTGATCGAATGCGTAGGCTGGGGGCGCGAGCGTCGGAAGGGGCGTGGGTGCACCGGATCCTGTGGGCCGTCGTGGCGATCGCCTTCGTGGTGGGTCTCGTCGTGCCGGACCGCTCCGGGGACGCGCCGCCGGGCGACGGATGCCCACCCCGCGACCCGCGCGTGCCGGCCCCCTACGCGATCACCGGCTACTGGGTGATCCCGCGCGCCGACCGGTGCGTGACGCGGCGGATGGTCGAGGCCATCCGGGCGCTCGGCGGTGACACGCTCGTGACGTTCGGGCCGCGGTTCAGCGTGGGCGGCGATCCCGGGTGCGTCGTGGACGGGCGGCCGTGCGCCGACGTCCCCGGGGCACGCCACGTCTACTCGTACGCGACCAGCGAGGAGTTCGGACCCGGCTTCCTGCGCTGCCCCGGCCTCGACCGGCGGATCGAGCGCGAGGGCCGGATCCACTACCGGGTCACGCTGGCGACGTCGTGCGACTCCCGCGTCCACGACCTGGTGATCGTCTCCACGGACGGCGACGGGCTCGGCACCCTCATGGCGGAGGCGGCGGCGTACGGGATGGGGGTGTTCCCCGGGCTGCCCGCCGCGCCGCAGCAGGCCGGCAAGCCGTGGGAGCCCGACCACGCGCACACCGCCGCGCTCAACGCCTTCACCGCGCGGGTGCTGACCGACTACCGGGCGCGGTTCGGGGCGTCGTTCGCGGGGGTCTACCAGTCGTTCGAGCTGGCCATGCGCGACCGCGCGGACGACGATCCGATCGTCGCTCTGTACGCGGCCCAGCACCAGGTCGTCGCCTCGGTGCTGCCCGGCACGAAGATCCTGGTCAGCCCGTACATCGACGCCCGCAGGGGGCGCGGGTTCCCGCCCGCGCAGGCCGCCGAGGGGCTGGCCGACATCGCCGCGACCCGGGCCGGGCTGCCGATGGCGGTCGCCGTGCAGGACGGGCGGGGCACCGGGAAGGTGCCCGTGCACGGGGCGCACGAGCGGGACGCCAGGGTGGAGGCGCGGCTGGCCCCGGTCGTGGGCGACGTCAGCTACGCGGCGGCGTACCACGGGTCCACGCGCGAGTACGTCGAGGCGGCGGCGCGGCGGGTGCCGCCAGAGGTGGAGCTGTGGGTGAACGTGGAGGGGTTCGAGCCCACGCCCGCCGCGGGGGAGTGCGGCCGGGTCGACCCGCTGCCGCTGCGCGGGCGCACGTCCAAGAGCCGCCTCGACCGCCAGGTGATGGCCGTCGCCGCCCACGCCACCAAAATCATCTCGTACGGCTGGGACCCCTTCTTCACCTGCCGGTCCCGCCACGACACGCCCTCCCTGGCCGACGACATCGCGGCCGGCTGGCAGCAGCCGATCATCGTCAACGCCACCCGCCACGACCGGGACGGCCGACCCGGCACCCTCGTCGAGGGCTACCACCTGCGCGGCGGCACTTTCCGCTTCGACCCGCCCGGCGCGGTCGTCGAGCAGGAGTGGCATGGGCGCGGCCGCCTGGAGTCGGCCTGGGTCCCGTACGCGCCGCCCCGGAACGCATGGACCTCGATCACCGCCACGAACGACGTCGGCCGGACCGGCACCCCGTACGTCATGCCTCAGCCCTGACGGGAAGGCACCACGGGTGACGGCGGCTTCGCGGCGGAATTGTCGGTCGAGAGGGATAGCTTGCGATCATCATGCCGACGACGGAGGTTGGTCGATGTATCGACAGGGCGACATCCTGATCATGCCCATCCCGGAGGAGTCCGCGCCGCGCACCCTGCGTCCCGAGCCGCGCGATGCGCGCGGCCGGCTGGTGCTGGCCCACGGTGAGGCCACGGGCCACTGCCACGCCGTCCCGGGCCCCGGCACCCTCTCCGGAGGCTTCCTGCACCTGCCGGAGGGCGGGCGGCTCGTCCACGAGGAACACGACGCGATCTCGCTGCCGAAGGGGTGGTACCGGGTGGTGCGGCAGCGGGAATACGTGCCGGGGTCCTACCGGGTGGTGGCCGACTGATGGAGATCCTGACGTGGGAGCGGGTGGCCGCGGCGACCGGTCCCGGCGGTGACGCCGAGGCGGCGGTGCGGCAGGCGTACCGGGAGGCGGGGCTCGACGAGCCGGCGCACGTGCTCGTGCTGGCCTCGCCCGCGGCCGGGGCCGTCGCGGCGTCCTGGCTCACCGGTGACGAGGCGCGGCGCCGGGAGCTGGAGGAGGCCGGGAGCGGGCTGACGGAGGCGGCCTCACGAAGCCTTCGGGAGGCCGGGGAGCCGGGGCGGTCCGTACGCGAGGCCGTCCGGACACACCCGTGGGAGCGGGCCAGGGCACGGGCGTCCGCCGAGCTCGGGCCGAGCGGCTGGGCGGCGCTGTGGGAGCAGACCGGCGGGCGGCTCTGGCCCCAGGTCGAGCGGCTGGTCACCGCCGTTCGCCGAGGCATCGCCGACCGCGGCGGCGAAACGCTGCGGCAGGTCACCCTCGACGCGGTGCTCGGGCAGCACGACGCGCCGTGGCTGTCGGCGTTCGACGGGCTCGGCGGGCTCAAGCGGGTCGCCGGGAGCGCGGGCTGGTGGTGGCCGTACGAACGGGTCGCGATCATCACGGAACGACCCGTCGAGCTCCACCTCGACGACCTCCGACGCCTGCACCGGGCCGACGGCCCCGCCATGGCCTACGCCGACGGGTTCGCCCTGCACGCCTGGCACGGCATGCCGGTCCCGGCGGAGTTCGGGGCGGCGATGTCCGACCTGACGGCCGAGCGCATCCGGGGCGAGGAGAACACCGAGCTGCGGCGCGTGATGCTGGAGCACTTCGGCTACGACCGCTACCTGGCCGAGTCCGACGCCAAGCCGGTGCACCGCGACGAGACGGGCGTCCTGTGGCGCATCGAGCTGCCCGACGACGAGCCGATCGCCATGGTCGAGGTGGTCAACTCCACGCCTGAGCCCGACGGCACCCGCCGTACGTACTTCCTGCGGGTGCCTCCGTGGGTGCGGGGGGCGCGGGAGGGCGTCGCCTGGACCTTCGGCGTCGCCGAGAGCGACTACCGTCCCGACCGCGAGACCTGACCCTGCTCGCCGGGACGCCTCGGCGGCTCCAGGCTGAGGCCACGGCCTGCGAGCGCTGCTGCGCCCTTGCCTGTTCAGGGCCTATCTGCCGGACTCGACCTTCACCAAGAGGCGTTTGAGCAGCCCGTCCAGCGTTTCCTGATCAGTGGACGTCAAGGCGGAGACCATGACGTGCTCCACTTCCGCCTGGATCTCCATGGCTTCCAGCCACAGGCCATGTCCCTTGGCGGTGAGTTCCACGTCGACCCGCCGTCGGTCGTCCGTGCTGCGCACCCGCCGTACCAGCCCCGCCTTCTCCAGCGTGTCGAGGCGACCCGTCATCCCGGCCGGCGACAGCAGCAGCTCGGACGCCAGCTCGGACGGCGTCGCGCTGCCGCCGTGAGCCTGCAGCCGATGCAGGGTCTGGAACTCGAACTCCTGCATCCCCACCTGTGCCAGCGCCGCTTCGTTGGTCTGCCGTAGGTGCTTCACCAGGACCTGCATGCGCGTGACGATCGCCTCCACCCGTTCGTCGAAGGGAGCCTTGCCGCGCCAGCGGGCGAGGTGACGATCGACGGAATCCTCCATGCGCAGATCGTACGCCAGCGACTAATTTGTTGACGAAAGATTCGCTGGCGAAATATCGTCGCCTGTCATGACGAATCGCCTCCTTCTCGGACGTTCCCTGTCCGCGCTGGCCACGGCGCTGATCCCGACAACGCTCACCCTGGCCGTGCTGCGGGCCACCGGCTCAGCGCAGGATCTCGGCATCGTGCTGGCCGGCGAGCTGATCCCGCTCCTGGTGTTCCTTCCGGTGGCCGGCGTGCTGGCCGACCGGCTCAGGCCCGAACGGGTGGCGTTGCTCGCCGATCTCACCCGCGCCCTGACCCAGGCCGCCATAGCCGCCGAGTTGCTGCTCGGCGTGAACCGCGTCCCCGACCTGGCCGTGCTGGCCGCCGTGGGCGGCGTGGCCATCGCGTTCGGGATGCCGGCCGCGCCCAGGCTGGTCGTGAGCGTCGTACCCGCGGAGGACCGGCTGCGGGCGAACGCGCGCCTCGGCGCGGCCACCAGCTTGTCCAGCCTGGCCGCGCCCGCGCTCGCCGGGTGGATCGCGCTGGCGGCCGCGCCGGGCTGGGCGGCCGCGCTCAGCGCGGCGCTGTTCACCTGCTCGGCTCTGACCCTCGGCGGTGTGCGAACGGCCGCACCGCCGCGCGCCCGGCAGGCCGGAAGCTTCGGCGCCGACCTGGCCGAGGGGTGGCGGGAGATCAGGGCCAGACCCTGGTTCCTGGCCAGTGTGCTCGGGCACGGCGTGTGGCACTTCATGGCCGGGCTGTTCCTCACCCTCGGCCCGCTGATCGCGGTGCGGGCGATGGGCGGCGAGGCGGACTGGGTGATGATCGTGCAGAGCGGGACAGTCGGGATGGTGGTGGGCGTGTTCGCGGCGCCGCGGCTGCCGGTGCGCAGGAAGCTGGCGGCGGTGCAGGTGGGCGCGGCGACGTTCGTGCTGCCCATGCTGGCGCTGGCCGTGCCGCTGCCCGCGGAGGCGGTCGCGGGAGCCTACTTCCTGGCGATGTTCGGGCTCGGGGTGCTGAGCCCGCTGTGGGAGACCGTCGTGTCCGAGGCGGTTGCCGAAGGGGCGCTGGGGCGAGTGCGGTCGTTCGACGGGCTGATCTCGTTCGCGTCCCGGCCGCTCGGGCTGGCGGTGGCGGCGCCGCTGGCCGGGGTGACCGGGGTGACGGGGTTGATGGTCGTCGGCGGGCTGCTGGTGGCCGTCGCCAACCTGGCAGCGCTCACACGGGCGCCGCGCGGGCGGGATCCGGCGGGCGCTCCGGGTGCCGCTGTCCATCGGGGGACGGGCACCCAGGCCGACGGCTCCCGGGAGCGGGGGTAGCGGTCGGTTGCCGGTCCAGGAGCCCGCAGACCGTCACCGCCCGATGCTCCGAACGTGCGGACCTCCCGGTCAGTTCTTGATCTCGTAGCGCATGATCGCCAGGCCGTTGTCGAACGAGGTGGCATCGATCAGCTTCAATTCCTGCCGGCCCTCGACAACGCGCCTTCCCTTGCCGCGCGGCGCCGGGCAGACGACGGTGCTCAGGCGGACTGACGCTCCGCCTGCTGCCGCATCAGCTCCTCGACCGGGCTGGGCAGGGTCGTCTCGAAGTCGATCAGCTTCGCCCAGGTCGGGGTCACGACGATCCGGACCATGCCGTCGTGGTAGAGCGAACGGATCCCCGCCTCCCACTCGACCCGCTGTTCGGGCGTCATCTCATAGCTGCTGGTGGTCTGGAGGTACTCGTCCGGGATGCCGTCGACGTAGTCCAGCTCTGCCCGGCCGCGGATGAGCAGGATCTTGGGCGGGTGCACCTCGGTGTCGATCGTCAGGGCGACCATCGGGTTCTTGCGCAGCGCCTGCAGCTTGGGAGCGTTCTTCGGCGTGCACATGACGATCTCCGTCCCGTTCCAGGCGAAGATGATCGGGATGTTGCGCGGTGTGCCGTCCTTGGCGACGTAGGCCAGGCGGGTCACGTCGCGGGCCAGCATCTCCCGGCTGAGCGGCCGGTTCAACACCTCGGTGACTTCGTTCGGTTCCATGATGATTGCTCTCATTGTTGTTCTGTCACGGTGGATTCAGGCGTGTTCGGCCACTGATTGCGCAGTGGTCGGTGGTGTTCTGGGCGCCGGGATCCCGTTCGACCGGCGCAGGGCCGGGCTGAGCATCGCGGTGACGGCGAGCGACGCCACCGCCATCACGGCCATCGCCGCACCCGCGGACAGGTACTGCGCGAGCAGCCCGGCCAGCGTGGCGCCGGCCGCCTGCATCGCCTTCATGCCGGTGACGTGCAGGCCCAGCGCCTGACCGCGGACGTCCGCGCCGATCAGCGCGATCAGCCGTTCCTGCAGCAGCAACGTGGAGGCGAAACCGATCGACGCCACCGCGACGATGACTGCCGCGACCGGCGTGCCGAGCGGCAGCGCGAACAGCGCGTACGGCAGCGCGAGCAGGAAGCGCAGCGGGGTGCTGTACCGCCGCCGCCCCTGTGGCGACATGAACCGCCCGGCGGCCAGATCGCCGAACAGCATGCCCAGTGCCGCCGCGACGAACAGCGCGGCGGCGGACTGCGGCGCGTAGGGCACGAACAGCGCCTCGCAGCCCACTATCAGGCCGTTGGGCACCCACATCGCCAGGTAGATGGCCCGGCGGGCCGGCGTGGACAGTAGGTGCCGGTTGACGCGCCAGGTGGCCGCGACGGACGGCCGGCCGGAGGCCCGCGCCGGCCGGCCGCTGAGGCCCCACCGCAGCACCACAGCCGCGACGAAGGCCAGCGCCGCGCTGATGGCCAGCGCCGCACGCGGCGACACCACCGCCAGCAGGATGCCGCCGAGCGCGAAGCCGGCGATCTGCATCGCACCGACCGAGATGTTGAGCACCGAGCGGCCGAGCACGTACCCGTTCGGCGGCACGATCTCGTTGAGCAGGCCGTACCGGACACCGCCGCCGATCGAGCTGACCAGGCCCAGAGCGAAGATCACCGCGAACATCGCCCACAGCGGCATGCCCGGCATGGCCAGCGCCACGCCGGCCACGCCGCCGGCCAGCGCGGTCAGTGTCAGCGCCGTACGCGGCCGCACCCGGTCGGCCACCGACAGCAACGTGGTGGCGCCCACCAGTTCGGCGAACGACGGCCCGAACATGCTCAACGCGGCCAGCAGCGGGGAGTCCGTGCGGGCATACACCAGCGTGGCGAGCGCCAGCCCGTTCAGCGTGGTCGAGCCGACCTGCGCGCACGAGGCCGCGAACAGCGGGGTGAACTCGGGCGTTCGAAACAGTTCCCGGTACGTGCGCATCGCTGTGATTTCCCTGCTCTCGTCCGCTGCCGGTGCCTACTGCATCCGGCTGCCGCCACTGGCCTGGCCGTCGGTGAATTCGGTCATCCAGCCCATCTCGACTCACCGACTAGCCTGCCCCAAGAGGCTTTATGCGTCTAATGCCACCTTTGGCGCTAATCAATCGATAAGCTTCATGTGTGCTCGACATCGTCCGGCTTCGCGTCCTGGCGGCGGTCGCCGCCCACCGCTCGGTCACCGCGGCAGCGCGGACGCTGCACTACTCCCAGTCCACGATCAGCCACCATCTGGCCCGGCTGGAGGCGGCGACCGGAGCCAAACTGATCCAGCGCGTCGGGCGCGGCATCCGGCTCACGCCAGAAGGCGAGCTGCTCGCCCGTCGCGCGGCGGAGATCGTCAGCCGGGTGGACGCGGCCGGCGACGAACTGGCCGCCCAGCTCGGGCTGCAGACCGGACGGGTCCGCCTCACGGCTTTCGGCTCGGCCTTGAGCGTCCTGGTCCCGCCCGCGGCCATGGCGCTGGCCCAGTCGTGCCCCAACATCGAGCTGCACCTGGCCGACGCCCATCCCGCGGTGGCCCTGCAGCGGCTGCGCGACGGCTCGGCCGACCTGGCCATCGTGCACCGCTACGACGACGACACACCGGAGGACGGCATCCGCTACTCCTATCTCGTCGACGACCCGATATACCTGCTCAGCCGGCACCCCGAGCAGACGCTCGCCGACCACCGGGAATCGGCGTGGATCGAGGGCTGCGACAACTGCCGCGGTGACCTGCTCCGTTTCTGCCAAGCCGCCGGATTCAGCCCGCGCATCATCTACAACAGCTGCGACATCATCGTCAAGCAGGCGTTCGTCGCCGCCGGGCTCGGGCTCACCACCATGCCCGGCCTCGCACTGCGCTCACACCACGCGGACGGGGTGGTCGCCAGCGAGCTGACCGAGTTCCGGCGCCGCATCTACCTCGCCGCGTTCGGCGAACCACCCGACCCGCCGGCCGTCACCGCCTTCATCACCGCCCTGCGCACCACCATCGACGTCTCGACTGAGGGGACCACCACTGACAGTCCGGTCAGCCCGCTCAGTTGATCTTGAGAGCGCGGCGGGACGACCGGTGTGAATCCGGGCCAAGCGGAGGAGCCCCGCCTGCTCTCGGGCCCCCGCGCCACGGCCACTAGGCGGGCCAGATGGCGGGGACGCGTTCCAGGATGCCGCCGGCGAAGACGTCGTAGAGGCCGAGCGGCTCCAGGTGGACATATCCGATGTGGCAGTCGCAGGCCGTGGCCGGGCAGGGGCGGGGACGCAGGGCCGCGCGGTACGACCCGTCGTACAGGTTGCCCAGCACCTCCGGGATGAAGTGGCAGCGGCGGACGGTGCCGTCGCCGGTCACGGAGATCACGGTGTCGCCGGTGCGGCACGGCAGCCCGGCACTCCGGTGCGGGAAGCGGCTGTACGGGAAATGGGGGTCGATGCCGGTCCAGGCGGCCGCCTCGGCGTCGGTGTAGCGGCGGCCCTCCTCGGCGTTCACCCACACGTACGTCGAAGCGGGCAGCTCGGCCCGCAGCCGGCGGGCGGCCGGCAGGTGGGCGGGGTCGCCCACGATGCCGACGCTGTGACGCACCGGCAGCGCCCGCACCTTGGCGACGAACCGGTCGTACGGGACCTGCGTCGGGTGATACGTCACCCACAGCGCCGCCCGCTCCGACGCCTCGGCCAGCCACTGCGTACGGCAGCTCAGATTCGTCTGGATGGCCACCCGGGCGACGTTCGGGAGCCAGGACAGCTCCACCAGGGCCCGCCGGTACCACGACCGCACCAGCCCCTCACCCCACGGCGTGAACAGGACAGAAACCGTAAAGTCCTGCGATGCCACCCATGAGGTGAAGCGTTCGAGCGCCGCCCGGTCCGCCCGCAACTGCGCGGGCGTGTCACGCCGCTTGGCGAACGGGCAGTACGCGCAGTCGTAGTCGCAACCGGCCAGCGGCCCGCGGTAGAGGATGGTCAGCACGGCGCGTACCCGTCCATGAGCCGCCGGACGCGCGGCGAGAACAGCGCGGGCCCGATCGCGTCCGAGTACGCCAGCCCCTCCGCCGTCAGCGCGACCGTCGAGGCGTCGACCCGCAGCCACCCCGCGAACCGCTCCAGCGGGAAGTCCGCCAGCGCGTCGGTGCCGAACCGGTCGAGGTAGAGCGCCCGCGACAGGCCCTCGGCCTGCAGCAGCGACTGGATGAGGTGCCGCCGCCTGCGCTCGTCGAGCGAGAGCTCGAATCCCACGTTCGCCACCCCGAACTCCTGCCTCCGCACGTAGTCGTCGATGATCGACCGCACGTGCCGGGCCTCCACGGCGTACTCGAAGGAGTAGTGGAGCCCGCTCGTGTACGACCGCGCCCCGCACCCGAGCCCCACCATGCCGTCGGTCTGGCAGCAGTAGGAGGTGGACGCCGCGCCGCCGGGCAGCCGGAACATGCGCATCGACACCTGCTCGTAGCCGGCCGCCGCCAGCCGGTCACGGCCGGCCCGGTAGAGCTCCATGCGCTGGTCGTCCCAGGCGCGGCCCTGCTTGCCGAGGCCGGTGAGCGGGCGGACGTACAGCGGGTAGAGGTAGAGCTCCTCGGGCCGCCAGGCCAGCGCGGCCTCGATCGAGTGCAGCCATGAGGCGACCGTCTGGCCGTCGATGCCGTAGATCAGGTCGATGTTGAGCACCGGCACGCCGGCCGCGCGGATCGCGTCGAGCGCCGCCTCGACCTCGGCGCGCCGCTGCGGGCGCACGGCCGAGCGGGCCTCGGCGTCGACGAAGCTCTGCACGCCGATGGAGACGCGTGACGTGCCCCGCTCGACCAGGACCGACAG
>DASUCK010000088.1:0-3487 GCA_036276095.1 Nonomuraea sp. | reverse complement strand
GCGCCTTCAGCCTCGTCGTGGGCAGCTTCTTCCTGCTCGGCGCGGAAGCGGCCCTGCCGGAGCTCGGGGCGCTGTTCGGGACCTCGCCGTGAGCGCCGCCGGGGCTGCCACCGACCGCCACGCCGATGTTCGTGCGCGCCTGCGCGGCCGAGGCTCGCGCTGGACCCCACAGCGACGCCTGGTGCTCGAAGTGCTCGAGTCGGCGGAGGGCCACATCAGCGCCGCGGAGCTCCTGGCGCGCTGCCGCCGGCGTGCCCCGGCCACGGTCGCCTCGACCGTCTACCGCACGCTCGACATGCTCGAGGAGCTCGGCCTCGTGCGCCACACGCACGACCCGTCCGGGCGCATCGAGTTCCACGTCCGGCCGACCGCGGCACACGGCCACCTCCACTGCCAGGCCTGCGGCGCGCGCACCGAGATCGACGCCGCCGAGGCGGCGCGGCTGCTCGAGGGGCTTGAGCAGGCTCACGGCTTCCACGCAGACCTGACCCACCTGACCATCGCCGGCCGCTGCGAGCAGTGCCGCGACCGGGGCGCCCAGGCGCTCGCGCGTACACTGCAGGTCCCATGACCGCCGTCGCCCCAGCCCCCGCGACGCCCCGGCAGCCAGCGGCAGGACCGCTGCGCGTGGCCGTGCTGGGCGCCACGGGCTACGTCGGCGCTGAGCTGGTGCGGCTCCTCGAGCGGCACCCGCACGTGCGCATCGTCGGCCTCGCTGCACGCAACCGCGAGGATGTGCCCGTGGGCGATGCCTTCGCCCACCTGGCCGAGACCGGCCACCGCATCGACGCCGAGCTGCCGCCCGCCTCCGAGGTCGACGCGGTCTTCTTCGCCCTGCCGCATGGCCAGGCCGCGGCGCTGGCTCCGCCGCTGGCCGCAGCCGGCCTGCTGGTCATCGACCTGGGACCCGACTTCCGCCTCTCCGACGCCGCCGACTACCCGGGCTGGTACGGCTTCGAGCACCCGGCACCCGAGCTCTTGCCTGGCGGGTCGGGACGCACGGCAGGCGGGAGCGGCGCCATCCCGGCCGCCGTCTACGGCCTCGTCGAGCTGCACCGGACCGAGCTCTCGGGCGCCCGCATCGTCGGCGCCCCCGGCTGCTACCCGACGGCGTCGCTGCTCGCGCTGGCGCCCCTCGCCCGCGCGGGGCTCATCGCCGACGTGGTGGTCGATGCCAAGAGCGGCGTCAGCGGCGCCGGCCGCGAGCCGAAGCTCGAGAGCCACTTCTCGGAGGTCAACGAGTCGCTCCGGCCGTACGGCCTCGGCGGTCACCGCCACCTGGCCGAGCTACGCCAGGAGCTGCGCGGGCTGGGTGTCGCCCCGGAGGTGGCGGCGGCGATGGTCTTCACGCCACACCTGGTGCCGATGACGCGGGGCCTGCTCTCGACCTGCTACGTACGCCCGACCCGCCCGGTCGACCAGGACGAGCTCGACCGGCTCTATGCCGAGGCGTACGAGGGTGAGCCGTTCGTCCATCACACCTCGAGCGGTCCGGCGACCAAGACCGTCAGCGGCAGCAACCTGGCGCGTGTCTACGCCCGGCTCGACCCCTCGGGCGGACGCATCGTCGCCATCGGCGCCATCGACAACCTGGTCAAGGGCGCGGCGGGGCAGGCGGTGCAGGCCTTCAATGTCGCTGCGGGCCTGCCGGAGACGGCCGGGCTCGAGCAGCTGCCGCTCTACCCCTGACGGCGTGACGCAGCCCAGCCGGGTGGCGCAGCCGGGCCTCGTCGCGATCGAGGAACGGGCCGTCCTGCCGCGCGGCTTCCTGGCCGCGGGCGGGCGGGCCGGCATCAAGGAGAGCGGTCGGCCGGACCTGGCGCTGCTGACGGTGAGCGGCGCGGAGCCGGCCGCGGCGGCGGCGACCTTCACCACGAACCGGGTGCTGGCGGCACCCGTGCGCCTCAGCCGTGCCCACCTCGCGGCGAGCGCGGGCCGGGCGCGGGCCGTCGTGGTCACGTCGGGCTGTGCCAACGCGGCCACGGGGCCGGCGGGTGACGAGGACCAGCGCGCGGTGGTCGCCGCTGTGGCGGAGCGCCTGGACGCGACGGTGGAGCAGGTGCTCTGTGCCTCGACCGGCCTGATCGGCACGCGCCTGCCGGTGGAGCGCATCCGCGACGCGCTCGCCAGCCTCGCGCCGGACGGGCTGCGCGCCGACGACGACGGCTGGACGGCCTTCGGCGAGGCCATCATGACCACCGACTCGCGGCCCAAGTCGGCCTCGGCACGCATCTCGCTGCCGGGCCCCGACGGCACCGTGCGCGAGGTCGTCGTGAGCGGCGTCTGCAAGGGCGTGGGCATGATCCATCCGCGTATGGCGACGATGATCGCCGTGCTGGCCACCGACGCCGCAGCGACACCGACCACCCTGGCGGGCCTGCTCGGGCCGGCCGTGCGCGACACCTTCGGCCAGCTGACCGTGGACGGCGACACCTCGACCAACGACAGCGTCTTCCTGCTCGCCTCCGGGGCGGCCGGGACGAGAGACGTGGAGCCGGGCACGCCCGCGGCGGAGGCGCTGGGCGGGGCGATCCGCGCCGTCTGCCGCTCCCTGGCGCGGCAGCAAGCCGCGGACGGCGAGGGCGCCACGACCCTGGTCACCTGCCGCGTCGAAGGAGCCGCCGACCTCGACGACGCACGCGCCGTGGCCCGCGCGGTGGTCGCCAGCAGCCTGGTCAAGGCGGCGGTCCACGGCCGCGACCCGAACTGGGGCCGGGTCGCCGCAGCGGCCGGCGCCGCCCGCCGCGAGGATGGGCGGCCTGTCGAGCTGGAGCCCGACCGGTTGCGCATCGGGCTGTGCGGCACGACCGTCTTCGAGGCCGCACCGGTCGACTTCGACCGCGACGCGGTCTCGGCCGCCATGGCCGCCGACGAGGTCGTCATCGAGCTCGCCCTGGGCATCGGCGCCGCGGCGGCCGAAGCCTTCGGCTGCGACCTGAGCGAGGAGTACGTGCGCGAGAACTCGGCCTACTCGACGTGAGCGGGCACGCGGCGCACGATGCGCCCGACGCGCGGGGCGGCGCCGTCGACCGCCGCCCGGTGGTGGTCAAGCTGGGCGGCACGACCGTGGCCGAGCAGGACCAGCTGCTCGACGAGATCGCGGCCCTGGCCCGCGAGCGGCCCGTGGTCGTCGTTCATGGCGGCGGCAACCGCGTCACCGAGTGGCTCGGCCGCCTGGGCATCGCCAGCCGCTTCGAGCATGGCCTGCGCGTGACCGACGCGCCAGCCCTGGAGGCGGCCGCGGCCGTCCTGCGCGGCGTCATCAACGTGGAGCTGGTGGCGGCGCTGCGCGGGCGCGGCGTGGACGCCGTCGGGCTGTCGGGCGTGGACGGGGGCATCTTCGGCGGGGAGCGTGTGCCCGGACTCGGCTACGTGGCCCGCGTGACGGGCATCCGCCGGCCGCTGCTGGACCAGCTCCTCGCCTCGGGACGAGTGCCGGTGGTGGCACCGCTGGCCCTCGACGAGCGGGGGGCACTCTGCACCGTCA
>DASUCK010000087.1:0-2704 GCA_036276095.1 Nonomuraea sp. | reverse complement strand
GCCGCCCCGTCCGGCCGACGTGGACAAGGTGTGGCGGGTGGCGGCCGCGCTGGGCGTGCCGTGGCCGGACGGCGCCCGGTACGGCGACGTCGTGCACGACCTCGATCCCAAGAACCCGCAGCAGGCGGCGTTCCTGCACGAGTCGAGGGTGCTGCTGCGCGGCTCCGGCTACGAGGCGTTCGACGGGGAGCCGCCGAAGGAAGCCGGGCACGCGGCCGTCGCGGCGCCGTACGCGCACGTCACGGCCCCGCTGCGGCGCCTGGTCGACCGTTACGCGACCGAGGTGTGCCTGGCCGTGGCCGCCGGCGAGCCGGTTCCGTCCGACGTGCGGGCGGCGCTCGCGGGGCTGCCCGCGCTCATGACGTCGTCCGGGCGGCGGGCGGGGGCCGTCGAGCGGGCGTGCGTGGACCTGGTGGAGGCGTTCCTGCTGCGGGACCGGCTCGGGGAGGCGTTCGAGGCGGTGGTGATCGACGTGGACGAGCGCCGCGGCGGCGGCCAGGTGCAGCTCACCGACCCCGCCGTGATCGCCCGCTGCGACGGCGCCCTCCCTCTCGGCGAGCACGTGCCGGTCCGCCTCACCCGGGCCGACCCGGCGACCAGGGAGGTCCGCTTCACCCTGGCCTGACGTGCGCAGGGCGCGCCTCCCGGCACGACGTGCACACCAACCGCCTCGGCGCGACGTTCACGGGGCGCGCATGCCGTCGCAGACGACGTCCGCCATCCGCACCGCGCCGCCCCTCGCCCGCGCCCTCCGCTCGGCGGCCAGGCATCCCCGCAGCAGATCCTGGACGTCCTCGGTCACCAGGTCGGGCCGCACCGCCCCGGCCCGCTGCGCCCTGACCAGCAGCCGGCCGAGCGCCGCGGCGAAGTCGTCCTCCAGCGTCGACCCCGGCCGGAACGCCTTCCCCGGGCCGCTCTCCAGCATGTCGCACAGCGCCTGGTTCGCCGACGCCTCCCGCACCACCGCCGCGAACCAGCCGAAGAACGCCTTCCCCGCGTCTTCGGCCGTTCCCAGCGCCCGCGCGTCGGCCACGAACCGCTCGACCCGCCCCCGCAGCACCGCCTCGAACAGCGCCTCCTTGGTCGGGAAGTGCCGGTAGACCGTCCCGACCCCGAACCCGGCCCGCCGGGCGATCTCGTCGAACGAGATCGTCAGCCCGTCGCTGGCCAGCGCCTCCTGAGCGATCTGCAGCACCCGCTCCCGGTTCCGCCGCGCGTCGGCCCGCAACGGCCTGGCCGTGCCGTGATCGTCCCCCATTGCCCACCTGTCCTGCAACAACCGGAGAGTGCTCTCCGATTCTACCCACGCCGGCTCCCTCCGGACACCCGGCACCCGCCCCCGTGGAAGGGGCGGGTGCCGGGTGGTGAGGCGGGTGCGCGGCCGGTACCGGTAAGTGCGCGGACCGCTCCGCCGCGCGGGCCCCGCCGGACGGGACACCCTTGTGCCTCCGGCCGACCGCCGCCCCGATCCACCGCCACAGCCGGCGAGCGCCCCGGCCCGGCCGGCGCGCGGCCGCGGCATGCCGCCCCGCGGCTCCTTCGGGTACGGGACGGGAGCCCGCCGCATGCCGAGCAGCCCCGCCCACAAGCCGGGACTGCTGCCCCACGACCTGCTCCGACGCCACCTGCTCAGGCACGACCTGCTCAGGCACGACCTGCCGCTCCGGCGCATCGTGCTGCCGGGCGAACGGATCGGGCCGGTGCGCGGCGCCTCCGGCCCGCCCCGATCGGCAGACCTCCCGGCCGTTGGCGGTGGCCCGCTCGGCACCGACGACCCCAGGGCCGCCGAAGCCACCCCGTCCGGAGCGGGTGGCTCCGCCGCGGCCGGAGCGGGCGGTCCGGCGGCCCTGGGGGCCGAAACGCTTCAGGTGGATGCGTTCCTCCCGAGGCACCGGCCGCAGCTCGACCACGCGCGCCCCTTCGGGCACGTGCCGCAGGTCGTGCGTGATCAGGATGGTGGTGCGTCCGGTCATGAGACGGCGCAGCGGTTTCATGACCTGGGCGGCCGTGGCGTCGTCCAGGGCGCTCATGGGCTCGTCGAGCACCAGCACCGGCGCGTCGCGCAGGATGGCCCTGGCGATCGCGATCCGCTGCCGCTGCCCGCCGGACAGCAGCCGCCCCCGCTGCCCCACCGGGGTGTCGTACCCCTGGGGCAGAAGCTTGACGAAGTCGTGCACGCCGGCCGCCTCGGCGGCCCTGATCACCTCGTCGAGGGAGGCGCTCGGGCGGCCGTAGGCGATGTTGTCCCGTACCGAGCCGGAGAACAGCAGCGTCTCCTGGTGCAGGACGGCGACGTTCCGGCGCAGCGACTCGCGGGTCAGGCCGCGTACGTCGGCGCCGTCCAGCAGGACGCGTCCCTCGCCGGGGTCGTAGAACCGCAGCAGCAGCTTGGCGAGCGTGGACTTGCCCGCCCCGCTGGGCCCGGTGATCGCGACGAGTTCGCCGGGTTCGGCGGTGAAGGACGCCTCCCGCAGCACCGGACGGCTGCGCCCGGGGTAGGTGAAGCCGACCCGGTCGAACTCCACCCGGCCCAGCGCCCGCCCGACCGGCACCGCGTCCCGCGTGTCGGTCACGGCCGGCGCGGTACGCAGCACCTCGATGATCCGGTCCGACCCGGCGGCCGCCTCCGACACCGTCAGCGCCAGCTCACCCAGACCTTGGACGGCCGGGTAGAGCAGGGCGAGGTAGGCGGCGAAGGCGAGCA
>DASUCK010000086.1:0-3223 GCA_036276095.1 Nonomuraea sp. | reverse complement strand
GATGAAGCCGTCGAGGCTGACGCCGATGAAGACGGACGCTTTCATCCCGTCAGACCGGCCGGGGAAGCATGCGCGCGTCCCAGGCGCGGAACTCGGCTCGCAGCGACCTCAGCACGGCGGGCTCGTAGGGGCCGAGATCGGCCACCTCCCCGGGATCGGCGACCACGTCGTAGAGGGATTCATGCCCTTCGGCTCTGAGATACTTCCACCGCCCGCGGCGGGCGGCGTCCTGCTGGCGCGTGCGCCAGAAGAAGGTGCGCTCGACGGTCGCGGATCCTCCCCGGTACAGGGGGGTCAGATCCACCCCGTCGAGCGGATACGCAGGATCCGGCGTCGCTCCGCCGGTCGCGATCAGCGTGGCGCTCCAGTCCATGGTAACGGCGGGCCGATCCGTCGTCCGCCCGGCCGGCACCTCGCCCGGCCAGCGCACGATGGCCGGCACCCGGATTCCCCCCTCGCGGAGGGAACCCTTCCCGTCGCCCATGGGCCAGTTGTAGGAGTATCGCTCCCCTCCGTTGTCGCTGGTGAACACGACGAGGGTATCGCGCTCGAGACCGGCCGCCCGCAAGGCGTCCAGCACCCGGCCGACCCCGGCGTCCAATCGCTCCATCATGGCGGCGAAGATCCCCTGCGAGCCGCGGTCCGCGTAGCCTCGCACGAACCGGCCCGTGGCGGTGTCGGCCACGCCCCGGAGCGCGCGGCTGGCCGCCGTGTCGCCCGGACCTTCCCACGGCCAGTGGGGAGCGGTGTAGTGGAGGGCAACATAGAAGGGGGCGGAGTGGCGCCGGCGGAGGTATGCCACGGCGCGGTCCGTCAGCAGGTCGGTCATGTAGCCCGCCTGCTCCAGCGCCACATCCCCCTCGTGGAAGTCGAGCTTCCCCGACGGCTCGCGATGGGTGAAGTAGTCCACGCCGCCGCTCAGGATGCCGTAGAACTCGTCGAAGCCGTGGCGCAGGGGACCATGCTCGGGGAGGAATCCCAGGTGCCACTTGCCGATCAGCGCGGTCGCGTAGCCCGCCAGCTTCAGCCGGGAGGCCACCGTGGGGTGCTCGGGCGGGAGGCCGACGCTCTCGTCGCCGTACTTCAGCGGCTCGACCAGGCCGATGGGCAGGCGGGCGGGATACCGGCCGGTCATGAGTGCCACGCGCGTCGGGGTGCACACGGCTGCCGCAGTGTAATTGCCGGTGAAGCGGAGGCCATCCCGGGCCAGGCCATCGATGTAGGGGGTGCGGTAGTCGGGCCGGCCATAGCAGCTCAGGTCCCCGTAGCCCAGGTCGTCGGCCAGAATGAAGAGGATGTTGGGCTGCCGCCGCGACGGCGGCTGGCGCCGGGGCAGCACCCCCAGCGCGGCTGCCCCCAGGCTCACCGCGAGGAAGTCACGCCGGGAGGTCATTCTTGGGGAGCTTGGCGATCGCCGGTGGTGCCCATTCTGCCCTCGTCGGATCACACCCAAACCCAGGTTCGCTCGGCCGGCGTCACCGGTGCGGCCGCGACTTGCCGAAGAAGATGCGCAGCCACGCCCGCAGGTGCCACCACGGAGGCAAGCGCCCCGCACCCCTCCGCCGCGCGTCGCGCCCGGCGGGTCGCTCGCTCCTGCGCCGCGGCTTGCGCCGCGGCCTGCTCCGCGTCGAGGCGGGCCTTCCACATGGCGTACTGGGGATGGTCGGGCACCGATGCCGAGCCTCTTGCCAAGCACCCAACGGTGTTAACCCGCCGGGGCCCAACCCGCAACCGGGAAGCGGCGTTTGCGTGGCACCGTTCCGGCGGGTAGGTTCGCTGTGCACCCCTCACAAGTCGGGAGACGCGTGGCCGAATCGCTGGGCCGGCTGACGACCGCCGTGGCCGACCGCTACCGGCTCGAGCGCGAGCTGGGGCAGGGCGGCATGGCCACTGTCTACCTGGCTCACGACGTGCGCCACGACCGCAAGGTCGCCCTGAAGGTGCTCCGGCCCGAGCTGTCCGCCATCCTCGGCGCCAGCCGGTTCCTGGCCGAGATCAAGACCACCGCCCACCTCCAGCACCCCCACATCCTCTCCCTGTTCGACTCGGGCGAGGCCGACGGGCACGTGTTCTACGTGATGCCGCTGGTGGAGGGGGAGAGCCTGCGCGACCGCCTGGTCCGCGAGAAGCAGCTGCCGGTGGACGAGGCGGTGCGGATCGCGTGCGAGGTGCTGGACGCGCTGGACTACGCCCACCGCCACGGGGTGATCCACCGGGACATCAAGCCGGAGAACATCCTGCTGCACGACGGGCGGGCGCTGGTGGCCGACTTCGGCATCGCCCTGGCGGCGAGCCGGTCGGAGGGCGGCGCCCGGATGACCGAGACGGGGATGTCGCTGGGGACGCCGCACTACATGAGCCCCGAACAGGCGATGGGCGAGCGGGAGATCACGGCCCGCAGCGACCTGTACGCGCTCGGCTGCGTGCTCTACGAGATGCTGACGGGCGAGCCGCCGTTCACCGGTCCCACGGCGCAGGCCATCTTCGCGCGAGTGATGACCGAGGAGCCGCGCTCCCTTGTCCTGCAGCGGCGGACCATCCCGCCGCAGGTCGAGGCGGCGGTGCTCACCGCGCTGGCCAAGCTGCCGGCGGATCGTTTCGCCACGGCCGCGAAGTTCGCCGAGGCGCTGAGCCGGCCCACGGCCGCCCCGGCGGCCTTCCCGGCCGGGGCGGCGACGTCGAGCGCCGGCCCCGGCCGCCGGGTTCGGGCACTCGCCCTGGTGCCGTGGCTGGTGGCGGCGCTGGGCCTCGCGGTCGCGGCCTGGAGCCGGCTGGCCCGCGACCCCGAGGCCACCGTCTGGCAGTACCTCGGGTTCGGCAACGACCTGGTGCCCGACAACACCCAGTCCGCGCTCGCCCTGTCGCCCGACGGCGCGGCGCTGGTGGTGAAGGAGAACGTCCAGAACGGCCGGCTGTGGATCAAGCGGCGCGGCGAGCTCCACGCCGTCAGCATTCCCGGCACCGAGCGGGCCGTCCGCCCGGCGTTCTCCCCCGATGGCCGCTGGATCGCCTTCCTGGCCGACGGCCGACTCAAGAAGATCCGGCCCGGCGAGGGCGCGGCGATCACCCTGGCCGACCGGGCGCCCGGCCCGTTCGGCGGCGTGGCGTGGCTGGACGACGAGAACCTCATCTACGTCGGACCGACGCTGAGCGACCTGTCCCGGGTGAGCGCGGCCGGCGGGCCCAGCACGGTCGTGCTGGAGGACTCCGCGCTGGCGAGCCT
>DASUCK010000085.1:0-10788 GCA_036276095.1 Nonomuraea sp. | reverse complement strand
CGCATCATCCACGGCGAGCTGGCGCAGGAGGGGCTCAAACCCGGCGAAGCGGGTCTCATCCGCAACCGCATGGCGGTGCCGGCCGTGCGGGCGGTGCTGCGGACGCTCCTCGCGTCTGCGGCCGTGCTTCTCGTGCTGACGTTGTGGATCTACGACAAGAACCGCCCGGTGCCGAACACGCTCGACCTCGGCTGGACGGGCTTCGCCGCCGTGGTGCTGGGCGCCCTGGTCGCCGGATTCTTCCTCAGCCGGCACTGGGCCCTCGTCCAGGGGCGTACGAGGCTGATGGTCCCGCCGCAGACGACGCGTGAGCTCTGCCTGCAGCAGCAGGAGTTCCTGCGCTGGTCCACGACGGTCGAGAGGAGCGCCAACACGGCGTTCAAGGTGGGCGGGTCCGGTGTCGAGGGCGCGGGGAGGGTCTCCCGTACCGAGCGCGAGGTCACGCACGCCGAGTCGGTGCTGGCGCTCCGGCAGTTCGTCGAGCAGTTGATCGCGCTCAGCAACAAGCCCGTCATCATCTGCGTGGACGAGCTGGACAAGCTGGCGGAGCCGGCCGACGCCGTCGACGCGATCAACGGTCTCAAGGACCTGTTCCACGTCGCCAAGGCGCATTTCGTCCTTTCCGTGTCCACCGACGCCATGCACGGCTTCGCCGCGCGGGGAGTGCCGGTGCGGGACGTGTTCGACTCGGCGTTCGACACCATCGTCTCGGTCGGGCCGCTCTCGCTGGAGGAGTCGCAGACGCTCGTCGCCCGGCGGGCCCGCGACTTCTCCAAGGTGTTCGTGCTGTTCTGTCATGCCTGGTCCGGCGGTCACGCCCGCGACCTCATCCGCACCGCACGCTCGTGCGTGGAGCACAAGCACGAGCTCGAACGCGTGGAGGAGGCCACCATCGCCCGGCTGTCCCAGCTCGTCCTGCGCCAGGACCTGCGGGAGGTCGTGGACGCGACCGTCGAGAAGCTGCGGGGCGAGGACGGCGTCCGCACGCAGGCGATGCTGGACCGGGTCCTGGCGTTCCAGGAAGCGCTCGAGGACGAGTCGGCGACCCTGTACGACCTCGTCGCGACCGCGGAGTTCCCCCCGGAGACCTGGACGGTGACCGCGGAGGCCCGGCCGGCCGCCGCCCTAGCCCCGTATGCCCGGATCGCGGGGCTGTGCGAGCGGCTGTTCTCGGTGGAGCGCAGGCCGGCCGCCTGGCAGGGCGAGGTGATGAGCCAGGCGGTCGTCGCCCTGGCCGAGGCCCGCTCCTGTCTCGGACGGCACCCGCGGGAGGTGGAGCGGAGGCTGAGGCGCGCCGCCGACGCGTGCGCGGCGGCGGAGACGGCGCGCTGACCGGCCGGGGTGCCTGTCCCCGGCCCGCGCCGTTCACCCCAGCGTGAGCATCGAGGATTTCGAGGCTGAGGGTCACAAGCGTTCACAAGTGTTGGGATCCGCCACGCTCGCCGCCACCATGTGCACAACCATTCCGCGAACTGGGAGTTTCCATGACAAAGCGCCTTTACGCGGCGGCCGCCGCCGTGCTGGTCGTCACGGCGCTCGCGAGCGGATGCGGCCGCTCCTCCACGGAGACGAGCGCCACCCAGGGCGCCGCGGCGGCCCAGGGCAAGACGGCCAAGGACCTGGTGCCCGCCGACGTGCGCGAGCGCGGCGTGCTCCGGCTGGCGACCGCCGAAGGCTACCCGCCGATGGAGATGTACAAGAAGGGCACCCAGGAGCTCACCGGCGTCGACCCCGACCTCGGCGCCGCCGTCGCCGCCAAGCTCGGGCTGACGTCCACCATCACGAACGTCGCCTTCGACGGGCTCATCCCCGGCCTGCAGAGCAACCGGTGGGACCTCGTGCTCTCCTCCATGAGCGACACCGAGGAGCGCCGGGCGGCCGTCGACTTCGTCGACTACTTCAACGCCGGCGGCGCCGTCATGGTGAAGAAGGGCAACCCCGAAGGCGTCAAGGACCTCGCCGACCTGTGCGGCCGTACCGTCGTGCTCGCCAAGGGCAGCTCCAACCTGGCCATCGGCGAGAAGCAGAACGACAAGTGCGACAAGAAGATGACGATCATGCAGAGCGAGGACGCCCCCACCGGCCTGCTCAGCATCGACTCCGGTCGCGCGGTCGCCACCATCGTCGACTCCCCGGTGGCCGCCATGTACGCCGACCAGACCGGCAAGTACGAGGTGCTGCCCGGCCAGTACGACGCCGGCCCCTGGGGCATCGCCATCGACCGGCGCGACACCGCCCTGCGTGACGCGGTGGCCAAGGCCATGCAGGAGCTGATGGCCGACGGCACGTACAAGAAGATCCTCGACACCTACGGCGTGGCCGCCAACGCCGTGCCCGAGGTGATGGTGAACACCAAGCCGTGGAAGTGACCGACCTGCCCGTGGACGCGGTACGGCCGCCGCGCCCCGGACGCTGGCTGGCCGCCGCCGCGGCCGGGCTGTTCCTGGTCTGGCTCGCGTACACGATCGTCGTCAACCCGAACCTGCACTGGGACGTGATCGTCGCCTTCCTCGGCGACGGCAGGATCCTGCGCGGCCTGTGGGTCACCATCCAGCTGACCGTGCTGTCGATGGTGATCGGCCTGGCCCTCGGCGTGCTCACGGCGGTGATGCAGCAGTCGGGCAACCCGGTGCTGCGCGGGGCCGCCGCGCTGTACACGTGGTTCTTCCGCGGCACGCCGCTGCTGGTCCAGCTGATCTTCTGGTTCAACATCGGGCTGGTCTTCCCGACGATCGCGATCGGGATCCCGTTCGACGGCCCGAAGCTGGTCGAGTGGCCCGCGAACGAGCTGGTCACGCCGTTCACCGCGGCCCTGCTCGGGCTGGCGATCAACGAGGGCGCGTACATGGCGGAGATCGTCCGGGCGGGAATCCGCTCGGTTGACTCCGGCCAGCGCGAGGCGGCCGAGGCCCTCGGCATGTCGCACGGCCAGGTGCTGCGCAGGGTGGTGCTGCCGCAGGCGATGCGGGTGATCGTGCCGCCGACCGGCAACCAGTTCATCTCCATGCTGAAGACGACGTCGATGGTGTCGGTCATCGCGGGAGCCGAGCTGCTGACCGTGGCGCAGCGCATCTACCTGGGCAACTTCGAAGTCATCGCGCTGCTCGTGGTGGCGTCCATCTGGTACGTGGTGCTCACCACGATCGCCAGCGTCGGGCAGCACTTCGTCGAGCGGCGGTTCGAGCGCGGCCACGACACGCTGCCCGCCAGGGTGGGCCGCAACCTGCGGCCGTTCGCCGGAGGTGGGGTCTAGTGGACCGTCCCATGGTGGAGATCCGCTCGGTGCGCAAGCGCTTCGGGGCGCTGGAGGTGCTGAGGGGCGTCAGCCTCGACGTGCCCGAGGGCGGCGTGGTCTGCGTGGTGGGGCCGTCCGGGTCGGGCAAGTCCACCCTGCTGCGCTGCGTCAACCGGCTGGAGACGATCGACGCCGGCCGGATCAGGGTGGACGGCGAGCTGATCGGGTTCGAGGAGCGCGACGGCCGGCTGCACCACCTCCCCCCGGCGAGGCTGAACCGGCAGCGCCGGAACATCGGCATGGTCTTCCAGCGCTTCCACCTCTTCCCGCACCGCACCGCGTTGGAGAACGTCATGGAGGGACCGCTGGTCGTCGGCCGCGTTCCCAGGGGAGAGGCCCGGCGGCAGGCCGAGGAGCTGCTCCACCGGGTGGGCATGGACGACCGGGCCGGCCACTACCCGGCGCAGCTGTCCGGCGGCCAGCAGCAGCGGGTGGCCATCGCCCGCAGCCTGGCCATGCGTCCCAAGGTGATGCTGTTCGACGAACCGACCAGCGCGCTCGACCCCGAACTGGTGCAGGAGGTGCTCGCGGTGATGCGCGACCTGGCGGCCAGCGGGATGACCATGATGGTGGTGACGCACGAGATGGGCTTCGCCCGCGAGGTGGGCGACCACCTGGTCTTCATCGACGACGGCGCGATCGTCGAGCAGGGCGACCCGCGCGAGGTGCTGGCGGACCCCCGCAACGAGCGCTTCCGCGCGTTCCTGGGGCGGGTGCTGTGAGACTCGACCTGCTGGTGCGCGGCGGGCTGCTGGTCGACGGCACGGGCGCGCCGCCGCGGCCCGCCGACGTGGGCGTGGCCGGGGGACGGCTGGCCGTCCTGCCCGCCGGGTCGGGCGCGGACGCCCGCGAGACCCTGGACGCCGCCGGGCTCGCCGTCACCCCCGGATTCATCGACGTGCACACCCACTCCGACGGGATCGCGCTGCTCGGCGGCGACCGGGATCTGGTGCGCGCCCCCGTGCTGGCCGGGGTGACGGCCGAGATCTGCGGCAACTGCGGCTCCGGGCTCTTCCCCGCGCTGCCGGAACGCGTGCCGGAGCTGCGCGCCGAAGCCGCCATCGGGTTCGGCGGCGACGTCGGATTCTGGGAGGACTTCGCCGGTTTCGCCGCGGCGCACGCCGCCGTGCCGCGCGCCAACCACCTCGCGTCCCTGGTGGGGCACGGCACCCTGCGCGCCGGAGTGCTGGGGCCCGTGGACCGCCCCGCGACCCCCGCCGAACTGGCCACCATGTGCGCGCTGCTCGACCGGTCGCTCGCCCAGGGAGCCGCGGGCCTGTCCACCGGGCTCATCTACCCGCCCGGCGCCTACGCCGACACCGACGAGGTCGTCGCGCTGGCGCGGGTCGCCGCCCGGCACGGCAAGCCGTACGTCACCCACCTGCGCGACGAGATGTCGCGCGTGGAGGAAGCGCTGGAGGAAGCCGTGGAGATCGCCCGCCGGAGCGGCGCGGCCCTGCACGTCTCCCACCACAAGACCGCCGGCAAGTACGCCTGGGGTCGCACCGAGCGGACCTTGCCCAGGCTCGCCCGGCTGCGCGCCGAGGGGCTCGACGTGACCTGCGACGTCTACCCGTACACGGCGGCCAGCACCCACCTGTCCGCGATGCTGCCGCCCTGGGCGTCCGACGGCGGCACCGCCGCGCTCACCGCCCGGCTGGCCGACCCCCGGCAGCGCGACCGGATGCGGGCCGCGATCATCGACGGCGTGCCAGGCTGGGAGAACACCGTCGGCAACGGCGGCTGGGACCGCATCGCCATCGCCCGCGCCCCCGGCCACCCGCACACCGAGGGCCGCACCGTCGCCGACCTGGCCACGCTGGACGGCCGAGACCCCTTCGACGTGGCCGCCGACCTGCTGCTCGCCGAGCGTGGCGAAGTCATGATCATCAGCCATTCCATGGTGGAGGACGACGTGCGCCGGGTGCTGGCGGCGCCGTACGCGATGATCGGCTCGGACGGCGTGCCGAAGCCCGGCGGCCGCCCCCATCCCCGCTGGGCGGGCACCTTCCCCCGCGTGCTCGGCCGGTACACCAGAGACCTCGGACTGCTCGACCTGGCGACCGCCGTTCGGAAGATGACCGGCCTCGCCGCCGAGCGGTTCGGGCTGGCCGGGCGCGGAGTGGTGGCGGACGGCGCGCACGCCGACCTGGTGCTGTTCGACCCGGCCACGGTGGACGACGGCGCCACCTTCGCCGAGCCGCTGCTGCCGCCGAAGGGCGTTCGAACCGTGGTGGTGGCGGGGCAGGTCGTGGTGCGGGAGGGCGAGGAGACGCCGGCGCGGCCGGGGACGGTGCTGACGCCGTGATGATCCTGGTAGGGGAGCGCGTGGAGACGGTGCCGCGGCCGGGGGCGGTGCCGAGGCCGTGATGATCGCCGTCTCCGTGCCCGGTGAGATCGCGGTCGGCGAGGACGTCGAGCTGCCGCTCGCCAGCGTCGGCAAGCTGCCCCTGCTCGCGACGGTCGCACGGGCCATCTGCGCGGGCACGCTCGACCCCGCCGAACCGGTCGACCTGCGCGAGGAGGACCACGTCGGCGGATCCGGCCTGCTGCACGCCCTGTCGGCACGCCGGTGGTCGATCGCCGACCTGGCCCTGCTGACCGCCGCGGTGAGCGACAACATCGCCACCAACGCCCTGCTACGCCGCATCGGCCTCGACCGGGTCGCCGCGGAGTCACGGACGCTCGGCCTGCGCCGCACCCGCGTCCTCGACCGCATCCGCGAGCCCCGCCTCCCCTCCGACCCGCCCGCCTTCGCCGTCGGCACAGCCGGCGAACTGGCCCGGTTCGCCGCCACACTCGACGGGCAGGAGGAGTGGACCCGGCTGATGCTCGGCTGGCTGGCCCACAACACCGACCGCTCCCTGGTCCCCGCCCACCTACCACATGACCCCGAGGACCGCCGCTTCCCCACAACAGCGCTGCCCGGCACGGCCCCGCCCGGCACGGTGTGGGTGGCGAACAAGACGGGCACCGACGACGGCGTGCGCGCCGACGTGGGGGTGATGGTCGGCCACCGGCGCATCGGGTACGCCGTGCTCGCGTCGGGGCCAACCGGCAGCGAGCACGAACTGGCCACCCGCGTCCGCGAGGCCGGCCGTACCATCGGCCACCTCGTCGGCGTCACCCCGCCCACCCCGCCCACCCCGAACACTCCCTAGACCGCGAAGTACACGGCCTCAGCCGGTGCCACCACTGCCGGTGCCACTCCCGCTACTGCTACCGCTGCCGGCGGTAGCGCTGCGCAGGCGCCCGGCAGCATCAAGAAGGTAGTCGAGCAACGACCGAAGGGCCGGGTTCGGGTTGGTCGGCCGTACCGCGGCACCGATCCGGCGGTGCAGCCGAGGCCCCTCGACCCGACACACCTGTACGCCGGTGGCCCCGTGGACGCCGAGGCTCGGCACCAGGGCGACGCCGAGCCCCGCCCTGACGAGGCCGAGGGTCACCTCGTAGTGGTCGCTGCGGCAGCGGATCCGCGGGCTGAACCCCTCCAGCGCGCTGGCCCGTTCCAGCACCGAGACGGGCGTGTCGGTGCCGTACGTGGTGATCCACGGCTCGTCGGCCAGATCTGCGAGACGTACCCGGGCGGTCCGGCCGGCGGGATGCCCCGGCGGCAGCACCAGAAGTTGGGGCTCCTCCAAGAGGGGCGTGATCTCCACACCCTCGGGCGGCCGCCACGGATCCAGCGCATGCTCGAACACCACGAGGACGTCGAGGGCGCCGCGTTCCAGGTCGGGCATCAACTCGTGCGGCTGCCCCTCCACCAGGTCGAGATCGACGGCCGGGTGACGGGCCGCGAACGCCGACAGCGCCAGCGGCAGCAGCCGATAGCCGGACGAGGCGAAGAAGCCGATCCTGAGCTGTCCGGCGTCGGCCCTGGCCTGGGCCAGGAGATCCTTCTCCGCGGCCTCGATGAGATCGAGCACCTCCTGCGCCCTGGTGGCGAGCCGCCGCCCGGCCGCGGTGAGCCGCAGACTCTGCGCTCCCCGTTCGACCAACCCCACCCCGGCCTCTTCCTCCAGCCGGGACAGCTGGTGCGAGACGGCGGACGGCGACAGCCGCAACGTCCGCGCGGCCCCCGCGATGCTCCCCGTCCTGAAGACCTCCCTGAGTACCCGCAGACGCTGACTGCTCAACACCCCACCAGTATCGCGCCTGGTCGCCACAGCGCCGGCAGTGGTGTTCGCGCTGGTCAACGCGGTCATCCCGCGCCCCAACGGGCCCGCGCCTGAAGCGCGTCGACAACGCCGACAACGTACACGGCGGCCGCGGGGCGAGGAACTCCGCCGTGCTGCCGTCGCCCTTGGACGGCGCGATCGATCCGGCTGCAACCCGCGACCTCAACCTCGTAGCCTCGGCTCATGAACGACCGTCCTTTCGTGCCCGACGACTTCGCCGTCCCCTCACAACTGGCCACCCCGCAGTTCCGCCTGGAACCCCTGGGCCCCCAGCACAACGCCGCCGACCACGCCGCCTGGACCGGCAGCATCGCGCACATCCGCGCGACGCCGGGCTTCCCGGACCACGGATGGCCTCCCGCGGGCGGCATGACCCTGGAGGCGAACCTCGCCGACCTGCGACGCCACGCGAACGACTACACGCGGCGCCGCGGATTCACCTACACCGTCCTCGACACGGCCGGCGGCGAGGTGATCGGATGCGTCTACATCTATCCCTCACCCGACGACGACCACGACGCCGACGTGGCCTCCTGGGTCCGGGCCGACCGGGCCGACCTGGACGTGCCCTTGTACGAAGCCGTAACAGCCTGGCTGTCCACGCACTGGCCCTTCGAAACGCCCGACTATCATCCGCGCTAGCCGACATCCCGCAGAAGCCGTACGAGCCTGCCTGCGCGCTCCACACCAGTGCGACCGGCCCGCCGTATGTACGGTGGCCGCCATGGATGCGCGGCCCTCACCCCTCTCGGCTCCTGAAGGTGGCCCGCAGGTCGATCAGCTTCTCCCCCAGGCCCTGCCCGGACAACGACCCCGCCGCGTCTGCTCGGCGTAGTAGCGGTCGATCAGCGGATCCTTGAACCGCCCCGCACGCGGCCGCGGCGGGGTGCAGGAGGCCGGGTGAGTCCACGCCGTCCTCGATGTCGACCCCGGCCGCGCGGCGTCCGCAGCATCGAAGCGGCCCGGCCCCGCAAGGCCCGTCATGTTTCCTAGGGTGCCCGTCTTTCCTAGGGTGCCCGTCAAGCAGGTGGTGGGACAGTTGTGTCCATCATGTCCTGGGACTAGACAAGAGGCGTGACCGACTACATCGAGGTTCATGTGACCGCTGCTGATCGGGGCGAGGCGGCGAGCATCTGCCGGGCCGTGGTGGAACGGCGCTTGGCTGCCTGCGCTCAGGCGCTCGGGCCGATCACCTCGACGTACTGGTGGGAGGGCAAGGTCGAAGAGGCTGAGGAGTGGTTGGTGTTGCTCAAGACCACCGCTGATCTCTTCGACGAGCTGGCCGCGAGTGTGCGGGAGGTGCACTCCTACGATGTTCCGGAGATCATCGCTGTGCCGGTGCGGGCGGGAAGTGCTGATTACCTGGCGTGGGTCACTCGGGAGACTGGCTCAGGCTCCGATGTGCCGAGGTGATGGCGGCCAGGAGTTCGCGGTCTGAGGGGGCTGGCGCGTGGACTGCCATCACAGTCGGAAACCACCCATGGAACAGGTGGATACCGTCTGCCCACGGAGCCAGCAAGGTACTCGGCCTACGCTGGCGCCGGCTCTCATCACGGTGGCCGGCCACGCCGTGGCGATCGTAAGGGCTGCATGTGTGCAGCGGCAGGGCGATGCCGGCCGCAGCGTTCGGCCAGGGTGGCGCCCCGGAGCCCTGAGCCGCGCCTGAGCGCCTCGCCGGAGGCGATCGTTTCATGAGGAGGGATGAGGTTCATCCATTGCGCTCAAGTATTGCGCTCAAGGACGCCTCAGCCTCACCGCGAGGAAGGACGGCGTTTGGTGGAGCTTGTTGTAGGCGGCTTCGTCGATTTCCCGGAGGCCGGCCGTGGGGCGCGGTTCGATCAGCCGCTCCAGCACGAACCCTGCGGCCAACAGCTCGCCCAGGAAGGTCTCCAATGGCAGGCGCTGGTAGTGGATCGAGAGCTTGCTGTCTCCGAGCGGCAGGTCTCTCCAGTCGTGGCTGAAGTACGAGCCTCCGAAGTGACGCCAGTCGGCTGTGGGATGGGTGGTCGACACCTGGAGCCATCCACCTGGCCGCAGGACGCGACGTAGTTCACCCAGCAGTTGCACACGGTTCTGGACGTGCTCATATACGAGGGCGCAGACCACCCCGTCGAAGGATGCCTCAGCGGCGAAACCGAGTGGCTCTTCGAGATCATGGAGAAGTAGTTCTGCATGGCCGTTCACTCGTACTTGCGCGTGGCGCAGGAGTGTGGCGCTGCCTTCGATTCCGACCACCTGGGCGCCGCGGGCGGAGAGCTCGGCCGCGTAGTGGCCTGCTCCACAGCCGACATCCAGGATTCTGGCCCCGGAGACGTTGCCCGCGAGTTGAAGCATTGCGGGTCTGTCGGTGTAGGCGTTGTAGGGGCTCGTCTCTGCGTAGTTGGCGAAGTGATCGCCGAGGGCGTCATGGTAAGCGGTCGCCTTGCGCACGGGGACATCATGGCGTGGCCACAAGTTCGTCGCCATTGAGTTCCAGCTGCGATGGTGGATGGTGTCCCGGGTCGTGGTCTGAGTTGCTCTGGTCCGTTTCCTCGGCGGCTGATCGAAGAACGCCGCATCGCCTTCGTCCCACCTCGGACGTAAGGGTCGCATCTCCGAGGCGGCCCTTGATGCGTTCATCGCTGGCGGACACGTCGAACCTTTACTGTGCGTAGTAGGGAGGGCCGCGCAATGGCGAAGACTGGCTCAGCAGAGTCACAGCGCAAGACGCGACCCCCAAGCGCCGCTTCGGGCGGATCCGGGAACTCCCCCCAACCGGTTCCAGGCGCGCAACCCCGGCCCGGACGTTGTGGATCGCCCGGCTCCACAAACGTTCGCGACCAAGACGGACGCGGAACTGTGGCTGGCCAAGACCGAAGCGCAGATTCCCGGAGACGATCGGATCGAACCGGACGTAGGGCACATCACGCAGGGCACATACGGACGCGACTGGATCACGAGCAGCCAAGGCGGTCGGAGACGCAGGCGTGCCCAGGATCCACTCCCATGATCTGCGGCACACCGACAACACCCTCGTCGCCAGAGCGGGAGCGTCCACGCGGGAGCTTCGCGGACAAGGGCTGTCAAGGTGCGGGCGGCACGAGCCGGACACCGTTCAAGCGTCATCGCCATCGGCCGTGGCTGTCTCGCACCCAGCGAGACGTCAACCGCGCCCACGCCCGCATCCGCGCCATCGGCGAACCCGCCGTCGCGACCTTGAAGAGCTGGAAGGTGCTGACCAGGCTGCGCTGCTACCCGCATCGAGCGACCGCACTCGTGCAGGCCATCCTCGTCCTGCAGCTCATCGAAGAGGGCCGCTACTCAGGATGAAAGGGC
>DASUCK010000084.1:0-4179 GCA_036276095.1 Nonomuraea sp. | reverse complement strand
GCACGTCGTACAGCCGCACCATCCCCTCGCGGGCGGGAGCGCGCCACCGCTACCCGGCGGCGCGCGCGCTCGCCGCGCTCGAGGCACGGCGCGCGGCCGGGGCGGCGCAGGAGCTCGGCATCGTGCACGGCAGCACGCTGTGGTACGACCTGGAGTGGTTCCCGCCGGGGCGGCGTGCCTGCCGGGCGGGTGTGCTGCACTTCCTGTCGGCCTGGACCGAGCAGGTGCACCGGCTCGGCTACCGGTCCGGGGTGTACTCCAGCGTCAGCGCGGCCGTCGCGGCCCTCGGGTCGGTGCGCGCGGACAGCCGATTCACCAAGCCGGACCGACTGTGGTTCGCCTGGCACAACTGGCGGCCGGACGTGCGCTGGGACGAGTACGTCAGGGCCCCGCGGTGGCGGCAGGACGCCCGGGTCCACCAGTACGCCCTCGACGTCGTCGGGCGCTACGGCGGCGTGCGGATGGCGATCGACCGCAACTACGTCGACCTCGGCAGCTCCCCGACGCTGCGGCGCACGCCCGCCGCCTGCGGCCGGGAGGCGGACCGGCGCCACTACGGCGAGGTGCGCGGCGGCCAGCGGGGTCCGGAGGTGGCGGTGCTGACGTGCCTGCTCGGGAGGTCCGGCCATCTCCGCGGGGCGGCCCCCGACCGGCACGACGACCGCGCGCGGGCTGCCGTGGCCCGTCTCCAGCGGGCGCGGGGGCTGCACGCCACCGGCCTCGCGGACGACGCGACGTGGACCGCGCTGCTGGCCACCGGACCGCGACCGACGCTCAAGCGCGGGTCGCAGGGCCCTGAGGTACGGCGCGTGCAGCGCGCGTTGACGGCCGCGATGCCGGGCGCGGTGGACGTGGACGGGCACTTCGGTCCCGGTACGACGGCCGCCGTGATGCGCTACCAGCGCCGCACCGGTCTCCGGGTGACCGGGGTGGTCGCCGGGGCGACCTGGCGGGCGCTGCAGGAGGGGGAGACCGCGGAGCGCCGTGTGACGACTCGTCACGGCGGGAAGGGCGCGCACGGCAAGGGGCACGCCAAGAAGAACGCCACGAAGCACACCGCCAAGAGCGGCAAGCACCAGCACGCGAAGAAGCACGACTCGAAGGCGAAGCACCGGCACGGCGCGAAGGGCAAGAGGCGCGGCGGCAAGGGCAAGCGCCGCTGACCCTCCTCAGGCCAGCGGCAGCAGCGGCGTGAGGTCGGACCGTTCGCCGGACGCCCGCAGGCGCCCCGCGTCCTGGGCCTGCTTCCAGTCCAGGTCCCCGAGCGCGAGCGCGATCCAGGTCTCCGGGTCGGTCTCGACCACCGCCGGGGGGGTGCCGCGGGTGTGCCGCGTGCCGGCGACGCACTGCGCGACGGCGTACGGCGGCACCCGGACCTCGACCGCACCCCCGGGTGCCTTCGCGACGAGCACTGCCAGCAGGTGCTTGGTGAGCAGCCGGGCGTCGGCCGCGTCGTGGGACCCGGCCCGGAACCGGTCGACCGCGGCGGCGACGGCCTGGGGGTCGGCGAGGCGCAGGCGGGCGGGCACGGGCCCAGTGTGCCGGAGTGCGCGACCGCCGGACGGCAGCGGATCCGGGGGTTACGCTGGCTGCTCCGTCCACGCCGTGTGCGGCCACCTCGGGACCCACGGAGCCACCATGCGTTCACGCCCCCGTCTGCTCGGACCCCGCACGGGGATCACCGCCCTCATGGTCGCGGTGGCGGCGTCGGGCCTGGTGCTGCTCGACTCCACGGGGCCGGCCGAGGCCGAGACCCGCCGGATGCCCGGGTCGTTCACCGGCTTCGCGTTCGACGCCTGCCAGGCGCCGGACCAGGCGTCGATGGACGTGTGGCGCGAGCGGTCGCCGTACTGGGGTGTGGGGATCTACACCTCGGGCACCAACCGGTTCTGCGCCGAGCAGGAGCACCTCTCCGCCTCGTGGGTCGACACCCAGGCCCGTCGCGGGTGGGTCCTGCTGCCGCTCCACGTCGGCCTCCAGGCCTCGTGCACCCGCCCGGACCGCTGGGCCAAGATCGACCCGGACCCGGCGGACGGGTACGCCGCCGCCCGCGCGCAGGGCCGCGACGAGGCCGCCGAGGCCGTCGCCGCGGCCGCGTCCTACGGGATCGGCCGGGGCAGCACGCTGTGGTACGACCTCGAGCACTTCGACGTCTCGCGCGACGCCTGCCGCGAGTCGGCCCTCAGCCTGGTGACCGGGTGGACCCGCGCGCTGCACGACGCGGGGTACCGCAGCGGGTTCTACTCCAGCGCGTCCTCCGGGATCCGGATGCTCGAGCAGGAGCGCCGCGAGCCCAGCGGGCACACCCTGCCGGACCAGCTCTGGATCGCCGAGTGGAACGGCCGGGCCACGACCCGCTCCGGCTACGTCGGTGACGACGGGTGGGCGCGGGACCGGGTGCACCAGTACCGCGGCGGCCACGACGAGACGTACGGCGGCGTCACGCTGAACATCGACAGCAACGTCATGGACGTCGGCGGCGGGACCCGGCCGGGCAGGGCGGCACCGCACTGCGGCGTGCGCATCGACTTCCCGACCTACCCGCGTCTGGGGCGCGGCGACCGCGGGGACCACGTGCGGGCCGCGCAGTGCCTCCTGCGCCGCCAGGGTCTCTACGACGGGCGGCTGCACGGGCGGTACACCCCGGCCACGGCGCGGGCGGTCCGCCGGTTCAGCGCGGCCACCGTCGGCCTTCCCACGGGTCCGGCGCTGACCGGCCGGGCCTGGACGGCGCTGCTCTCGCGGGGAGCGGACCCGGTGGTGAAGTACGGCTCGGGCGGGAACGACGTGCGCCGGCTCCAGCGCTCGCTGAACGCCGCGGTGCGGGCCCGGCTGCCGGTCGACGGGGTCTTCGCGGGGGCGACGCGGGCGGCCGTGCGCGACTACCAGCGGTCCCAGGCGATGGCGCGCACCGGCGTGGCGGAGGGCCGCCTCTGGGCCCGGCTGCAGCAGGGCCGCCGCTGACCGGTCCCGGCGTGTCGGTCCCCCGGCGATCCTCTGAAAGCCGTTACGGTTGGGAATTTTGTGACTACAGTGACTCCAGCTGTCGTCGTCGTCGGGGAGTCCTCATGCACCAGCCATCCGCACCGCACCGGTCGAGGAGCCCGTGGCGCGGCGTCATCCTCGGTGCCGTCCTGGCGCTCGTCGGCTCGCTGCTCGTGGGGCTCTCCGCAGCCCCCGCGCAGGCGGCCGGACGGGCCACCCCCCGCAACTTCACCGGCTACGGCTTCGACCAGTGCGTGGCGCCCTCCCAGGCCGCGATGGACGCCTGGCTGCGCAGCTCCCCGTTCTGGGCGGTCGGCGTCTACACGACCGGGAACTCCCGCTTCTGCCGCGACCAGCCCAACCTGACCCCGACCTGGGTCGAGACCCAGCTGCGCAACGGCTGGCGGATCCTGCCGATCACGCTGGGCCCGCAGGCGTCGTGCACGACCCGGGAGCGCTACCAGAAGCAGGAGCGCATCAACCCCGACCCCGCCGACGGCTACGCCCGCGCCCGCGCCCAGGGCAAGCGGGAGGCGAGCACGGCCGTGGCCGAGGCGGCCCGTCTCGGCATGGGGGCGAGGAGCACCCTGTGGTACGACCTCGAGGGCGACTTCAGCGTCAGCAACACCCACTGCCGCGAGTCCGCGCTGAGCTTCCTGTCGGCGTGGACCACGCAGCTGCACGCCCTCGGCTACCGCTCCGGCTTCTACTCCAGCGCCGGCACCGGCATCAAGATGCTCGACGACGCGCGGGTCAACCGGCCGGGCCGCTTCGCGATGCCCGACCAGATCTGGGTCGCCCGCTGGAGCGGCGTGCCCGGCAAGATCAACGACCCCGGCACCTACCTGCGGGCGGACGGGTGGATGCCGCACGCCCGGGTGCACCAGTACCGCGGCGGGCACAACGAGACGCACGGCGGCGTCACCATCAACATCGACAGCAACTGGCTCGACGTCGGGCGCGGCACCGTGGCCCCGCCCTCCCCGACCCGCTGCGGTGGCGTCAACCTGGACCTGACCGCGTTCCCCCGGCTCGCCCGGGGTGCCTCCGGGGCAGCCGTGAAGGCCGCCCAGTGCCTGCTCCAGCTGAAGGGCCTCTACAAAGGGCCGATGAGCGGCGTCTACGACGGCGCGACGATCGCGGCCGTGCGGGCCTACCGCCAGCGGCTGGGCAAGCCGGTGCGCGACGCGCTCC
>DASUCK010000083.1:0-3408 GCA_036276095.1 Nonomuraea sp. | reverse complement strand
TGGCCTGCTCGCGGACGATCTTGGCGTAGTAGCCGGCGTTGGCGGCCGTGGGGACGACCGCCGTGAGCGTGTGGAGGTAGGCGGCACCGCCCACCCTGGCCATCTCGCCGCGCTTCTGCAGCTCGTCGAAGACGGTGACGGCGTCGGCGGGCTCCCCGCGGCCGTAGAGGTCGGTGATGATGTCGTAGATCATCTGGTGGGCCGGACGGTAGAAGTCGTCGGATCTGATGATCTCCACGACGTCGGCGATCGCGTCCTTCGACAACAGCATGCCGCCCAGCACCGACTGCTCCGCCTCGATGTTGTGCGGCGGTGTGCGCTCGAAACCAGGACCCGCACCGGTCTCTTCGTCAATGCTCACCGCGCCCCCTTGAACAACCTCGCAGGCGGTCGCACCACCCCCACTTGTAGTCGACCGGTGTGACAGTTTCCCGGAGCCGGGAGCCGAACGGCAACGCGGCCTGTGGACAACCCTGTGGTCAAGCTGTGGACAACCGCCCCTAAGGGTGTGAACGGCCTGTGGACGAAGCCTGGGGATAACTCTTCGCACTGTCCAGAAATCCCGCCTCGACCAGGGAAAACAGTGTCCACCGGCTGTGGAGGAAAGAAAGTTGTTCCGACATGCCGTGTAATGGCCATAATGGTGGGATGCCTCTTACACCCAGAGACAGGGAGATCCTGCGGCTGGCCGTGCCCGCGTTCGGCGCGCTCGTGGCCGAGCCGCTCTTCCTGCTGGCCGACTACGCCATCGTGGGCCACGGCCTCGGCACGACGGCGGTGGGCGCGCTGGGCGTGGCCGGGTCGGTCCTCACGACGCTGATGAACCTGTGCGTCTTCCTCGCCTACGGCACCACGGCGGCCGTGGCGCGGCAGGCGGGCGCGGGCCACCACGTACGCGCCATGCGCAGCGGCGTCGACGGCATCTGGCTGGCGCTCGGCATCGGCGTGGCGCTGATCGCCGTCTTCTGGCCGCTCGCCCCGGCCGTCGTGGACCTGTTCGGGGCCGGCCAGGGACAGGCCGAGCAGGCGGTGACGTACCTGCGGATCAGCCTCCTCGGCGCGCCCGGGATGCTGGTCGTGCTGGCCGGCACCGGCGTGCTGCGCGGGCTCCAGGACACCGTGACGCCGCTGGTCGTCGCGATCGGCTCGTTCGCGCTCAACGCGGCGCTGAACGCCTGGTTCGTGCTGGGTCTGGGGTGGGGCATCGCCGGGTCGGCGTGGGGCACCGTGCTGGCGCAGACGTTGGGGGCGGCCGTCTACCTGGTCGTGGTGGCCAGGGGCGCGCTGCGGCTCAGCACCCCGCTCACGCCCCGCCTGGCCGGCGTCAGGCAGGCCGGCACGGCCGGGTTGGCGCTGTTCGTGCGGACGGTGTGCCTGCGGGTCGTGCTGCTCGCCGCCACCGTGATCGCGACCAGGATGGGCGAGGCCGAGCTGGCCGCGTACGCCATCGCCGCCCAGGTGTGGGGGCTGCTCGCGTTCGCCCTGGACGCCATCGCCATCGCCGGGCAGGCCATCACCGGACGCTCGCTCGGCGCCGGCGACGTCGTGGCCACCAGGGCCGCGACCAGACGCATGGTCCAGTGGGGCGGCTGGTCGGGGGTGGTGCTGGGGCTTCTGGTGATCGCCGTTCGGCCGGTGCTGCCCGGGCTGTTCGCCGCCGATCCGGCGGTCGCCGAGCTGCTGCTGGCGCTGGCCTGGCCGTTGGCGGTGTTCCAGCCGGTCTGCGGGGTGGTGTTCGTCCTGGACGGCGTCCTGATCGGCGCCGGCGACCAGCGGTATCTCGCGTGGGCGGGGATGTGGACGACGCTGGCGTACCTGCCGGCCGCGTTCCTGGCCGCGGGGCTGGACGGGGGGCTCGGCGTGGTGACCCTGTGGGGCGCGCTCGGCGTGTGGATGATCGCCCGCCTGATCACCCTCGTACGCCGCGCCGCCGGCACCGCGTGGCTGGTCACCGGCGCCTGAGCGGCCCACTGGACGCCCGTGCCCGAGGGCCCGCGGCACGCGCGTGCCTGAGGGGGACCGGTGCGGACCCGTAATCGTCTTGTGCTTGCTGTTGTCAAATGTGGTGAGACATTGTGGGCGAGTTCCCTGAGCGGGGTGTTCCTTGTCCACGATCTTGCGACGACTACCTCCTTCGGAGGCGTCCGGACTCCGCACCGGCGCCCGCCACAGCCTGGCCGAACTCTACCGGCCGGCCGACCTGGTCGTGCTCGGACTCGGCGTGATGATCGGCGCCGGCATCTTCTCCATCGCCGGCCAGCAGGCCGCCACCACGGCCGGCCCCGGCGTGATCCTCTCCTTCATGATCGCGGGCATCGCGTGCCTGCTGGCCTGCCTGTGCTACGCCGAGCTGTCGTCCACGATGCCGACCTCGGGCAGCGCCTACACCTTCACCTACGTCATCTTCGGCGAGGTATGGGCCTGGATCATCGGCTGGGCGCTGATCCTGGAGCTGCAGTTCGCGGCCGCGGTCGTGGCCAGGGCGTGGGGGCTGATCGCGGTCGGCGCCATCACCAACCTGGGCGTCCGAGTCCCGAACCCCGGCCTCGTCGCCGACCTCCTCGTGTTCGCGATTCTGGTGCTGCTCACCGCCATCGTGGCGCTCGGCGCCCGGGTCGGGCTGCGCGCCCTGTGGATCATGGTGTCGGCCAAGCTGCTGGCCATCGGCGCGGTCATCGTCGTCGGCCTGTTCCAGCTCGACACCGCCAACTTCGGCGACTTCTACGTGCCGCCGAAGACGCTGGCGACGCCGCCGGCGACCGTACTGGAGACCCTGGTCGGCGAGGGCCAGGCGTTCGGATGGTTCGGGATCTTCGCGGCGGCCTCGGCGATCGCGTTCGCGTACATCGGGTTCGACGTCGTGGCCACCGCGGCCGAGGAGACCGTCAACGCGCCCAAAGCGGTGCCCAAGGGCATGATCCGCAGCCTGGTGATCGCCACCGTCATCTACATCGCGGTGGCGCTGGTCATGGTGGGGATGGTCTCGTACACGCGGATCTCCGTGGAGGCGCCGCTGGCCAGCGCGTTCCGCGCGGCCGGGGTGTGGTGGATGGTCCACGTCATCGACCTCGGCGCGGTGCTCGGGCTCACGACGGTGGTGCTGGTGCTGATCGTGGGGCAGACGCGGGTGCTGTTCTCGATGGCCCGCGACGGGCTGATCCCGCGCGGCCTGGCCACGGTCAGCCGCCGCTACCACACGCCGTCGCGGGTGACGCTGGTGATCGGGTTCACCGCGATCGTGCTGGCCGAGTTCGTGCCGGTGCTCACGATGCAGGAACTCGTGGTGATCGGGACGCTCTTCGCGTTCGCGTTCGTGGCCGCCGGGGTGATCGTGATGCGGCGCCGCATGCCCCACCTGGAACGCGGGTTCCGGGTGCCGCTGTCGCCGCTGGTGCCCGCCCTGTCGCT
>DASUCK010000082.1:0-2018 GCA_036276095.1 Nonomuraea sp. | reverse complement strand
CGAGCGCCGCCGCGCCCTCGGCGAACCAGCCGAGCAGGCCGTCGGGGATCGGCCCCAGGTTGGGCGCCTCCTCCGGCCGCGGCCAGCCGGTCAGGTCGGCGGGCAACGCCGCGATCGAGCGGTCGCCGGGATCGGGCGGCACGGTCAGGCGGTCCCGTACGATGGCGGTCACTCCCCGGTGCACGCTGCCGAGATGCACCACCAGATCGGCCACCGACCAGCCCGGACACGACGGCACCACGGGCGCGCCGCCCGCGGCCGCCGCCGCTCGGGCCGCGGCCAGGAACCTCTCCACTTCCCGCCGGAAAAACGCGACACGGTCCATGCCCCCACTCTGCCCGCTCGCCGGGAGGGGGAAGGGCCGCACCGGGAATCCTCCGCACCTGCAGTGCGCGCAAGCTCCGGTCCGGTAGGGCGCCCCGACCCCGACGTCCCTGCCGAAAGATAGGGAAACGCCGATGAAATCCACCTGCACGCCAGGGCAGCCCGGTGTCAGCCGAGCCTGATGTGCCGCAGGCCGACCCCGATCCGCCGGAGCCGGTGACGTAGCGGGCCGTCGCCTCCCGCCTCAGCCCCCGGCCCAGCCCGCGCTCCCGCAGCCGATGGCGTTCAGGGTACCGGCGCGAGAAGGCGACGCTCGACCAGTTCCTGCCCGGCGCAGAAGGCGGGCGAGCGACCGACGTGGGGACCGGACGCCGCGGCGGCACCAACCCGAACTGGAGAGAGTGCGTCGGCCGTGGCGGGGAATGTTCGGGGTGGAGGTGTGGTTACATATCTCGTGGCCGGTGTGTCCAGTGTCCCCGGGCCTCACCTATTGCCTTCGCGGACTACCGTTCGGCTGGAGCCGCGTTGTGCCTTTCGCCGAGAGGCGACCTGCACACCGGTACGCACGCGTTGAGCGCCCGCCCTCCCGGAGGGCGGGCGCTCGCGTGTGTTCTCAGCCCTTCGCGTAGTGCGGATCCGTCACGCCGCCGGGGCAGGCCAGAGCCTCGGTGTCGAGCCCGGTCAGCCGCGCTCCCGCTTGGTAAGCGCTCTCCAGGAACTCCAGCACCCCGGCCACCGGGTTCCCCATGGCCCGCACGTCGTCGTACCGCAGGACGGCCAGGTGGCTGCCGCGCGAGGAGATCCACTCGGCCTGGGCGGGCCGCAGCGCCTCGCGTTCCAGCCCGGCGGGCTCCGGCGCGGTGTAGGAGTAGAAGGCCGGCCACGGCCGCTCGTCGTCGCCGAACCAGAACCCGGAGCTGATCACCTCCCGGCTGTAGGCCTCCCGCGTCACCGGGTCGGTGTCCGGCGACACCTCGGCGCCGCGCCCGGTGAACCGGGTGACGGCGATGTCGAACGTGTGCCAGAAGTGGTGGACCGGGCTGATCTTGCCGGAGTAGTCGGCCGCGAACCGGTCCAGGAGCTGCGTCACCTGCGACAGGATCCGCCAGTACCGGTTGATCAGCGCCGGGTCGTAGTGCGCGTGCCGCGTGTCCTCCGCGAACGGCAGGTCGTCGCCGAGGTCGAACGGCACCGCCCAGATGTCGGGCCGGATGCCCAGCCCCGCCAGCGTGTCGAACAGTCGTTCGTGGAACGCCGATACCGACAGCCCCATCAGGCTGAAATCCGCGCTGCGGCCGTCGAGCACGTCGATGACCAGGCGGTGGCGTACGAGGTCGAAGTCGACGCAGAACAGCGGCTGCTCGCCCAGCCCGCCCATGGGCCGGGTGGTGAGCCCGCGCCCGGTCGGATGGAAGGGAACGTTCCACCAGTGGTTGCGCCGGTTGCCGCAGGACAATCGGATCTTGCCGACGATCTGCGCGAACCGGTGAAAGGTCTCCTTGGCCTCGGCCCACTCCGCGAGCGGCATGGCAGGAAAGAGCTCCATAACGGCATGGTAACGACCCGTCGTGATCGCCCGGCTCCCCGGGGTCGTCAGCCCGAGCTGACGTACTTCCTGGGGCGCAGGGCGTGGGCGCGCAGGGCCGCCAGGGCGGCGAGCCGGCCGGGCCGGTCCATGCGCACCACCAGGTCGT
>DASUCK010000081.1:0-22462 GCA_036276095.1 Nonomuraea sp. | reverse complement strand
TTGCGGCAAGACCCGGGTCTTGCCGCAGAATCGTCGGCCGAGGCCACAACCTGCGGAAATGAGGGCTCGGCATGCCGGTGTTGGTGTCGATGGACGGGGGACGCGATGACGTCGGACAGGCGGTGGGATCGGCGGTCCGGTTGCGGGCGCGCGAGGCGGGGGCGTCGCCGTACGCGGTGGCGTGGCCGCACGCGGAGGTGTCGCCGTGATGGAGCCGTACGTGATGGGTCTGCCAGAGGTTGACGAGACGCACGTCGCGGTCGTGGGTGGCAAGGGGGCGCAACTGGGCGCGCTGTCCCGGATCGAGGGGATCCGCGTGCCGGCCGGCTTCTGCGTGACGACGGACGCCTACCGGCGCATCGTGGCCGAAGCGCCGTCGATGGCCGATCGGCTCGACGAGCTGTCGCGCCTGAGCCCGGATGATCGGGAGGCGATCCGCTCGCTCAGCGCGCAGATCCGCCACACCATCGAAGGGATCTCCGTCCCCGACGATGTCGCGGCCCCGATCGCCCGCGCGCTCGCCCGGCTCGGCGAGCAGGGCGCCTACGCCGTGCGGTCCAGCGCGACCGCGGAGGACCTGCCGACGGCCTCTTTCGCGGGCCAGCAGGACACCTACCTGAACGTCGTGGGCCCGGCGGCGGTTCTCCGGCACGTCAGCCGGTGCTGGGCGTCGCTGTTCACCGAGCGGGCCGTGACCTACCGCCGGCGCAACGGCATCGACCACCGGAAGGTCCGCATGGCCGTGGTCGTGCAGCGGATGGTCTTCCCGTACGCGTCCGGCGTCCTGTTCACGGCCGACCCCGTCACGGGCAACCGGAAGGTCTCCACCGTGGACGCCGGCTTCGGTCTCGGCGAAGCCCTGGTCTCCGGCCTGGTCGACCCGGACGTCTACAAGGTGCGAGGCGGCGAGGTCATCACCAGGACGGTCGCCGCCAAGCGGCGTGCCATCCAGCCGCTGCCGGGTGGCGGGACGCGGGACGTGGCGATCGACTCGCCGCGGCGGGAGCACGCGGCGCTGACGGACGCGCAGGTCGTGCGGCTCACACGGCTCGGCCGGCGGATCGAGGCGCACTTCGGCCGCCCGCAGGACATCGAATGGTGCCTGGACGATGACGGCTTCCAGATCGTTCAGAGCCGGCCGATCACCACGCTGTTCCCCATCCCCGAGACCGACGACCAGGACAATCACGTCTACATCTCCGTCGGTCATGGGCAGATGATGACCGATCCCATGAAGCCCTTGGGGCTCTCGGTGTGGACGCTGACGGCCATGGCGCGGATGCAGGAGGCCGGCGGGAGGCTGTTCGTCGACGCCATCCGGCACCTGGCCTCGCCGGCGAGCCGCGCCGGCTTCCTGGAGGTGGTGGGCAGGTCCGATCCGCTGATCAGGGACGCGCTGGAGACCGTCCTCGACCGGGGCGACTTCGTCCCGTCGCTCCCGGACGGAGGCCCCGGTGGGCCTCCGGTCATCGGCCCGCCCGCCTCGATCGAGACCGATCCGGCCGTCGTCACCGAGCTGGTCGAGCGCAGCCGCGCGTCCATCGCCGCCCTGCGGCGCGGCATCCGGACGAAGACGGGGCCGGCGCTGTTCGACTTCCTGCTGGAGGCATTCGAGGAGCACAAGCGAGTCCTCAGAGACCCGCTCAGCCACCAGGCGATCATGGCGGGGATGGAGGCCACGTGGTGGCTCAACGACCAGCTGTACGAGTGGCTGGGCGAGAAGAACGCGGCCGACACGCTCACGCTGTCGGCCCCCCACAACGTCACGTCGGAGATGGGACTGGCGCTGCTCGACGTCGCGGACGTCATCCGTCCGCATCCGGAGGTGGTGGCCTTCCTGCAGGACGTCGAGGACGAGGGCTTCCTGGACGAGCTGCCGAAGCTCCCGGGCGGGGCCGAGGCTCGCGACGCCATCCAGGAGTACCTCGACCGGTACGGCATGCGCTGCGTCGGTGAGATCGACATCACGAGACCCCGCTGGAGCGAGCGCCCCACCACGCTCGTGCCCGTGATCCTGGACAACATCAAGCTCTTCGAACCGGGCGCCGCGAAGCGGCGCTTCGAGCAAGGGCGGCTGGAGGCCGAGCGGAAGGAGCGGGAGGTGCTGTCACGCTTGCGGGCCCTGCCGGACGGCGAGCGGAAAGCCGGCGAGACCAAGCGGATGATCGACCGGGTCCGGACCTTCATCGGGTACCGGGAGTACCCGAAGTACGGCATCGTCAGCCGCTACCTCGTCTACAAGCAGGCCATGCTGGAGGAGGCCGAGCGCCTCGTGCGGGCCAACGTCCTCCCGGACAAGGAGGACGTCTTCTACCTCACCTTCCAGGAGCTCCACGACCTCGTCCGCACCCACCAGGTGGATGACCAGCTCATCCAGCGGCGAAAGGACGCGTACCGGTCGTACCACGCGCTCACCCCGCCCAGGGTGCTCACCTCGGACGGCGAGGTCATCACCGGGGCGTACCGACGTGACGACGTGCCGGCCGGTGCCCTGATCGGCCTGCCGGTCTCCGCCGGAACCGTCGAGGGCAGGGCCCGCGTCATCCAGGACATGGCGCAGGCTGATCTCGAAGCCGGCGACATCCTCGTCACGGCCCATACGGACCCCAGCTGGACACCGCTGTTCGTCGCGATCTCAGGCCTGGTGACGGAGGTCGGAGGATTGATGACCCACGGGGCCGTGATCGCACGGGAGTACGGTTTGCCGGCGGTCGTCGGCGTGGTGGACGCCACCCGGCTGATCCGGGACGGGCAGCGGATCCGCGTACACGGAACCGACGGATACGTCGAGATCCTGTCGTGACTGAACCCTATGTCAGGCCGCGCTCCGCAAGCACATCCTCAGCGCCTCGCCAGGCCGGGTCAGATCAGCGGTGATTCACCGAGGTCGTAGATGGTGTTGACAGTCGCCGCCGTGGAGACCAGGGAGCTCTTGGTGAAGGTCTGTCCGAAGCACACCGACCATGAGTGCGCCGCGACCCCCGAATACGGGCAGGACCAGTCGCCTATGCGAGCACCGTTGACGTCGTTGACGTGCATGGTGGCCGTCGCGACGAAGCGGACGGACCGGTTGTTACGCACGATCACTGCCCCCTGGGCGGAGCGCCCGTCCGCCGACCTGACCGTGCAGACCTGCGCGACCATGTCGACATCGAAGGGGACGCTCCACCAGCAGGCCCACGTGCTGGGGCTGGAGGTGATCGGGTTCGTGTTTCCGTAGGCGCGCCAGACGCCGGATGCGGCTGTGGCGGGCCCGGCGGTGGCCAGGTTCAGCCCGAGAACAGCGGTGACCATCGCTGTCAACCCTGCGACCAGTCGCTTCACCAGCATGTCGATCCTTTCACGCGAACCAGGTCCCGCTCGTGTGCGCGAGCGCTTCCCGTCACGCCCAACTCGTCCGCCCGGTTGGAGCGATCATTGGCGCTTGTCTAGCACGAATCGGCGTCAGACCGGCTTCACGCGGCGTGGATCGCGGAAGGCTCCGCGCCGACGTCCACGAAGCCGTCCCCGGGCTCGCCTGCGCACTCAACCGGCTCTACGGAGCGATCCGTATGGCCGGTGACGCGCTTCGCTGGCTTAAGACCAGTAGACCCACCCATACCAGACAATGTAGTAACAGGGGGTGGTCTGGCCCGGGAAAGCACGCCTCCAGTCCTCGCACTGTTGCTGGCTCACGTACGGGCCATGCATCACCGACTGGGCGGAGGGGCCCTCGCTCGCGGCAGCGGAAAGCGCGACCGCTTCACTGCCTGCCGTCGTCGTCGATGCGTTGGCGGGTGCCGCGATGGTGAGCGCGGCGGCCAGCCCGCCGACGACCGAGGCCACGGCGAGCGTCTTCTGGATTCTGAGCATCTGCATCCTCCGAGATGTGCACGGGAGTGCGGTGCCGACAAAACTAGCCGTCGCAGGCTTCTCGGTGGCGTCCGAGCGGCTTCACCTTGCTGTTGAGCAGACTCTGCCCTGCGGTGCTTGCGGACGAGGTGGGTGGCGATGCCGTGCAGCCAGCTCTTCGTCCTTATGTCTATACAAAGAGGTGACATTGCGGTAGAACCGGGCCAAGCCTGTTGGTCTTGGAGGTTTCCTATGAGACGTACCGCGATCGTGCTGGCCCTGCTCGGTGCCTTCGCCGTCACCGGCTGCTCGTCCTCGGGAGGGCAGCCGGCGCAGAGCGCCCCGCCTGCCTCCGCACCGGCCGGCGGCGGCGGTGCCAGGTTCGCCGTCGTCACCCATGGGGCGCCCGGCGACTCCTTCTGGGACGTGGTCAAGAACGGCGCCGAGGCGGCGGGCCGGCAGTACGGGGTGACCGTCACCTACCAGGGCGACGGTGACCCCGCCAAGCAGTCGCAGCTCATCGACCAGGCCGTCGCCGAGAAGGTGGACGGGATCGTGGTGTCCATGGCCAACCCGGACGCGCTGCGGGAGGCCGTCGGCAAGGCGGTCACGGCCAAGATCCCGGTGGTGACGATCAACTCGGGCGTCGACTCGTCCAAGGAGTTCGGCGCGCTCACGCACGTCGGCCAGTCCGAGGACGTCGCCGGACGCGGCGCGGGTGAGCAGCTGAAGGCGGCCGGCGTCACCAAGCTGCTGTGCGTCATCCACGAGGCCGGCAACGTCGGGCTCGACCAGCGCTGCAAGGGCGCCGAGGAGACCCTGGGCGGTGCGGTGGAGCGGCTGCAGGTGGACGTCAGCAACCTGGCCGACGTCACCTCCAGGGTCACCGCCAAGCTGCAGTCCGACAAGCAGGTCAACGGCGTGCTGACGCTGAACCCGGCGGTCGCGGTCGCGGCCAGGGACGCCATCAGGGACGCCGGTTCGCAGGCCAGGCTGGCGACGTTCGACCTGTCGGCCGACGTGGTGGCCGCGATCCAGGCCGACGAGATCCTGTTCGCCGTGGACCAGCAGCAGTACCTGCAGGGCTACCTGCCGATCACGTTCCTCAACCTGTACAAGGCCAACCTCAACACCGTCGGCGGCGGCCTGCCGGTCAACACCGGGCCCGGGTTCGTGACCAAGGAGACCGCCGCGCAGGTGGCCAAGCTGGCCGAGGCGGGCACGAGATGATGCGGTCGGCCGGCGCGGCGACGGCGGACGAGCGGGTCGGCCGCGTGGGGCCGGCCCGCCGCCTGCTGATCCGGCCCGAGCTGGGGGCGGTGGTCGGGGCGGTGCTGGTGTTCGCGTTCTTCGCCGTCCAGTCGCCGGTGTTCCGGTCGGCGGACGGCGTCGCGAACTGGCTCGACCCGGCCGCCACGCTCGGCATCATGGCGGTGGCCGTCGCGCTGCTGATGATCGGCGGCGAGTTCGACCTGTCGGCGGGTGTGCTGACCGGCACGACGGGCCTGATCCTGGTCACGCTCGCCACCCGGTTCGGGTTCAACGTCTGGCTGGCCATGCTCGTGGGGCTGGTGGTGGCGCTGGCGGTCGGGTTCGCCAACGGCCTGGTGGTGACCAGGACGAAGCTGCCCAGCTTCATCGTCACGCTGGGCACGTTCCTCATGCTCCAGGGCATCAATCTGGGCGTCACGAAGGCGATCACCGGCACGGTGCAGGTGAGCGGGCTGCGCAGGGCCGAGGGGTTCGAGGGCGCGAACGCCGTCCTCGCCGGGACGTTCCAGGTCGGGGGCACGTCGTTCCGGGTGGCGATCCTGTGGTGGATCGTGGTGGCGGCGGTGGCGACCTGGGTGCTCACCCGCTCCAAGGCCGGCAACTGGATCTTCGCGGTGGGCGGGAACGAGCCGGCCGCCCGCGCGGTCGGCGTGCCGGCCGCCCGTACGAAGATCGCGCTGTTCATGACGACGGCGTTCGCCGCCTGGCTGGTCGGCTCGATGCTGGCGCTGCGCTACACCTCCGTCCAGGCCAACATCGGCATCGGCCAGGAGTTCATCTACATCATCGCGGCCGTCATCGGCGGCTGCCTGCTCACCGGCGGGTACGGCTCCGCGATCGGCGCCGCCGTCGGCGCGGTCATCTTCGGCATGGTCGAGAAGGGCATCGTGTACCTGGGCTGGGACGCCGACTGGTTCAAGTTCTTCATGGGCGCGATGCTGGTCCTGGCCACGCTCGCCAACCATCTCGTCCGCCGCTACGCCGAGGAGGTCGGGCGTTGATCATCGAGACCAGGGGCATCGGCAAGACGTTCGGCTCCGTGCTGGCGCTGCGCGAGGTGTCGATGGGCGTGGCGGCCGGGCAGGTCACCTGCGTGCTCGGCGACAACGGCGCCGGCAAGTCCACCCTCATCAAGATCCTCGCCGGCGTGCACCAGCACGACTCCGGCACGCTGCTCGTGGACGGCGAGCCGGTGCGCCTCACCAGCCCGCGGGACGCGCTCGACCGCGGTATCGCCACCGTCTACCAGGATCTGGCCATGATCCCGCTCATGTCGGTGTGGCGGAACTTCTTCCTCGGCTCCGAGCCGAGGAAGGGCCTGGCCTTCGACGTGGCCACGGCGCGCCGGGTGGCCCGCGAGGAGCTGCGCGCGATGGGCATCGACATCCGGGACGTGGACCAGCCGGTCGGCACGCTGTCGGGCGGGGAGCGGCAGTCGGTGGCGATCGCCAGGGCGGTCCACTTCGGCGCCCGCGTGCTCATCCTCGACGAGCCGACCTCGGCGCTCGGCGTCAAGCAGGCGGGCGTGGTACTGCGCTACATCGCCAGGGCCCGCGACCGGGGCCTCGGCGTGGTGTTCATCACGCACAACCCGCACCACGCCCACCCCGTGGGGGACCGGTTCCTGCTGCTCAACCGGGGAACCAGCATGGGCGAGTACGGCAAGGCCGACATCACCCCGCAGGAGCTGACGGCGCTGATGGCGGGTGGGGCGGAACTGGAGGAGCTGGCGCACGAGCTGGAACGACAGTGAACCGACTTGGGGGAAATTTGGGGGTTTCGGGTGGTGCGGTGGAGGTATGGGAAGGCATCAATCCTCCGACAAGGAGGGCGCAGTCAGTGATCTACAAAGTAAAGGCGTCCACCGGAGACGTCGTCCTGTGCGCACCGTTATTACCCGGCGCGTAGCGGCGAGGCCCGGCTGTGCTCCGGGCCTCGCCCGCGTGGCATGCTCGTACCATCCGTGAGGAGGTGCGCGTTGCCCGCTGCGCAGGACGGCCGGTTGCTGGCCATCAGCGACCTGCACGTCGCCTACCCCGACAACCGCGTCCTCGTCGAGGGGCTGAAGCCGTCCGGGCCCGGCGACTGGCTGGTGGTCGCGGGCGACGTCGGCGAGCGGCTGGCCGACATCGAGTGGGCGCTGCGCCTGCTGGCCGGCCGGTTCGAGCGGGTGGTGTGGGCGCCCGGCAACCACGAGCTGTGGACCGCCCAGGGCGACCCTCCTGAGCTGCGCGGCGTGGCCCGCTACGAACACCTGGTCGCCCTGTGCCGCGACCTGGGCGTCCTCACCCCCGAGGACGACTACCCGCTGTGGGAGGGCGCCGGTGGCCCGGTCCGCGTCGCCCCCCTGTTCCTCCTGTACGACTACACGTTCCTGCCGGCCGGCATCCCCACGAAGGAGGCCGCCCTGGCCTACGCCCACAGCACGGGCGTGGTGTGCACCGACGAATACCTCCTGCATCCCGACCCGTACCCGTCCCGCGAGGCGTGGTGCCGGGCGCGGGTGGAGCTGACCGGGCGGCGGCTGGCCGGGCTCGACGACGTGCCGCTGGTCCTGGTCAACCACTACCCGTTGGTACACGAGCCGACGGACGTGCTGTGGTACCCGGAGTTCGCCCAGTGGTGCGGAACCACCGCCACCCGCGACTGGCACCGGCGCCACCCCACCGCCGCGATGATCTACGGTCACCTGCACATCCCGCGGGTGACCTGGTACGACGGGGTCCGCTTCGAGGAGGTCTCGCTCGGTTACCCGCGCGAGTGGGGCCGCCGCCCCGAAGGTCCCCGCCTGCTGCGCGAGGTCCTGCCGCCCGCCGCCTAGCAGTCCATCAGGAAGGGCCTTCTCCCAAGGGAGCGATCAGGGTCATATAACCCTCTCCGTGTCGTAAGCGCCGATGCCGGGAATTTCTCTAGACATCTGGGGAGCGTACGGAGGACGGGTTGAGCACGAAGGACGCCATCGCCCTTCTCGCGGGAGCCGTCGTCGTCGTCTCGTTCGTCGGCACCAGCCGGCCGCCGCCGGCCACCGCGGCCAGCCCGCTCGGCAACGTCACCGGCACCTTGCCCGGCCTGGCGCCCATCGTGTCGGCCGAGGAGAAGGCCAGGGCCCGCGACCTCATCGCCCGGCTGCGGGTGAAGGGCTTCGGCCCGAACACCGGGTACGAGCGCACCCGGTACGGCGAGAACTGGGCCGACACCGCGAGCGGGGTGCCGTACGCGCGCAACGGCTGCCGCACCCGAGACGACCTGCTGGCCCGCGACGGTCGCTACGTGAGATACCGGAACGGGTCCGACTGCGAGGTCGTGTCGATGACGCTGGACGACCCCTACACCGGCCGGACGATCTTCTGGCACAAGGACAACGCCGACGAGGTGCAGGTCGACCACGTGGTGCCGCTCAACTACGGGTGGCGCATGGGCGCGCCGCGCTGGCCGATGTCGAAGCGGCTCGACTTCGCCAACGACCCGCTCAACCTCCTGCCCGTGGACGGCGACGCCAACGAGCAGAAGGACGCCTCCGGGCCGGCGAACTGGCTGCCGCCGCAGCGGCGCATCCGCTGCGCGTACGTCACCCGGTTCGCGCAGGTGGCGTTCAAGTACAACCTGCCGGTCACCGCGGCGGACAAGAAGGCGATGCTGGCGCAGTGCCGCTGACGGCCAGGCCGCCGGGCAGCATCGCGGCCACCTCGCGCGGCAGCAGCGGATCGGCCCCGAGCGCCTGCGCCAGGGCCAGCCGCAACGCCGCCAGGCTCGCCTGGTCGTCCGGCTTGCCCTCGGCCATCCGCTCGATCGCCCGCCGCGCGCCGGCGTCACCCCGGCCGAACACGCGCTGCAGGATGCGGCCGCCGCGGGCCACGGCCGTGCCGGCGGCCAGCTCGCTCGTCCTGGCCAGGACGCCCACGCCGTACGCGGCGACGGCCGCGGTCACGAACGGCATGATGTCGGCCACCACCGCGCTGATCGGCGGGCCTTCCAGCGGGCCTTCCAGCGGGCCGGTCAGCGAGCCGGTCAGCGGGCCTGTTTTCGGGTCTGTCATCGGGTCCACGCGGCCCTCCCCGAGGTGTCGATGGGTGAACGAGATGGTAGCCCGGATGGTTCCGGCAGTGAGGGCATAACCTGTCGAATGTGCCTGCTCCGTACCTCACGCTCACAACCGTCGTCGAACACGAGACGGAGGTGCGGCGATCGCGCTTCGTCTGCGCCGTGGCGCCCGCGCCGAGCGTGGAGGAGGCCGTGGCGTTCATCGCCGGGCGGCGCCGGCGGCACGCCGGCGCCACGCACAACTGCACCGCGTACGTCGTCGGGCAGCGCGTGCAGAAGGGCGACGACGACGGCGAGCCGGGTGGCACCGCGGGCACGCCGATGGTGCAGGCGCTGGTCGGGCGCGGGTACAGCGATGTGGTGGCCGTGGTGACGCGGTATTTCGGCGGGGTGCTGCTGGGCGCGGGCGGGCTGGCGCGCGCCTACGGGTCGGCGGTGACCGAGACGCTCGACCGGGCCGACCCCGTCCGGATGGTGCCCGCCCGGCTGGTGCGCGTCGCGGTCGCGCACGACCAGGCCGGCCGGGTGGAGAACGACCTGCGGGCTTCGCGGTACGCGGTCGAGGACGTGACGTACGCGGGCGAGGTCACGTTCGCCGTCGCGGTGGGCGCCGGCGAGGTGGCGGTGTTCGCGGACTGGGTGGCCACCCTGACCGCCGGCCGGGCCCGCGTGACCGCCGGCGAGGACGTCCACGTCCCGGGCTGAGCGACTCGGGGCCGGCGGTCAGCCCTCCAGCGCGTACTGCATGACGCGGAACTTGGCCTGGGCCTCGGCGAGCTCGGCGGCCGGGTCGGAGTCGCCCATGATGCCGCCGCCGGCGAACAGGCGGGCGCGGCGGCCCTCGACGAGCCCCGAGCGCAGCGCGATGCCCCACTCGCCGTCGCCGTGGGCGTCGATCCAGCCGACGGGCCCGGCGTACCCGCCGCGGTCCATGCCCTCGATCTCGCGGATGACCTTGATCGCCAGGTCGGTCGGGGTGCCGCCGACGGCCGCGGTGGGGTGCATGGCGGCCACCACGTCGAGCACCGACGCGCCGTCGGCCAGCCGCCCGGAGACGTGGCTGGCCAGGTGTTGCACGTTGGGCAGCACGAGCAGCTCGGGCTCGTCGGGCGTCTCCAGCGACGAGCAGAGCGGGGTGAGCGCCTGGCGTACGGAGGCGATCGCGCACTCGTGCTCGTGGCGGTCCTTGGCCGAGGTCAGCAACGCGGCCCCGCGGGCGATGTCGTCGGCCGGGCCGGTGCCGCGCGGGGTCGTGCCGGCCAGCACCAGCGACTCGATCTCCTGGCCGGTGCGCCGGATCAGCAGCTCGGGCGTGGCGCCGACCAGCCCCGCCACCGAGAACGTGTAGCACTCGGGGTAGCGGCCGGCCAGCCGGGCCAGCAGCAGCCGCACGTCGATGGGGCGCTCGGCGGTGGCGACCAGGTCGCGGGCGAGCACCACCTTCTCCAGCTCGCCGTCGCGGATGCGCTGGGCGGCGCTGGCCACCACGTGCTCCCACTCGGGCGCCGAGAGGCTGCCGTCGCCGTAGCTGATGCGGCCGGGGTCGCGGACGGGACTGAAGGTCTTCAGCGGCGCCTCGCCGACGGTGGTCAGCCAGGCGCGGCCGCCGCGGCGGGCCAGCACCGCCTGCGGCACGACCAGGACCGAGCCGGGCGCGTCCTCGTCGAACGTGAAGCTGCCGAAGGCGACCGGGCCCGAGCCGGGCGTGCGCACGGCGTCGTCGACGTGGGCGTCGCCCAGCACCTCGGCCAGCCATTGCCGGGCCCAGGCGAAGCGCCCCGGGCCTGGCGGCACCCGGACGCGGGCGGCCGTCCCCCATCCGACCAGGCCCTCGCCGTTCCTGATCCAGGCGTACGGGGCCGTCTTGGGCAGGGAGGCCAGCAGGTCACCGGGGTCGCCGACAGGTGTGGTGCGAACCGGCAGCAGGCGGGTTGTTCCGAGCGCGACACTCACTCAAGACATGCTATTCGCGACCTGAACATGTTCGACTCTGACCCCCGTGAATGCCACGATCCGGCCAACGAACCAGGAGATACCCGATTGTCGCGGAGATAGGGGCCCAACCTGAGCGGCTTCGGCCTTGTCAAGTGGCCATATGAAGTCGGTCCTGAAATGACAGACCTGCCGCTGACGCCATGGTGCCCGCCTGGCCGGATCTCTACCTTGGGGCCGTGATCGTTCGTCTGGGTTCCGCCGTCGCCGCCGTCATCGTCCTGTCCGGCTCGGGTGCCGCGCATGCCGCCGCCCAGCCCGTACCCGAGATCATGGCCGCGCTCGGCGACTCGATCTCCACCGGGTTCAACGCCTGCGGCTGGTACGTCTCCTGCGTCTCCCGCTCGTGGTCGGCCGGCGACCACCAGGAGGTCGTCAGCCACCGCCTTCGCCTGTCGCGCCTGTCTGGAACGCTCCAAAGCCAGAACTTCGCGGTGCCCGGCTCCACCAGCGCCGACCTGCTCGGCCAGGTGAAGAAGGCGGTCGCGGCCAAGGCCGACTATGTGACGATTCTCATCGGCGCCCTCGACGCGTGCACGGCCACCGAGCAGGCCATGACGCCGGTGCAGACCTACCGGCGGCGGCTCGACGCGGCCCTCGCCGAGCTGCGCGCCGGCGTGCCGCGGGCCCGCGTGTTCATCGCCAGCATCCCCGACCTGCGGCGGCTGTGGCAGGTCGGCAAGGACCACCCCCTGGCCCGGACATTCTGGACGCTGGGCCGCATCTGCCCGTCCATGCTGGCCAACCCGTCCTCCACCCGCCGGGCCGACACCGAGCGGCGGGCCCGCGTGCGCGCGCGTGTGATGGCCTACAACCGGGCCGCCGCGCAGGCGTGCGCCGCCTATGGCCCCGCCTGCCGCACCGACCGCGGCGCGATCTTCTCCTACCCTTTCACCCTCGAACACGTCAGCAAGTGGGACTACTTCCACCCGAGCGCGAAGGGCCAGCGAGTGCTGGCCGACCAGACCTACCAGAACGGCTTCACCTGGGTGGACCCGCGCTGACCGCCCCGGCCGGCCCGGCGACGCCGGCCTCCTGGCCAGCGCCGTCCGCTACGACTCCTCGGGCTCGCCGGCCAGGGAGGGCCTGCGGGCCAGGAAGAAGGCCTGTCGTCCCGACCGGGGCCGCTCGCTCTCGTCGGGTTCGCGGATCAGCCGCGCCTCCACGGCGAACCCGGCCTCGGCCAGGAGGCCGGCGATGTGCTCGGGAGGCATCCAGTAGACGTCCAGCGAGATTTGGTGGCCGTAGCCTTGCCGCAGGTGCCGGCGTTCGTCGCCGACCTTGAACGCCAGCAGGAACCGGCCGCCGGGGCTCAGCACCCGGTACACCTCGGCGAACACGTTCGGCAGCAGCTCCGGCGGGCGACGGCGATCATCTCCGGCGACAGGTCGACGCCGAAGGCGTTCACCCCGAGAGCGTGGAGGTGGGCGGTGACGCGGCCGGGGCCGCAGCCGAGGTCGGCGACCTCGCCGGCGCCCGGCGCCCGCGCGTACTCGGCGAACGCCGCCAGCATGACGCGATCCAGCGGCTTGGCGTCGAGCTCGTCGCGCAGGAGCTCGGCGTAGTCGGCGGCGACGGTGTCGTAGGCCGCTCGGGTGGCCCGCAGGTAGGTGGACTCGATCATGGCCAAGCACCCTAGCGCGGCGGGGCTCGGTCGTTCGGCCAGGCACCGGTGCGCAGGTGCGCGGCCGCGGCGGCGGGTCGCGGTGTCAGGGGGTCAGCCTGGCGGGGATGGCGCGGTATCCGTTCGAGACGAAGGACTCCAGCGGGGTCAGGTCGCCGGGTTCGGCGGCCAGGGCCAGGTCGGGGAAGCGCTCGAAGAGCGCGGGGAGCGCGACGGCGGCCTCCAGCCGGGCCAGCGGCGCGCCGAGGCAGTGGTGGGGGCCGTGGCCGAAGGCCAGGTGCTGCTTGGCGGCGCGGGTGACGTCGAACCGGGCGGCGTCCCGGCCGTGCGTGCGGGGGTCGCGTCCGGCGGCCGCGTAACAGGCGAGGATGGCCTCGCCCGCGGCGAGCGTGCGGCCGTCGCCGAGGTCGATGTCCTCGACGGCGAAGCGGAGCGGCAGGTTCGGCACCGGCGCCTGGTGGCGCAGCGTCTCCTCGACGACGTCGTCCCAGGTGACCTGGCCGCCGCGGACGAGGCCGAGCTGGGCGGGGTGGGCGAGCATCGTGGCGATGGCGTTGCCGAGCAGGTTGACGGTGGTCTCGTGGCCCGCGCTGACGAACAACGCCAGCGTGTCGACCAGCTCGTCCTCCGACAGCGGCGGGGTGTCGCCGTCGCGGGCGGCGATCAGCGCCGAGGAGAGGTCGTCGCCGGGCCGCTCGCGCTTCCCGGCGACCAGGTCACGCAGGATCTGCCGCAGGCGCGGGAACGCGGCGGCGGTCTCCTCGGCCGACCTCCCGATGGTGAACAGCGCGTCCACGCACCGGGACACCTCCGCGCGGGTGGCCTGGTCGGCGATGCCGAACAGCTCGCAGATCACGTTGATCGGCAGCCGGTAGGCGTAGCGGTCGCGCAGGTCCACGACCGTGCCCGGGGGCGCGGCGGCCAGGTCCTCCAGCAGGCCGCCGGTGATCGCCTCGATGCGCGGCCGCAGCTCGGCGACGCGGCGTACGGTGAACGCGCCGGCGACCAGCCCGCGCAGCCGGCGGTGGTCGGGGCCGTGGGCGGTGAGCATGTTGCGCACGGCCACCCAGGCGAACAGCGGCCAGTCCTCGGGGATCTCGCCCTTGATCCACGCCGGCCAGTGCTGGTAGGCGTCCTTGGACACGCGCGGGTCGACGAGCAGCCGCCTGAGCAGCTCCGGGTCGCTGACCGCGCACGCCGGCACGCCGCCGGGCATCTCGACGCGGACGGCCGGGCCGAGCGCGCGGATGCGGTCGGCCTCGCCGAGGACGTCGCGGCCGGTGGGATCGATGACGAACGAGGCGACGTCGGCGGGGCCGTCCATGGGCTCTCCAGGGTCGCGGTCGCGGCGCTCACCCTCGTGCCGGTCGAGCTCCTCGGCCGGTGGATCCGGCGGTGAGATCGCCTACTGGCGGACGTCCGAACACTAGATTCGCTGGTGACGATCGTCAACGACGTGCCTGATTTGGGGCCGGTCGCGCACCCGGGATACGGCCGACCGGGTGCGGAGCTCCTGCCCAAGGTCGCCGCGGTCCGCACCCGCGGCGGCAGCGGCTCCGCCGTGGTCATCGCCGAGCCGGTGGAGCTCACGGGCTCCGGCGTGTGACCGCCTGCTCGCCGGCCGCCGCTCCCTCCTCGTCGGGGGATTCGGGCCGGGGCTGGGGACGGGTGTAGGTGCCGTCGCGGCGGGCCAGGAGCTCGGCCAGGAGAGCGTCCCACTGCTGCCCGATCGTGTCCACGTCGTACGTCCGCGCCGTCTCCAGCGCCCGCCCCGCCAGGTCCCTGCGCAGCTGCTCGTCCTCGATGACCCGGATGACGGCGGCGGCCAGGTTCGCGTTGGTCCGCGGCTTGACCAGCAGCCCGTCCACCTCGTCGGTGATCATCTCCTTGGGCCCGTGGGGGCTGTTGAAGCTGACGATCGCGAGCCCCTTGGCCATGGCCTCCAGGATCGTCATGGGGAAGCCCTCGTGACGGGAGCTCAGCACGTAGATGGAGGCCTTCTCCAGCTCGGCGCCCACGTCGGAGGTCGGCCCCGGCAGCTCCACCCTGCCCTCGAGCCCGGCCTCGGCGACCTGCCGCCGCAGGTTCTCCTCCTGCGGGCCGGCGCCGAAGATGCGCAGCGTCCAGTCGGGGTGGGCGGCGGCCACGGTCTCCCAGGCGGTGATCAGCCGGTGGAAGCCCTTGATGCGGGTCATGCGGCCGACCGCGATGGCGACCTTGGCGTCGAGCTTGGACGTGCCGCCGGTCATGGGCGGGACGGCGTTGGGGATGCGGGCCAGCTTCCTCGGCTTCTTCGGCAGCGTCTCGCGGTAGTCGCGCAGGTCGGCCTTGGTGAGGGTGACCAGGGCGTCCAGGCGGCGGTACCGCCACTTGATCAGCTCCTGCATCGGCTCGGCCTGGGTGCGCAGCGCCACGTGCTCCTGCCCGATCGTGATGAGCCCGGGCGGCGCTAACTGGGCCACCGCCAGGTTGAGCCCCGGCCGGGTGGCCATGAGCACGCCGGTGTCGAGCGAGCGGATGTAGCGGGCCAGCCTGAGGTCGGTCCACAGGGTGAAGCGGTGGTAGGCCGACTCCTCCTTGGGGATCAGCCGGCTCGGCAGCTTCGACAGCATCGCCCGCAGCGGGTCGGCGCCGGGGTTGAGCCGGTCGTCGAGGAAGCGGAAACGCACCCGCGGGTCGATCGGGAAGAACGGCTCCTCGGCCTCCTTCAGGACGCTGACGATCTCGACGTCGTGCTCCCTGGCGAGGTAGCTCGCCAGGTTGAACACGGTCCGGATGGTGCCTCCCATCCCGTACGCGTGCAGCAGCAGGATCCGGACCTGCCGCGTGGAGGGCGGCGGCGCCTGCCGGGCCCTGCGCCGGTTGTACCCCCGATACAGCCGGACCACGGCCGACTTGCCCTTGCGTGCCAGTGCGCGCACTTGCCAGGTCCCCCTTCAAGGACGAGAAGTCAACAACACACGCGGCCGGCGCGGGAGCGATGCTCCATTCCGCCGGCCCTTCGTCTCGCGTCGGCGAGGTGCACTGTTCATCCCCTGTGCGCTTTCCTCACCTATGATCGTTAGACGCTGGAAAGATGCTCAAGGTTGCATGCGCGGCCTGTGCCGGGGGTCGGGCGTGTGCGGCGGACGTTCGGACAGCAGGTCGAGCGCGACGGCGACGGCCCGCTCCAGCTGCGTGTCCACGCCCCTGGCGTAGTCCTGCGGGGTGATGTCGACCTCGATGTCGGGATCGGTGCCGTAGTTCTCCACCTGCCAGCCGACGTCGTCGAAGGCGAAGGAGAACTCCGGCTGCGTCGTCACCGTGCCGTCGGCCAGCCGGTGCCGCGGCCAGATCCCGATGACCCCGCCCCACGTCCGCCTGCCCACCAGCGGCCCCAGCTTCAGCACCTTGAACGTGTGGCTGAAGATGTCGCCGTCGGAGCCCGCCCACTCGTTCGTGATCGCCACCAGCGGCCCGCGCGGCGACTCCGGCGGGTACGGCTCCGCCGCCCCCCACCGCGGGTAGTCGTACCCGAGCCGCCGCCTGGCCAGCTTCTCCAGCAGCAGGGCCGAGACGTGCCCGCCGCCGTTGAAACGCACGTCCACGACGAGCGCCTGCCGGTCGTACTCGGCCAGGAAGCCCCGGTGGAACTCGCCGAACCCGTCCGGCCCCATGTCGGGGACGTGCAGGTAGCCGACCCGGCCGCCGGACCGCTGGTGGCACAGCGCGCGGTTGAGGTTGACCCAGTCGCGGTAGCGGGCCGGCTGCTCGTCGGCCAGCGCCCGCACGGTCACCGTGAACACCCGCTCGCCGCGCCGCAGGGTCAGCGCGACCTCCTCGCCGGCCTGGTTGACCAGGCGCTCGTCCGGGGTGGCGGCCGTCCCGATGGGCGCGCCGTCGATCGCGAGGACGGCGTCACCCGGGCGTACGTCGAGGCCGAGCCGGTTGAGCGGCGAGGTCGCCTCCGGATCCCACGGGTCGCCGCTCACGATGGCGCGGATGTGGTAGACGCCGTCGCGGTACTCCCAGTCCACGCCCAGCTTGCCCTGTGCGTACTCGGGGCCGGGACGGTACTCGCCGCCGCTCTCGAAGGCGTGGCTGGTGGCCAGCTCGCCGTGCAGCTCCCACAGCAGGTCGGAGAACTCGCCGCGGGTCGTCACCCGGTCCACCAGAGGCAGGTAGCGGTCGTAGACGGCCGGCCAGTCCACCCCGGCCATGTCCTCGGCCCAGAAGTTCTCCCGCTGCAGCCGCCACGCCTCCCGGAACATCTGCCGCCACTCCGCCTCCGGCCGCACCGACACCTTGATCCGCGACAGGTCGATCCAGCCGCTCTCCCGCCCCGGCTCGTCGTCTCCGCCCGGCGGCTCGCCGGCCTTCACCACGCGCAGCCGCGACCCGGCTCGGTACAGCAGCGTCCTGTGGTCGCGGCCCAGCTCGAAGTCCGCGACGCCGTCGGCGAACGTCTCCTTCTCGCCGGTGGCGAAGTCGTACAGGTGCAGGGTGTTCTCGCCCTCGGTGTGGCTGGCCAGGATCAGCGCCTTGCCCCTCGGCAGGCCGGCCACGCGCTCGTAGCGGCCCTCGGGCAGCGGGAACGCTGTGACGCGGCGGGCCAGCCCGTAGACGTCCACGCGCAGCGGCTCCGGCTCCTGCTCCTCCTCGTCGTCCTTGGTCTCCAGCGGGCGCTGCTCCGGCACGAACGGGTCGGGCACGTCTGCGCGCAGCGCCACCGCGTACGGCCGGGTGCCCAGCGGGAAGCCCAGGTCGAACTGGAGCTGGTCGTAGACGGGGGAGAAGGCGCGCTGGCCGATGAAGTACAGGTAGCGGCCCCGCGGATCGAAGGCCGGCATCGAGTCCACCAGCACCGGCTCCGTCGCCTGCGCGGTCAGCCCGCTGTCCGGGTGGTGCAGCCGGATCGCGGTGGTCTGCGGGTTGAGCGGCGAGGCGTAGGCCAGCCACTGCCCGTCGGGCGACCAGGCCGGGTCGCAGGGGGAGCCGTGCGGGTTGGCCTCGACCAGGTCGGCGCGGCCGGTGGCCAGGTCGAGCAGGTGCAGCTCGTGGCGGTGGTTGACGACCGCCACCCGGTCGTGGGCTGGGTCGGGGACGAGGGCGTTGACCCGGCCGAGCAGCGCCACCTCCGTGCCGGGGCCGCCCTGGCAGCCCTCCAGGATCACCAGCCGCTCCTCGCCGGCGTCGTCGCTGGCCGCCGCGATGAGCCGGACCCCGTCGTTGAGCCAGGTCAGGAACCGGTAGCGGACGCCGTCGGGCACGCCGTGCTGGCGTACCGGGCCCTCCCAGCCGGCCATCGCGTACGCCTTCCCGCGCGCCGTGATCGCCAGCGCGCTGCCGTCCGGGCTGAGCGTGGCGCTGTCGAGGTAGTCGGCCGCCGCGACGAACCTGCGGTTGCGCTGCGTGCGCGAGCTGGCCAGCCGCACCTCCAGCCGGCGCGGCCGCTCGCCGGGGTCCAGCAGGTACAGGTCCGCGCCCGCGTGGTAGACCAGCCGGTGCCCGTCGCCGGACAGGTTGCGCGCGTAGTAGTCCTCGTGGTGGGTGAGCTTGCGCAGGTCGCCGCCGTCGGGCGCGCACGAGTAGACGTTGCCGACGCCTTCGTGGTCGGAGATGAAGCACACCCGCCCGCCGCTCCAGCACGGCGAGGCCAGGTTGCCGGGCAGCCGGATCAGCCTACGGAACTCGCCCTCGCCCGCCGGGTCGATCCACAGGTCGCCGACCGTGCCGCCGCGGTACCGCTTCCACCGGGCCGGGTCGGCGGTGTTGCGGCCGAGCACGATCATGCCGCCCGGGCCGTACGCGATCGAGTTCGCCGGTCCGTACGGCAGCCGCTCGGGCACCCCGCCCGGCGCCACGCGGTGCAGCCACATGCGGCCCTCGAACGGCTGCGCCTGGTCGCTGGCGTAAAGGATGCGGCCCTCGGGGTCCCAGCCTGTCACCGTGCAGCGGGCGCCGTGGAAGGTCACGCGGCGGGCGGCGCCGCCGCCGGCCGGCATGACGTACACCTCCTCCGGGCCCTCCTCGCGGCCGACGAACGCCAGCTGGTCGCCGCGCGGCGAGATCCGCGGATATCCCGCCTCGGCGAGTCCCGCGGTCAGCCGGAAGGCCCGTCCGCCCTGGGCGGAGACCATCCACAGGTCGTCCTCGGCGGCGAAGACGACGACATCCTGGAAGACGGCGGGGAATCGCAGGTAGGCCGACATGTCGGTAGCTCCACCGGGGGTTCAGGGGGCGGGCGGGCCGGCGCCCGCCCGCCGGCCGCAGGTCAGCCCTCGTCCGAGGTCTTCCTGCTCTCCCGCTTCGTTTCCTTGGCCTGCCGGCTGCTCTTGATCGACTCCTTCTTCGACTTGCCGGACTTGGCGGTGGGTTTCTTCTTCGTGTCAGCCATGGGAATCCCCCCTGTAACGGACGAGGTGCACTTGATGGTGCACCAGGGTCGTTAATACCCATCTAATCCAGAAATCCGACATACCGCCTATCGTGTGGCTCATGTGGTGGGTCGGTGATCTCACGGCTTTATCGGGCGAGTCGGTCGTTTCTCGGCTATTTGGACGGGCCGGTCGCGCAGCGCATGATCGGACATCCCCGGTGCCTCCCGGAGCGGCCGGTCACCGGACGGCTCCGACCACCACGCCCCTTCACCGTGCGACAGCCCCGGCAGCCGCTGCTCGAACTCGTGCACCCGCGCCGCCGGGATCTCCCCACCGATCACCCACGTGTCACCGCGCCGGTCCGCCTCCTCCAGTTCGCCGCCCAACGCCGCCAGCGCGGCGGTGACCGGCCCGAACGCCTCCAGCGGGAGTTCTGCCTCGAACCGGTGGCACGGCTCGTACACCGTGGTCCCCGCCCGGCGCAGCGCCTCCATGAGCACGATCGGCGTACGCCCCCGAAAGTCGGCCGCCACGGTGATCGGAGCGCTGTAACCGGTACGGACGAGCGTCACCGCCACATCGGTGACCGGCCACCCGTACGGGCCCTCGCGCAACGCCAGCCGCACGCTCTCCTCGATCGCCCGGTGGAAGGCCAGCGGCAGCGACCCCAGATCGACCTCCAGCCGGTACGTGACCCCCGTGCCCGGCTCCACCCGCAGCCCGACCGTCGCCATGAACGCGTTGCGGCCGTGACGCCGGATCTCCTCGACCGCCTCCCCGGTGCCCGACGGGCGCTCGAAGTAGAGCGGGCGGCTCGGCTCGAACACCGCCTCCACCCCGAACTCCCTGGCCAGGGTCTCGGCGATGACCTCCTTCTGCACCTCGCCGTACAGCAGGACCGACGTCCGGCCGCCGGCCACCGTGCGGGTGTCGATCAGCGGGTCCTGCTCGGCCAGCGTCAGCAGGGCGGCGTGCAGGCGGGGCTCCTCGCCCGGGACGCGCGGCCGGACGACCGTCTCCAGGCTCGGCGGGCTAAAGTGCCGCGTCCGGGCGGCGTCAGTGGCCGGCTCTCCCACGTGGTCGCCGACGCGGATCTCCGGCACGCCCCACACCTTGACGATGTCGCCGGTCACGGCCTGCCGCCGCTCCGGCGCGCCCGCGACGGCCAGCGCCGTCAACCGGCCCTCGTAGGCCCGGCCGTCCCCGTGGAACGTCAGCGGCTCACGGGGGCGGAGCGCGCCCGCCCGGACCCGCAGGTAGGCCACCTTCTCGCCGGACGGCGCCCGCTCGATCGCGAACACGGTCGCCCGCGCCGCGTCCGCCGCCGCGGCGGGATCGTCGGGCCGCCGGACGGCCGGCAGCAGGGTGCCGATGGCGTCCAGCAGGTCGGGGACGCCCTGGCCCGTGATCGCGGAACCGTACAGGACCGGGTGGGCCACGCCGTCGGCGCACTGCCGGGCCAGCGCCGCGCGCACCTGCGCCAAGCCGGGGGTCTTCCCCTCGACGAGCAGTTCCAGCAGCCCGTCGTCGTGCTCGGCCAGCACTTCGGCCGCCTCCTGGACGCCTTCGGGCGTAAGGCCGCGCGTGGCGGCCGACGGCCGGCCGATGCCCCGCACGCCGTTGAGCGCCACAGCGCACGGCGAGAGCCGCCGCCGGACGTCGGCCAGCACCTCCCGCTCCCTGGCGCCCATCCGGTCGATCTTGTTCACGAAGATCACCGTGGGCAGGCGCAGCTTGCGCAGGGTCCGCATCAGGACCCGCGTGTGCGGCTGCACGCCCTCGACGGCCGACAACACCAGCACGGCGCCGTCGAGCACCCCGAGCGCCCGCTCGACCTCCGCCACGAAGTCCGCGTGACCCGGCGTGTCCACCAGATTGACCCGCAATCCGCCCAGCGCGAACGACGCCACGGCGGCCCGGATGGTGATGCCGCGGCGCCGCTCGATCTCCCCGGTGTCGGTCTGGGTGTCGCCCTCGTCGACGCTGCCCGGCCGCCGGATGACCCCCGTCTCGAACAGCAGCCGCTCAGTGAGGCTGGTCTTGCCCGCATCCACGTGCGCGAGGATGCCGATGTTCAGAATCTGCATGGGTGAAGGAGCCCTCGAGAACTCTCGTGCCAATGGGGCGCTGGGAGATTCCGGGACCGCCTCGCATCACAGACTCCTGAACATCAGCCAACAGAACGCCGCCCATCCTCCCACCTCGCAAGGTCCCAGCCCACCGATTTACCGGCGACCCGCCACCCATCACCCTTGGCCACGCCTGGCTTCGAGAGCAGGGCGATGGCGACCGCTGATTTCAGGTCAGCCCCGTGCTCGTGCCACCCGACGCCCTGCCAAACCCCGACCCAGGCCGCAGGTCCCGCCCGCAGCCCCAGCCCCGCCGCCGCGGTAGGAGGCGGATCGGGCGAGGTGGCGTGGGCAAGGGTGGGTTCGACGACGCGGGCACATGGCTGAGCTGCGGCACGGTGCGCCCGTCTGCCTGCTCGCTGACCCTCCCGGCGGACCCCGCCGGAGGGGCCGCGCCCAGGCGCGGGATCCCGTATCCGCAGGTCGTGGGCTTAGAGGAGACGGAGTTGTTCGGGGGACGGGGGTGGGGGAGGGGGCCGGGGTGGGAGGCGGCGGGCCGTGGCCGGGGTGGCGCGGCCTACGCCGAAGCGGGTGGCCAGGTCGCTGATCTGGGCGGTGATGTGGTGCTGGTAGTGCTGGGGGGCGTAGGCGCCGCGGCCGTACAGCTCCAGGTAGCGCGGGACCAGGCGGGGATGTTCGCGGGACAGCCAGGCGAGCCACCATTCGCGGGCCCCGGGCCGCAGGTGGAGGACGATGGGTGAGACGTGGGTGGCGCCGGCGTCGGCGATCTCCTTCACCGTGCGGGCCAGTTGGTCGGGCGAGTCGGTGAGGTAGGGGAGAACCGGGGCCATCAGGACGCCGCACGCGATGCCGTCGTCGTTGAGCTTCGCGCAGACCTCCAGCCGCCGGCGCGGATCGGGCGTGCCAGGCTCCACCGCCCGCCACATGTCGGGGTCGACGAACCCGACCGAGACGTTGGCGCCCACCTCGGTCACCTCGGCGGCCTCGGTGAGCAGGTCGAGGTCGCGCAGGATGAGGGTGCCCTTGGTGAGGATCGAGAACGGGGTGGCGGTGTCGCGCAGCGCGGCCAGGATGCCGCGCATCAGGCGGTAGCGGCCCTCGGCGCGCTGGTAGCAGTCGACGTTGGTGCCCATGGCGATGTGGTGGCCGCGCCAGCGTGGCGCGGCGAGCTCCCTGCGGGCCAGCTCGGCGGCGTTGACCTTGACGACGATCTTGGAGTCGAAGTCGGCCCCGGCATCCAGATCCAGATATTC
>DASUCK010000080.1:0-12912 GCA_036276095.1 Nonomuraea sp. | reverse complement strand
TCGAACACCTCGCCGCCGTGCACCACGAAAGCTTCTCGGTGCACGAGCTCCTCGCCCGCCTCGAATACGCCGAGCTCATGGATGACGACGCGTTCGCGGCCCATGGCGCGGGCGACGGGCAGGTCAAGGAGATCCGCCGGTTCGTCCAGGACTGGGTGGTGGACATCAAGCTGCGCAGGGCCGACGACGGCGACGTCGACTTCGACGCCGGCGACGTACCCGAGATCGACTGATCCTCCCGCGTCCCCCGCGTTCCCCCTACAGGGCCGCCACCGAGCGGAGGGCCAGGCCCGTGCCCAGGACGACCACCATCGCGGCCGTTCCCACCGGGGCCAGGCTCGACAGGCGGGCGGCCAGGCGGCGACCGGCCGAGGCGCGGCGCTCCAGGCGGTCCACGAGCGTCACCAGCAGCAGGCCCGTGACGGTGAGGGTCGCCGCCATGCCGATCCCGTAGGCGGTCACCAGCGCGACGCCGAACCACGTGCGGCCCAGCGCGATGGCGCCGAGGAGCACGATCAGCGCCGACGGGCTGGGGACGAGCCCGCCCGCGACGCCGAGCCCCACCAGCCCGCCGCGCCTGCCACCGCCACCGCCCTCCGCAGGGTGCCCGTGCCCGTGCCCATGGCCGTGGCCGTGGCCGTGGCCGTGGTGCGGGTTGCGGCGGGTGTTCAGGAGGAGGCGCAGGCCGATGGCGGCGATCAGGGCGCCGCTGGCCACGCCGAGCCAGCCCAGCACCGACTCGCCGGCCAAGGTCGTGAACACCGTCAGCAGGAGCCCCACCACGAGCACGCCCGCCGTGTGGGTGGCCGTCACCGTCGCGCCGACCACGATCGCGTCGCGCGGCCGGCCACGGCGACCGGCCAGGTACGCGGCCATGATCGTCTTTCCGTGTCCGGGGATCAGAGCGTGACCGGCGCCCAGCACCACGGCCAGGCCGACGGCTAGCAGCCCGAGCGGCACCGTCAGGGAGTCCGAGCCGATCAGGCGCGTGAACGTGCGGTCCAGGGCGGCCAGCGCGTCACCGACCGGCCCCCCGATCTCGATCCCCGACCCCCCGGACCCGGCAAGTCCGCCGTCCCCCTCGCCACCGTTCCCCGAGCCGCCGGAGCCGGGCGGGGCCCAGGGGGACGGCGAGGGGGACACGGTCAGCGTGGCGGTGCGCTGGTCGAGGGGGGCGGTCAGCAGGTCGCCGGGGTAGGCCAGGAGTTCCCGGCTGACGCTGGTGGCGGGGACCGAGGAACCGGTCAGGCGTACGCCGTCGCCGGTGGCGGTGATCTCGCGCCAGCCGATCCGGTCCTGCTCGAACCCGTCGGTGAAGGTGACCGTCCCCGAGGCGCGGACCGCGGCCGCGAGCCGGCAGGTCAGGCGGCTGGTCTGGAGGCCGCCCTCGCCGGGCGCGTACGCGAACCCGGCCTCGGCGACCCGCCACGGCACCGCCGCACCGGCCACCAGGAGCCGTTGCGCGGCGGCCAGCTCGGCGCACCGGCGGGCCGCGTACCCGGCGTCCACCTGCGGTCTGGCCTGCAGCGTGGGCAGTTCGGCCAGGTCGACGACGGCGAGGTTGCGCACCTCCGCGGGCGTGATCCGCAAGCCGTTGTAGTGGTTGACGGTGAACCTGCCGAGCGGGTGCGCCTGCGCGGGGCTCGCCCCCAGGGCCGCGGCGAGCAGCGTCGCCAGCATTGTGGCCAGCAGCGTCGCCAGCAGTGTGGTCAGCCGGGTGGTCAGCCGGGTGGAGAGCAGGATGGTCGGCAGGGCGGCCGGGCGCGCTTTCATGAGAACCTCGCCAGAGCGGGCAGGGACGGGTCGAAACGGGGGTCGATGCGCGCCGGCCGGCCGAGGGCCCGCTCGATCGTGGCGCGGTGGTAGGCGAACAGCGGGTGCCGCCAGCCGGTCGAGGTGGCCTTCCTCGCGTACGGCAGTGCCTCGGCGGGTTCGCCCGCCTTGTACAGCGCCCAGGCCATGGCGTCGTTGGCGACGAGGTTTCCCGGGGTGCGGGCGAGCTCGGCCCTGGCGTGCCCGACGGCCGCCGCCGGGTCGCCGTGGTCGGACTCGAACTCGGCCCGGGTCAGGTCGTCGCGCACGCCCGCGCCCGCGGACAGCGCCCACTGCGCCTTGAGCAGCGTCCAGTCGGGCGTCCGGCCGGCCTTGACCATGACCTCGCCCCGCTCGACGAGGTACTGCGGCAGCGGGAGCCGTTCGACGACCTTCTCGTAGAGGTCGAGGGCCTCGGCCAGGCGGCCGTCGAGCGCCGCCGCCCTGGCCTGGCCGGCGAGGGCGGGGGTGTGGGCGGGGTAGGCCTGGAGCGCCTTGGCGTACCAGGTTCGGGCGGTGTCCAGGTCGCCGGAGTGGAGGGCCAGCTCGCCCAGGTAGTAGCGGGCGTAGGCGAGGTCGGCCGGGAGCCAGGCGTCCTGGTGGGCGTACTCCAGGTACCGGCGGGCGCGGCCGACGTCGCCGCGCAGCTCGGCCGCGTACGACGCCCGCGCGAACGCCGCCACGCCCGGCCGCAGGTCCACCATCCTGGCCACCGCCCGCTCGGCCCCGCGCAGGTCGCCGAGCTGCGTCCTGGCGTCGGCCAGCACGCCGTGGGCGGCCGCCGAGTGCGGGTTGGCCGCGACCGCCCGCTCGGCCAGGCGTACCGCGTCGGCGAACTCGTGCCGGCCGGCGGCCAGCGCGGCCTGCCCGGCGAGCACCGCGTCGTCGTCGGCCCGCAGCCTGGCGGCGGTGCCGAGGGCGCCTTCCGCCCGGGTGTAGTACGAGGGGTCGCCGGTGACCCTGGCCAGGTCCACGTACTGGGTGGCGAGCTCGGCCCAGGCGCGGTAGTCGCCGGGCAGGCGCTTGAGCCGTTCCTGCAGGGTCTCGGCGGCCGCCGGGGCGGCCGAGACCGGCCGCTCGGGCGGCGCGGCGGAGAGGGCGATCGTGAAGAACGTCGCCACGACGAGGGCGAGTCCGGCGAAGGTGGCGAGGGTGCGCATGGCGGATGGCTCCAGAGCTTGACGAGGGGGCCGGCCGGCCGCGACGGGGAACACGGCCGGCCGGCCCAGGGCGGCAGACGACGGGAGACGAGGGTCTGCCGCCCGGGGAGGACCGGCCGGTCGGAGAGTGTGCCGGCCGGCCGGAGATCAGCGCTGGTTCACGGCGACGTTGCCGGGCAGCGGGATGTACGGGAACGTCGCCAGGAACGGCTTGTCGTTCATGTCCACCTTGTCGGTCAGGCCGGGCACGAGCTTGCCGGACAGCGCGGCGCCCGCCACGGCCTGCAGTTCGATGTCCACGACGTCGTCGGCGAGCCGGCGGCCGTTCGGGAAGCCCTGCAGGTCGCCGCCGAGCACGCCGAGCCGGTTGGGGTCCTTCGCCGGCGGGACCGACATGTTGAGCCGCAGCATCTCCGAGGGCCGCAGCCGGGCCGCGTCCTTGTTGAGCGCCTGCGAGTTCAGGTCGGCCTTGATCGGGCCGTTCTGCTTGGCGATGCCGGTCAGGAAGATCTCCACCAGGTCGTTACGCGGGGTCGCCGGCGCCTTGATGCCGTAGATGGCCTCTAGCAGCCGGGCGACCTCCGGGTCGGTGACCCGCTTGACCAGCGCGGCCACGTCGGCGTCCTGCTCCGGGGGCAGCGCGTTGAAGGCGTCCTTGAGCCCGGCGGGCGCGACGACCTCGTTGACGAGCGGGTTGCCGAGGCGCGAGACCTGGACCCACTTGTCGCCGTTGAACTTGTCGGTGGTGGACCAGACGCCGATCACCGGGTTCCGCCTGGGGTCGCCCTTGGCGGCCACGTCCGCCTGGGGGACCTGCACGGCCAGCGTGTTGACGTTGTAGCCCCTGGTGGTGTCCTGGCCGACCTCGGACAGGTCGCCGCCGTACAGCAGGTCGAAGACCCGCAGGTCCAGGAAGAACGCCTCGTCGGACTGGCCGGCGAACGTCTTGCCGCCGCCCGGCAGGCTCCTGGTGGCCTGGTCGCGCAGGGTGGCGTAGTCGGGCATGGAGGCGGGGCCGACGTTGCTCGGCGCGACGACGCCGTCCGAGATCAGCGTGCGGGTGCCGCGCGGGGTGATCCGCTTGAGCGTGTAGCGCTGGCGGTAGAGCAGGTTGGGGTCGTTCAGCGAGGTGACGGGCCCGTTGTTGTACAGGAACGTGGTGGTGCCGCGCCTGTCGTCGTCCTTGAACGTCCACTGGTACGTGACGTCGGGCTTGGCGTCCCCGTTGTTGTCGATCTTGATGTTGTAGCGCGACCTCGTGTCGAACGTGTAGAAGTTCGGGCCGCCGTTGGGCTCCTGGAACGGGATCCAGTTGGCCAGCAGCGTCACCGTGCCGGCCTGGTCGGGGCTCACGAACGCGTACACGTCGGTGTTGTCGTTACGCGGGTCACCCGCGATCATCGGGGCCTCGCGGTGCGAGGAAGCGGTGCCGGAGTCGGTACGGAGCACGGCCAACGACGACGCGGCGACCGCTGCGGCGAGGCCAATTCCGACTAGAGCGCGCCGGTTGATCCGGAGCTCCATGTTCGGGTCCTTTCGGAGGTGCTGGTCGGTTGGTACGAGGTTCCGGCCGGGTTCCTCGACGCCCTATTCGTCCGTGGGTCGCTTCCGGATGTCACCTCCTCCTCAAGGAGGAGAGTCAACCAAGGTTGACATACCTGGGTCGTCAATTTAGGTTGACCCTGTATTCGCGCTGCTGATCGCGCGATCTCGTTCGTTGCAGACATGTCGAGACATGGCATGAAGGGGGATGCGGTGGTCAAGGAGCTACTCGCCTACGTCCGCCCGCACCGGAAGATCCTTTTCCTGGGCGGGCTGCTGGGCTTGATCGGCTCGGTGGCGGGGCTCGCGATGCCGCTGCTGGCCAAGTACGTCGTGGACGCGTTCGGCGGTAACGGGTCCATGGCCGGGCCGCTGCTCGGGCTGACGGCCGCCGTGCTGGTCGGCGCGGCCGTCTCGGCGGCCGGCAGCTATCTCATGGAGCGCACCGGCGAGGGCATCGTGCTCGGCGCCCGGCGCAAGCTCGTCGACCGGATGCTGCGGCTGAAGGTCGCCGACGTGGACCGGCTCAAACCCGGCGACCTGCTGTCGCGGGTGACCGGTGACACGACCCTGCTGCGCGCGGTGCTGACCAACGGCATCGTCGAGTCGGTCAGCGCGGCGTTCATGCTGGTCGGGGCCATCGTCATGATGGCCGCCATGGACGGCGTGCTGCTGCTGGTCACCCTGCTCGTGGTCGTGGTGATCGGCGGCCTCGTCACGCTCGTCATGCCGAAGATCCAGCGGGCGCAGTCGCAGGCCCAGGAGGCCGTGGGCGAGATGGGGGCCGTGCTCGACCGGGCGTTGCAGGCGTACCGGACGGTCAAAGCGAGCGGCGCGGAGGAGCGGGAGATCGCCGTGGTCGGCGCGGCCGCGGAACGGGCCCGCGACCGGGGGCTGCAGGTCGCCGGATGGACGTCGCTGGCCGGAGTGGCGACGTGGATGGCGGTGCAGCTGGCGTTCCTGTGCGTGCTGGCCGTCGGCGGGGCCAGGGCGGCGGCCGGCACGCTGGAGGTGTCGTCGCTGATCGCGTTCCTGCTGTACCTGTTCTACCTGGTGCCGCCGATCGGGCAGCTCGTCCAGGGCGGCGTGCAGCTCCAGCAGGGCCTGGCCGCGATGAAGCGGATCAAGGAGATCGAGGAGCTGCCCGCCGAGACCGCCGAGACCGCCGCCGACGACCATGCCGCCGACGACCATGCCGCCGCTCATGCCGCCGATCACGCCGCCGACGAGCCGGTCGGGGTGACGTTCGAGGACGTCGTGTTCCGGTACGGCGAGGACCGGCCGCTCGTGCACGCCGGGGTCACCTTCGAGGTGCCGCCCGGCGGCCTGACCGCGCTGGTGGGACCGTCGGGGGCGGGCAAGTCCACGGTGTTCGGCCTGATCGAGCGCTTCTACGACCACCAGGGCGGGACGATCACGATCGGCGGGCGCGACATCCGCGACTGGCCGCTCGGCGAGCTGCGCGCCGCCCTCGGGTACGTCGAGCAGGACGCCCCCGTACTGGCCGGCACGCTCCGCGAGAACCTGCTCTTCGCCGCCCAGGACGCCACCGAGGACGAACTGCGCCGCGCCGTCGCCCGCACCCGCCTCGACGACCTGGTCGGACGCCTCCCCGAAGGGCTGGACACCGCGGTCGGCCACCGCGGCGTGCTGCTGTCCGGCGGCGAGCGCCAGCGCGTCGCCATCGCCCGCGCCTTACTGCGCAGGCCCCGGCTGCTGCTGCTCGACGAGGCCACCTCGCAGCTTGACGCGGTCAACGAGCTGCGGCTGCGCGAGGTCATCGCCGAGGTCGCCCAGGAGACGACCGTGCTGGTCATCGCCCACCGCCTGTCCACCGTCACGAACGCCGACCGGATCGTGGTCATGGAGGCGGGTGGCGTACGGGCGGTCGGGTCGCACGACGAACTGGTCGGCGCGGACGACCTCTACCGCGAGCTCGCCGCCACCCAGTTCCTCGTGGGCTAGCCCGCGGCCCCGCGAACGAGGTGCGGTTTCGCCACCTGGCCGTCCATGCCGGGCTCGCTGGGGCCGTTGTAGTCTGCGGGTGACATAGATGAATGCCTTCATTCAGGAGGGTCACGATGGGCCGCAGCGTGCGCGCGCCGCGAGGCACGACGCTCACCGCCAAGGGGTGGCCGCAGGAGGCCGCGCTCCGGATGCTCCAGAACAACCTGGACCCCGAGGTCGCCGAGCATCCCGAGCAGCTGGTCGTGTACGGCGGCTCCGGCAAGGCGGCCCGCGACTGGGCCTCCTTCGACGCGCTGGTCAGGACCCTCACCACGCTCGACGGCGACGAGACCCTCCTGGTGCAGTCCGGGCGTCCCGTGGGCGTGTTCCGCACCCACGAGTGGGCGCCCCGGGTGCTCATCGCCAACTCCAACCTGGTACCCGACTGGGCCTCCTGGGAGGAGTTCAGGAAGCTGGAGGCGGCCGGGCTCACCATGTACGGCCAGATGACCGCCGGGTCGTGGATCTACATCGGCACGCAGGGCATCCTCCAGGGCACGTACGAGACGTTCGCGGCCGTGGCCGCCAAACGGTTCGGCGGGTCGCTGGCCGGCACGATCACGCTCACCGCCGGGCTCGGCGGCATGGGCGGCGCCCAGCCGCTGGCCGTCACCATGAACGGCGGTGTGGCCATCTGCGTCGACTGCGACCCGCGCTCGGTCGCCCGCCGCATCTCCCACCGTTACCTCGACGTGGAGGCGACCTCCGTGGAGGAGGCGCTGCGGCTGGCGTACGAGGCGCGGGACGCCCGCCGCGCCCTGTCCATCGGGCTCGTCGGCAACGCGGCCGAGATCGTGCCCGCGCTGCTCGCCCGCGGGGCCGAGATCGACGTCGTCACCGACCAGACCTCGGCGCACGACCCCCTGATGTACCTCCCGCTCGGGGTCGCCTTCGAGGACATGGCCGAGGAACGGGACAAGGATCCCGCCGGGTTCACCGAACGGGCGCGCACGTCCATGGCCCGGCACGTGGAAGCCATGGTCGGATTCCAGGACGCCGGAGCCGAGGTGTTCGACTACGGCAACTCCATCCGCGGGGAGGCGCGGCTGGCCGGGTACGCGCGGGCGTTCGACTTCCCCGGGTTCGTGCCCGCCTACATCCGGCCGCTGTTCTGCGAAGGCAAGGGGCCGTTCCGGTGGGCGGCGCTGAGCGGCGACCCCGCCGACATCGCCGCCACCGACCGGGCGATCCTCGAACTGTTCCCCGAGAACGAGGCGCTCGCCCGCTGGATCCGCAAAGCCGGGGAGAAGGTGCACTTCCAGGGGCTGCCGGCGCGGATCTGCTGGCTCGGCTACGGCGAGCGGAACATCGCCGGCGAGCGCTTCAACGACATGGTGGCCTCCGGGGAGCTGCGGGCGCCGGTCGTCATCGGGCGCGACCATCTCGACAGCGGGTCGGTCGCGTCACCGTACCGGGAGACCGAGGCCATGGCCGACGGCTCCGACGCGATCGCCGACTGGCCGCTGCTGAACGCCCTGCTCAACACCGCCTCCGGGGCCGCCTGGGTGTCCATCCACCACGGCGGGGGCGTCGGCATCGGGCGCTCCATCCACGCCGGCCAGGTCACCGTCGCCGACGGCACCGCCCTGGGCCGCGAAAAGCTGAACCGCGTCCTCACCAACGACCCCGGCACCGGCGTCATGCGTCATGTCGACGCCGGCTACGACCAGGCCGCCGACATCGCCACCACCCGCGGCATCCGCATCCCGATGCGCGAGACGTGACCCACCGACGCGGCGCGGCGGGGGTGGGATGAGAACGGCGGGGGCGGAGCGTTGGAGGTGGCGTGGCGGACGGATATCGCGGTGGGCTGGGTGTGCTGCTGGACGGCCGGAGGCTTTCGCCGGTGCAGCGGAGGATCGCGCACTATCTCAGCGAGCATCTCGATGAGGCGATCTTCCTGTCCAGCGTGGAGCTGGCCGAGCGGGCGGGGGTCAGCCAGCCGTCGGTGACCAGGTTCGCCATGGTGCTCGGGTTCGCCGGCTATCCGGAGTTGCGGCAGGCGTTGCGGCCGCTCGTGATGGGCGGGTCGGAGGTCGTGGAGCCGCAGGAGAGCGTGTTGCGGGGGGCCGTCGACGGTGAGATCCGGAACCTGGTGACGGTCAGGGAGCGGCTTGCGGCTTTCCCGCTGAAGGAGCTGGGGGAGCAGCTGGCCGCCACCGAGCCGCTGCCGGTGCTCGGGCTGCGCGTCTCGGGCGGCCTGGCCACGACGTTCGCCTACTACGCCCGCCGGATCCATCCCGACGTGCGGCTGCTCACGCACGGCGGGTCCGAGCTGCTGGACGGCCTGCACGCGGCCCGCCGGGCGGGCGCGGAGTGGCTGGTGGCCGTGGTGCTGCCGCGTTACCCCACGGAGGTGGTGCAGGCCCTGGAGTACGCGGGCAAGCTCGGCCTCAGGGTGGCCGCCATCACCGACCGCCCCGGCTTCCCGGCCGCCGAGGTGGTGCTGGACGCCCCCGTCGGCGACCGGCTCGTGTTCGACTCCCACGCGGCGCCGCTGGCCTTGGCGATGGCCCTGGTGGAGGCCATGGCCGACGCGGCGCCGCTGCGTACGCGGGCCCGCCTGGAGGAGTACGAACGCATGACCGACGAGTCGGGCACGTTCCTAACCGGCGATCTTGCTTAGCGACCGCATCGACCAGATCGTGGTGAGCACCGCGAGCACGATGAACACCGCGAACGCGATCGGGATCGACGGGTCCGACAGCTGCCCGGCGAACAGCGCCCGCCCGGCCTCGACCGCGTGGTAGAGCGGGTTGGCCGGCGCGATGGTCCGCATCCACTCGGGCGCGAACGAGATCGGCACGAACAGCCCGGCGAGCAGCATGATCGGCAGCATGAACAGGTTGAGCGTCTGCGACATGCCGTTCTCGTCGCGTACGGTCAGCGCGAGCCCCTGCGACAGCCCGGAGGCGAACAGCCCGGTCGCGGCCATGAGGAGCAGCATGAGCAGCAGCTCGACGGCGCCGATGCGCACCCCCATCGCGATCGCCACGATGAGCACCATCACCGCCTGGCACACCAGCACGGCCATGTCCTTGGCGACCCGGCCGAGCACGATGGCCGGCCGCCAGGCGGGGCTGACGGCGTACCGTTCGAGGGAGCCGTTGCGCAGGTCGGCGATGATGCCGAAGCCGGAGAACAGCGCCCCGAAGACCGCGATCATCATCATGGCCGCGGGGGTGAACATGCGCAGGGCGTCGACCGTCGTGCCGCCGGGCGTCATGGTCTTGAGCAGCGGCGCGAACATCACCAGGTAGAGCACCGGCTGCATGAGGCCGAACAGCGGCCAGACGGGGTTGCTGAAGGACTTCTTCAGCTCGTAGCCGGTGAACAGGGCTATGTGGCGGATCATGCGGCGGCTCCGGTGTCGCGCAGGGATCGGCCGGTCTTGGCCAGGAAGACGTCGTCCAGCGTGGAGCGGTCGAGCGCGATGGAGGTCAGCTTGACGCCCCGCTCCTCCAGCGCCCGCAGCAGCGACGGCAGCGTGTGCTCGCCGTCGTCGACGTAGACGCGCAGGACGTCCTCGTCGATGCGGGTCTCGCGGGCGAGCGGCCGCAGCGTCTCGGCGGCGCGGGCCGGGTCGTCGACCCTGAGCCTGATCACGTCGCCGGACACCTCGCGTTTGAGCCCCGCGGGTGTGCCCTCGGCCACGACCTGGCCGTGGTCGACGATCATCAGCCGGTCGCACAGCGCGTCGGCCTCGTCGAGATAGTGGGTGCTGAGCAGGACGCTCGTGCCGGACTCGCGCAGCTGCTCGATGCGCTCCCACAGGTTGACCCGGTTCTGCGGGTCGAGGCCGGTCGTGGGCTCGTCGAGGAACAGCAGCGGCGGGTTGTGCACCAGGCCGATGGCGATGGCCACGCGCCGCTTCTGGCCGCCGGACAGCGTGCGGCCGGGACGGTCGGCGATCTCGGCCAGGCCGAACCGGTCGAGCACGTCGGCGGTCGCGGCGGCCGGGTCGGGGACGGCGTGGATCCGGGCGGCCATCATGATCTGGCCGCGGGCGCTGGTCATGTCCTCGACGCCGCCGGCCTGGCTGACGTACCCGAGCCTGCGCCGCACCTCGGCGGGCTCCTTGAGCAGGTCGTGGCCGGCGATCACGGCCGTGCCGGAGTCGGGGGCGATGAGGGTGGCGAGTATCCGGATCGTGGTCGTCTTGCCGGCGCCGTTGGGGCCGAGCACCCCGAAGATCTCTCCCTTCTCGACCTCCAGGCTCACCCCGCGCACGGCCTCGACGGTCTGCGTGCCCTTGCGGCTCCTGGTGGTGAACGTCTTCCTTACATCACGGGCCTCGATGATCATCAGGCTCCTTACGAGGTTTCACGGGAGTTCGCCGGCCTCGATCCGGGGATCGCCACGCCCATCGTGAGCTGCGCCATCCTGCCATACAAAGCCGCGAGAAGCTCCTGCTTTTCCCGCTTGTCCATGAACGTCAGCGGTCACCCTCACTAGGGTGATCTCATGAGCGAACGACCGACGGCGCTGGTCACCGGCGCCTCGCGTGGTGTCGGCGCGGCCATCGCGGCGGCGCTGGCGCCGACGCACCACGTCATCCTGGGCGGGCGGGACGAAGCCGCGCTCGCCGCGGCGGCCGCGGGCCTGCCCGACGCTCGGCCCTGGCCGGTGGAGCTGACCCGGGTCACCGCCGCCGACGTCGCCGGGATCGAACGGCTCGACCTGCTCGTCCACTCGGCGGGCGTCGCCCGCCTCGGCCGCGTCGCCGACCTGCCGGCCGACGTCTGGCGGACGACGATGGAGGTCAACGTCGTCGCCGTCGCCGAGCTGACCCGGCTGCTCCTGCCCGCGCTCCGCCGCGCCCGCGGCCACGTCGTCTGCGTCAACTCCGGCTCCGGCCAGCGTGCCAACCCCGACTGGGCCGCCTACGCCGCGAGCAAGTTCGCGCTCAAGGCGTTCGCCGACGCGCTCCGCCTGGAGGAGCCCGAGCTGCGGGTCACGACGGTCTTCCCCGGCCGCACGGACACCGACATGCAGCACGAGGTGCGCCGGTACGAGGGCGGCCGGTACGAGCCGGAGAAGTACCTGCGCCCGGAGAGCGTGGCGCGGGCCGTGCTGGCGGCCGTCCACGCCGGCCCGGACGCCCACCTCACCGAGCTGACCCTCCGCCCGTCCGCCGGCCCCGCGAACTGAGCCCCGCGTACTGGGCCCCGCGTACTGGGCCCCGCGTACTGAGGCCCCGCGTACTGAGGCCCCGCCAACCGAGCCTCGCCAACGGAGCCCGCCGGTTGCTGAATGGATCCATTCACTACAGTGGGGCCATGCTGGAACCACTCGCGCACATCGGACGTGACCCGGCGACCGGCGGCTACCTCAGGGACGCCTGGTCGGAGGCCGACATGGAGCTACGGGAGTGGTTCGCCGGCGAGGCCGCGCGACGTGGCCTCGACCGGCGCGAAGACCGCAACGGCAACCTGTGGGCCTGGTGGGGTGACCCGTCCGGCCGCCCCGGCGTGGTGACCGGCAGCCACCTCGACTCCGTACGGCAGGGCGGCGCGTACGACGGCCCGCTCGGCGTCGTGTCGGCCTTCGCCGCCCTCGACATCCTGAAGAACCGCGGCGTCACCCCGGCCAGGCCGGTCGGCGTCGTCTGCTTCACCGACGAGGAGGGCGCCAGGTTCGGCGTGCCGTGCATGGGGTCGCGCCTGCTCACCGGCGCGATCCAGCCGGACCGGGCGCTCGCGCTGACCGACGACGCCGGTGACACCCTGGCCGACGTCATGACCAGGGCCGGGCGCAAGCCGTACGGGATCGGGCGGGACGACGAGACGCTGGCCACCGTCGGCACGTTCGTGGAGCTGCACGTCGAGCAGGGCCGCGGGCTGGCCGATCACGGGCGCCCGGTGGGGGTGGCGAGCGCGATCTGGCCGCACGGGCGCTGGCGGTTCGACTTCCGCGGCCGGGCCGACCACGCGGGCACGACCCGGCTGGCCGACCGCGACGATCCGATGCTGCCGTTCGCCCGCATGGTGCTGGCCGCCCGTGCGGGCGCGGAGCGGCGCGGGCTGGTGGCCACGGTCGGCAAGGCCCGCCTGTCGCCGGGCAACGCCAACGCCGTCCCCGGCCGGGTCACGGCCTGGCTCGACTGCCGCGGCCCGGCCGCGCGGGACGTCCGCGACCTGGTGGCGGAGCTGGGCGAAGGGGCGGACGTGCGGGAGGAGTCGTGGACGCCGACGGTCGCGTTCGACGCCTCCCTCAGGGACCGGCTGGCCCGGGTGGCGGGTGGCGGCACGCCCGCGCCGGTCCTGCCGACCGGGGCGGGGCACGACGCGGGCATCCTCGCCGCGGCGGGCGTACCGGCCGGGATGTTGTTCGTCAGGAACCCCACCGGCGTGTCCCATTCCCCCGATGAGCACGCCGAGCGGGCAGACTG
>DASUCK010000079.1:0-18899 GCA_036276095.1 Nonomuraea sp. | reverse complement strand
GCTCCATGGCCGCGTCGAGCCGCCCCCGCCACGCCGCCATCACCTCGGGCCGCACCTCCATCGGCCCGTGCTGGGCGAGGTGCGGCAGGCAGGCCATGATGTGGTTCACCTGGCACTCGATCATGAAGATGATCGAGTTGTGGCCGAGATTCGTGTTGGGGCCGTACAGCAGGAACAGGTTGGGGAAGTTCGGCATCGAGATGCCCAGGTACGCCTCCGCGCCGCCGGCCCACTGGTCCCGGAGCGACCGCCCGTCGCGGCCGGCGACGTCCATGGGGGAGAGGAACTCGGTGCTCCTGAAACCGGTGGCGTACACGATGGTGTCGACCTCGCGCAGGCCCTCGGTGGTCTCGACGCCTCCCGGCGCGATCCTGACGATCTTCTCGCTGATCACCTCGACGTTGTCCCTGGTCAGGGCCGGGTAGAAGCTGCTGTCGATGACGACGCGCTTGCAGCCGGGCGGGTAGTCGGGCGTGAGCCGGGCCCGTAGGTCCGGGTCGGGCACCTGGTCGTGGAGGTGGCGCAGCGCGCGCCTTCTCAGCAGGCCGGCGCTCCAGCCGTGGGCGAGCGCGGGGTAGAGGGTGGACTCGGCGTACCGGTAGATCCACTCGCGGTAGGCGCGCTGGAGGCCGGGGACGTGGTGGAAGGCGAGCCTGGCCAGCGGGCCGAACGCGGCGTCCGGCTTGGGGATCACCCAGTTGGGGGTGCGCTGGAAGACGTGCAGGCGGGCGACCCGCTCGGCGATGCGCGGAATGAACTGGGCCGCCGACGAGCCGGTCCCGATCACGGCGACGTGCCGGCCGGTGAGGTCGTGGTCGTGGTTCCAGCGGGCGGAGTGGAAGGAGACGCCGGTGAAGTCTGACATTCCGGGGATGTCTGGCAGGCGGGGGCGGTTGAGCTGGCCTACGCCCATGACGACCACGTCGAACGTCTCCGCGCGTTCCGCTTCGTCGGCGCCGTCTCTGGGGGCGGTGGTGAGCTGCCAGCGGGAGCCGTCGAAGGCGGCTCGACGGACTTCGGTGCCGAAGCGGATTTTTCGCCTGACGTCGTATTTATCAGCGCAATGCTCTAAATATCCGAGGATTTCTGACTGCTCTGGGTACCGGCGCGTCCAGCTCGCGTACTTCTCGAATGAGTACGAGTACAGATGCGATGGAATGTCGCAACCGGCCCCGGGGTAACTGTTGTCCCGCCACGTGCCTCCGAGCCCGTCGGCCTTCTCGAACACGGTGTACGACCCGATTCCCGCCCGTTCGAGCTGGATCGCCATGCACAGTCCGCCGAATCCCGCTCCGATGATCGCGACGCTTGGTGCCATGCCGTCCTCCGCATGTCAGGATCCACTTACACTACGCCGAACCTCGTTCTGCCGACACCCCTCGCCAGGCCCCGCGGCGCCCTCCCACGGGCCGATAGTCTTCCCGGGTGGCTGTGACGTTGACTGACGTGATCGATGTGCTGGAGGCGGCCTACCCGCCCGCCCGAGCCGAGTCGTGGGACGCGGTGGGGCTGGTCAGCGGCGACCCGGCCCAACAGGTGCGGCGGGTGCTGTTCGCGGTCGACCCCGTCGCCGCCGTGGCGCAGGAGGCCGTGGAGTGGGGCGCCGACCTGATCGTCGTCCACCATCCCCTCTACCTGCGGGGCACCACCAGCGTGGCCGCGACCACACCCAAGGGCCGCCTCATCCACACCCTGATCAAGAACGACATCGCCCTCTACACCGCCCACACCAACGCCGACGTCGCCAACCCCGGCGTGTCCGACGCCCTGGCCAGGGCCGTCGGGCTGGCCGGCGACCTGGTGCCGCTCCAGCCGTTCCCCGACGACCCCTGGCGCGGGCTGGGCCGCGTCGGGGAGCTGCCGGAGCCGGCGACGCTGGGCGAGTTCGCGGCCAGGGCCGCGGAGGGCCTGCCCCGCACGTCGTGGGGCATCCGCGTGGCGGGCGATCTGTCCCGCCCCGTCACGCGCGTGGCCGTCAGCGGGGGAGCCGGCGACTCCCTCCTCGGCACGGCCGCCGCCGCGGGCGTCGACGTGTTCCTCACCGCCGACCTGCGGCATCACCCGTCGAGCGAGTTCATCGAGTCGGGCGGCCCGGCGCTGATCGACGCCGCTCACTGGGCGACCGAGTGGCCATGGCTCGACAGCGCCGCGTCCATCCTGCACGCCAGTGGCGTTACCGTTGAAACGCGTGTCTCCGCCACGGTCACCGATGCTTGGACAAGAGGATATTGATCATGAAAGCAGCCCCTGAGGCCCAGAAGAGACTGCTCGACCTGGCAGAGCTCGACTCCGTGATTGATCGGCTGGCCCACCGCCGCCGCACCCTTCCCGAGCTGGCCGAGATCGACGCGCGGTCCAAGGAATACGCCCGGCTCGCCACCCAGGTCATCGAGGCCGAGACCGAGGCCGGCGACCTCGCGCGCGAGCAGGCCAAGGCGGAGAGCGACGTCGACGCCGTACGCACCCGGGCCCAACGCGACCAGAAGCGGCTCGACTCCGGCGCCGTGACCTCGCCGCGCGACCTGGCGAGCCTCCAGTCCGAGATCGCCTCGCTGCAGAAGCGCCAGGGCGACCTGGAGGAGATCGTCCTGGAGATCATGGAACGCCGCGAGGCCGTCGACAGCAAGGTCGGCGACCTGATCGCGCGGCGCGACGAGCTGGCCGCCGCCGTGTCGGCCGCCGAAGACCGTCGGGACGCCACGCTGAAGGAGATCGACAAGGAGTCCGCCGACGTCCGGGCCCGCCGTTCCGGCGTCGCCACCGAGATCCCGGCCGACCTGCTGAAGCTCTACGAGAAGCTCAGGGAGCAGTACGGCGTGGGCGCGGCCATGCTGCGCGGCGGGCGGTGCCAGGGATGCAAGGTGGCGCTGTCCATCGCCGAGATGAACTCGATCAAGGCCGCTCCCCACGACGAGGTGCTCCGGTGCGAGGAATGCCGGCGCATCCTCGTGCGTACGGCCGAGTCAGGGCTGTGACCGCCTACATCGTCGAGGCGGACGGCGGCTCGCGCGGCAACCCGGGGCCGGCCGGCTACGGCGCGGTGGTCAAAGACGCCGCCGACGGCCAGGTGCTGGCCGAGGCCGCCGAGGCGATCGGCGTCGCCACCAACAACGTCGCAGAATACCGCGGGCTGATCGCCGGACTTGCGGCCGCGCTCCGGCTCGGCGGCGAGGGCGCGTCGGTCGCCGTGCGCATGGACTCCAAGCTCGTCATCGAGCAGATGGCCGGCCGCTGGAAGGTCAAGCACGAGGGCCTGCGCCCGCTCGCCCTGGAGGCGGGCGCCCTGGTACGCCGCCTCCGCGTGACGGAGTGGACCTGGATCCCCCGCGAACGCAACCAGCACGCCGACCGCCTCGCCAACGAGGCCATGGACGCCGCCGCCAAGGGCCTGACCTGGAAGGCCGGCGGCACCTCGACACCCCCCACCCCACCCGACGCCCCTGCCGCGCCGCCCGCCGGGTCCCCCGCCCCACCCGCCGGCCCCGCCGCGCCGCCCGCCGGGTCCTCCACCCCGCTCGCCGGACCCGCTGGGCGGGCCGGCGGGGTGTCGGTGGTGCGGCAGACCGATCTTCTGGATGCGGGCGACATCTCCGAAATTTCCGCCCCCACCGCCTCCGTCGCCGCGGCCCAGCAGCGCGGCAAGGGCACCGGATGGCGTCCCCCCACGCGGGTGGCGACCTCGCTGCTCCTCCTCCGCCACGGCGAGACGGAGCTCTCCCTCGAACGCCGGTTCTCCGGCCTCGGCGACGCCGAGCTCACTCCCAACGGCCTGGCCCAGGCGGCCGCCGCCGCAGAGCGGTTGTCGCGGGAGCCGTACCGGCCTGACGTGATCGTCACCTCGCCGCTGAGACGCGCCCGCCAGACCGCGGCCGCGATCGCCGCGCGGACCGGCCTCGACGTCGAGGTCGACGACGACCTCAGGGAGGCCGACTTCGGCGCCTGGGAGGGCCACACGTTCACGGAGGTACAGCGGAAGTGGCCGGCCGAGCTGGCCGCCTGGCTCGCCGACCCCGACGCCGCGCCCCCGGGCGGCGAGAGCTTCGCCACCACCGCGCGCCGCGTCGAGGCGGCGGGGGAGCGCCTGGTGGAGCGGTACGAGGGCAAGACCGTCCTCGCGGTCTCCCACGTCACCCCCATCAAGATGCTCCTGCGCTCGGCTCTCCTGGCCCCGCTGGAGTCCCTCTACCGCATGCACCTCGACCTGGCCTGCCTGTCCCTGATCGAGCACTACGCGGACGGCCCGGCCGTGGTGAAGTCGTTCAACGACACCTCGCACCTGCGCTGACGTGCCCATGCCACCGTCTCGATCTTGCCGTTGGTCGGGAATAGCCGGAAGCTTGGTACAGTTCTGCAGACGAGTCGGCCGGGCGACCGCGTCGGGCCCATGCGGGTCCGCCGAGGAAGGTCCGGGCTCCACAGGGCAGGGTGGTCGGTAACGCCGACCCGGGGTGACCCGCGGGAAAGTGCCACAGAAAGCAGACCGCCTTCCGCCACGCGGGAGGTAAGGGTGAAAGGGTGGTGTAAGAGACCACCAGCGCCCACGGTGACGTGGGCGGCTAGGTAAACCCCACCCGGAGCAAGGTCAAGAAGGGACGCTCTCCGGAGCGTCCCGCGTGCGACGTTCGAGGGCGGCCCGCCCGAGCCGCGCGGGTAGACCGCTTGAGGCCGCCGGCAACGGCGGTCCTAGATGGATGGTCGCCCCTTCATCACGAAGGACAGAACCCGGCCTACAGGCCGGCTCGTCCCTCTCCACCTCTGTGACCAGGGGCGGAGCAGTGTTCAAGATTGCCTGTTCCGTATCTGTTCCGGGAGACTCGGCAGCAGAAGCGCGTCAATGGCCCCGCGTCCGACATCGTCTTGGTCGGGGAAGAGGTGGCCGTAGGTGTCCATGGTCTCGGCGATGGTGGCGTGGCCCAGACGAGTCTGGATCACCTTCGGGTTGAGGTTCGCCTTGATCAGCCCGGAGGCGTAGAAGTGTCTCAGGTCATGGAACCGGGTGCCCTTGGGAAGGCCGGCCTTTGCTACGGCCTCGCGCCAGCATTCGTTGAACGACTTTCGCTGAGCGATACGACGACACCTATTAGTGATCAGCACACCCTCTGGGCCAGTGGGGTAGCGCGTTTGGTGCTCTGCAATCTGGGCGAGGACGAGGTCATCGACGGGCAGCGTGCGGCGCGATGCCTTGGTCTTAAGCTCGACCAGCTCGCCGTTCTGCGCTTGACGGTGAACAAGGACGCGCTTGGCTCCCGGTTCGACCTTCGAGACCGTTAGTCCGAGGGCCTCACCCAGTCGAAGCCCGAGCCCGAATCCGAGCCACACGGCCAGCTGGTAGCGGGGGGTCATGGCGTTGACGAGAGCCAAGACAGCCTCTACCGGCAAAGGCTCGACCACGCGAGCTGTGATACGCGGTAGAGGAACGCGTGAACACGGGTTGCTGGGGATGTCGCCGTCATCGACGGCGGCTTGCATGATGAGACGCAGGACCGCGAACACGGTATGGACCGTCGTCGGGGCCAAGGTCTTGTTCAACCGTGCGACGACGGCTTTCATGTCCGCCCTGGTGAGGCTGCCGATCCGCCTTTCGCCCAAGGCTGGGATCAGATGCGCGTTCAGGTGGACGGTGTAGGTGTCGAGGCTATTGGTCCTCAAGTGCACCTGTGATGGCAGCCACCTGTCTTGGGCGTACTCACGAAATAGGAGCCTGCCCCGACGTTCGTCGACATAGACGCCACGGAGCCGGTCAGCCTCCTTGGCCGTCCCGTGATTCGTGGCCTGAACTTTGGTCGTGAAGGCTTTCGTCTCTTCCTTGCCGTCCAGCCCTATCCAGATGGCGAGCCAGCGCTTGGCATCTTTGCTGCCGCCGTTGTCGGGATGCCGCTTCGTCTTCTGTCGATGCTTTTGACCATCCGATCCCGTGACGGTCCGGAACCAAAGGTCACGGACGCGGGCCATCAGGCCGCATCTCGCTGCTGGCGGAACCAGTCGAGGACGTCCTCCTCCAGATAGCGGAGGTGACGACCGACACGGGCCGCTTTCGGACCGATTCCTCGGTGTCGCCACTGGTACAAGGTGGCAACGGGCACGCCGAGGAAGGTCGAGACGTCTTCGGTGCTCCAGGTTCGCTGGGTAGCGGGGTTCATAGCGGTGGTGCACTCCGTTCGCGGTCTGAGGGTTGCTTCAGGCGGCGAGCGGTGTGGACGAACTGCATGCCTGTTGGTGGGCGAGTTCTTCGCGTCCTGCTCGGGTGCGTTCGCGGGCTTGTGCCGCTGCCGTGTTGGCGAGGAGTTGGTCACCGGTCGTGTGCCAGCCGGTGCCTGCGTAGGTGAGGAATCCGATGACGAGGGTGGTTTCCTCCGTTTTTGCGTCAAGGACGGCTTGACGCTGGAATCGCGCTGTTTCGGGGTGTCCCTCTGGCCCTGGCTGGCCTCGGTTGAGGGCGTGTGCGCGTCTGTAGGCGGCTCGTTGTTCGCGGATGGAGCCGAAGGTGATCGAGTAGCGGCGGGCTTTGGTGAGGAAGTGTCCGCCGAAGCCGAGCATGTGCGCCCACCTGCGCAATCCTCTCCATTCTGGCGTATGGCCGAGGTTCCAGGCGGCGGCGATGAGCCGTTCGGGGTGGGTGCCGTGGGGGTTGGCGTACAGGTCGATGGTGTCGGCGGTGAGCCTCCGGGAGGTGTGGCCGGTGGCCTCGGTGCCCTTGGTGGAGTACTTGGCCAAGTAAGCGGCGACGGCCTGGTCGTCGAGGGCATCGCCGGAGGCCGAGAGGGTGATGGGCCGAATTTTGTGCTGCTCGCCCCAGGCGATGGGCCAGCCGCCGGGCTGCTCAGGGTGGGCGGGGGTGGTGTAGGCGATGGCGGTGGCGGCCAGGGTGACGGCGGCGGTGATGTCGTCAGTGGTGATGCCGCCAGGCGGCGGGATGATGACTTCGGGCTCGCCGAGGTCGACACCGTCCAGGCGCAACAGAATGTGGAAGTGGACGGCTCCGCGTGCTTGGTATTCGGCGGCTTTGCCATGGGAGAGCCGGACTCGTGGCAGGCCGCGTTGCCGGGCGAGCTGGTTGAGGTGTCGTTCGGCGTGTTGCTTGGTGCGGCGCCAGAGTTCTCCGGCGTGGTGGTTCCACACGACGTGGTGGGCGTGGTCATAGCAGTCGGGGCACAGGGGCCGGCCGAGCTGCTCGTCGCCGGGGGAGTGGCGTTGCCAGCAGGCCAGCGGTCTGCCGTGCGGGCAGGTTGGTGCGTCGCGGCGGGCGTGGCAGGGGGAGGGGCGACAGGTGCAGCGGGTTTTGTCGCGGCAGGCGCAGTGGCGTACGTCGCGGGTGTGGACAGGACCGAAGGACGGGGCGGTGAGGGTGGCGAAGACGGCCGGGTGGGTGCGGACGGTGTCGGGGATGGTCTTGCCGCCGACGAGTCCGGCGCGTACGAGGTGGTAGGCGTCGTGCTGGTAGGTAGTGGCGCAGGCGGGGCAGACGGTGTGGCGGCGGTTGCCGCAGGCTTTGTAGATGACACCGTCCGGCAGGGTCGAGGTGTGCCGGACGGTGAGGATCTCACCGGTGCGGGTGTCGACGGTGGCCAGATTGCCATGCAGCCGGACGGGCTGGGTGCAAGCCGCGGCTGATTCGACATGACCGAGCCAGGCCAGATAGTCGGGGCGTGCAACGCGTTCCAGGGCGGTGCGGATGTGCTGGCGGCCTTCATGGTCGAAGAGGCCGGAGTACAGAGTTTCGGTGTTCGCCCCCACGCCCGGGGCCAGGGAAGTGGTCCCGGGGGTGAGAGCCAGCGCCGAAGCGGTGTCGAGCTGGAGGGTCATGAGTCAGTGCTGTCCTTCCAGGGCGGGGGTGGGTAGGTGCAGGACCGGCAGGGCCGAGGTCCGTTCCTGGAGGGTGCGGTCGGTGTGCGCGTGGTCCTGGCGCTCGTTGCCGAGGGACGTGTCCGCAGGTTGAGGCGTGGTTTCGGGGTCAGGTTCCGGCACGGTCGCCGTGTCGAGTGCCACCGGTTGCGTGGTGGGAGTGCGAGAGAGCACCAGCTTGGTCAGGGCGAGGAAGGCCAGGGCGGGGATGGCGGCGATCAGCCAGCCGGTCGGATGAGGTTTGGCGACGGCGATTTGGGCCGCGATGGACAGACCGGCGGAGGCGATGAGGACGATCATCGGGTAGGTGATGGATTGGCCGTTGCGCTTGCGTCGCCGGACTTCCAGGCCGGAGGCGGTGGGGGTGAGTTCGGAGATGACGGCGTTGGCCCAGCCGAACCACTCGCCGGTTCCTTCGGGGCTGTTGACCATGGTCCAGTCGTGGACGTGGGTGAAGGAGGCTGCTCCGGCCATGAGACCGACCAGAAGCAGGATGACGAGCTGGACGCCGGATTCGACGCGTTCGGTTCGGTTACCGGGTGAGGACATGGTGTTCCTCCTTGGCGTCGTGTTGAGGGACGACGGGTTGGTGGCAGTCGAGGCAGGTGATCAAGGCGGTCGCCAGGGGTGAGGCCACGTGGTGAATGATTCGGTTGCACGCGCAGATGCAGGGCACGATGGTGATCCCGTGCGGCGTGCCGGTGTCGGGCGTGGCTAGGTGGTGGGTGTCGGGTTGTTCCCAGCTGGTGACGCGTGGGGTGACGCCGCATAAGGGGCAGCAGCGTGAGGCCCCACCCCGGTTCTTGAGGGAGCGTTCGAGGTTGCGTCCGCCGGTCCAGACGCGGGCGACGACGAAGTCGATGCCTGCGGCGGTGATGACGGCCAGGAGGCGGGCGCCGGTGCCGTTACGGTGCTGGCGCAGGCGGCGGTTCAGGTCGCCGGGGGTCCAGCCGATGTAGTGGCGGGCGTGCTTGTAGGGCCGTTCGAAGTGCAGCAGGTAGACGGTCCCCGTGCTGTTCATGGGCGTTCACCGCCCCAGCGCTGTTGGGCGGCCTGGCGGGTGATGCCGAGAGGGCGGGCGATGTCGGTCCAGGAGTAGCCGTAGTCGGCGCGCAGCTGCGTGACGGCCTGGGCGATGGCGTGGTCGAGTTCGGCGACGACGCCGGCGAGGTCGGCGAGGGCTTCGATGTCGCCTTCGGCGATGCGCTTGCTGTAGGCGCGGATGATCCGCTTGAGGAACGCGGCGTAGTCGGGGGTTTCGACGGTGCGGCTCATGAGGCGCTCCGCTTCATGCGGCGCACGCGCTGGGCCTTGTGGAGCGCGGCGAGCTGCTTGCGGGTGGGTGTGCGCTTGGGGAGTGCGCGGGTGATGTCGTAGAGGTAGGCGACGCGGCCGCCGTTGCGCCACAGGATCTGGGCGACGGGGGCTTGTCCGCCGGGCCGCAGGCCGAGGGCGGCGAGCTGGCGGCGGGTCTTGAGGTTCTTGGGTGCCCACTTCCACGGGTAGGTGGGCAGTCGGTGCTGGCTGGCGGTGGGGTCGTAGAAGAGCACCCGGGTGCCGGGGGTGGCGTTGAGCCGTTCAAGCTGCGGTATGCGGGCAGCCGGAGCGGGGATAGAGTGCATGACGGTTCTGCTCCTTTGCTTGATCGCTGGGAGTGAGCTGAGGCGGGGGCCGGGGATCTTTGGCGAGAGGTCCGGCCCCACGCCGGATCTAGGTGATGGGGTCGCCGCAGCAGGTGCAGTGCCAGCCGTCAGCGGCCAGGTAGGTGGAGCGGCACTCTCCGTCGCACACAACGAATTCGACAGTTCTGTTGCTGTCAGTGCCGAAGATGAGCCACGGGGACTGGCAGATGGGGCAGACCAGCGCCCAGGAGATGAGGCCCATGGCGAAGACCTCGACGCAGGCCGGGCAGTAGACGCGCCCGTTTTCGCGGTGGCCGACGAACCAGCCGGCGGGGGTCGCCTCCAGCAGGGCGATGGTGTTGGAGCAGCGGTTGTCGCACTGCGCTGTCCAGTTGCGCAGGTCGGGGGCTCCGTTGGGGTGGTAGACCTTGTGGATCACAGCGGCCTCCATTGGGGGTCGTCGTAGGCGGAGGCCGGGACAGTCATGGCGACCGTTGCTGGGCCGGGGTTGAGGTCGTTCTTGAGCCAGAACATGGGCAGCTGCCAGGTGTAGGGGCGGCTGAGTTGGTCGTACCAGCGGGTGTGCTGGATGATCGGCGGGCTTTCCAGCCACGCGATACCGGGGGTGACCTCAGGAGGCATCGAGGTACACCTCCCTGCACCAGGTGCATTCCAGGGCGCTCTGACGGCCCTGGTCGGTGGTGATGGTGATCTCGGTAAAGCTGCTGTTGCTGCACTCGACGCAGCACAAGGGCAGCGTTTCCACGTTGAGTTCACTGGTTGATTCGTCGGGCCAGGGCACCTCATCCAGGGCCGGGACCGTGTCATGATCGTGGGGCATGGTGGGTTCTCCGTTCATGCGGCGAGAGGTACGGGGGCCTGGTCACCGTTGCGGCGGCTCCAGGTGACGTAGTCGACGAGCTGGTGGATTTGCTCGTCGGTGAGGTAGGCGGCTTTGACCAAGTGCGGGATGCCGCCTTCGGCGATGAGGTAGAAGACGCCGGGGGTCTCCGGGCTGATGGCTTGAGCGTTGAATCCGGCCGAGGCCCAGCCGTGCCCGAGGATGATGTCGGAGCTGTTCGGAGTGGTGCAGCGGAAGGCTGCCCGGTAGCCGAACAGGTCGCGCAGCGAGGTGGGGATGATGTCCACGCTCGGACGCTGGGTAGCGGCGATCACCGGCATGGCGCAGGCGCGGCCCCGTGCGACCAGGTCACGCACGAGCGCGATGAACTCTTTCTGCTGCTCGGGAGTGCCGGTGGTGGCGGTGTAGTAGGCGAGTTCATCGATGAAGACGCCGATGACCTTGATGGCGTCGCTGGCCAGGAACTTGCGGCGGCCGTGTGCGACCAGCCAGGCATAGCGGCGGTCCATGACCTTTTGCAGACGCCGCAGGACGCGAAGGCCCTTGTCGATGTCGGGGCCGACGAAGACGCCACCGGTTGCTTCGGCGGCTTCCATCCACATCCCCAGCTCCACCCATTTGGGGTCGAGCAGGACAGGGGTGAAGTCGTGGCACAGGAAGGCGTGCCCGACGAGGTTCTGAATCAGTACGGACTTGCCGCCGCCGGGTTCTCCGGCGTCCAGCAGGTTGTGATACACCAGGTCGAGATAGACCGGGTTGCCGAATTCGTCGATCCCGATGAACACCGGGTCGAACATGGACATCGACGGCGCTACCGGGATCGTGGCCTGGAGTTCGGAAAGAGCCGCGTGCATGGCAGCGTCACCTCATACAGGTCAGGCGAATGAGAGGCGCTACCGGGAGGGAAGAAGAAACAGATCTCCCGGTAGCGGACGACGCGTCAGATCCAGTCGAGGTCAGGGTTGTCCGAGGCCGTCTTGGCAGGGATGCCGGTGGCGGCCGGGGGCCGGCCGTTCTTACGGGCCGGACGCTCGCTGGCGTCGGTGTCGTCGGTGTCCGGCACGTCAGCCAGATCGAGCTGAGCCGGAACGGTGGCGACCGGCCGGGTGATGGCCGGGACGCCGGTCGGCAGGTCCTCGGTGAGCGGAGAGCCGACCAGGCCGCCGAGGACATCACGGCGTTTGATGTCCAGGTAGATGGCGGCGGAGTTGGAAGTACGGGCCTTGGTCACGGTGACCGAGGCGGCCCAGCAGGCGACGGCGATTCTGCCGAGCTGGGATTCGATCTGATCAGGCGACAGGCCCGGACGCAGCCAGACCCAGACGCGCTCACCCACCGGGATGGGCTTGGCCAGGCCGATGAACGGCAGGCGACCGTGCCGGTCGGTGGGGAGGAAGGAAGCGAAGCACGTACGCAGGCGATGCCGGACGATCATGCACCACAGCAGCGAGATCGTGTACCGACGAGAAGCGGGTACGAGGCTGCAACCAGCGATCACGCTGGCGTAAGCGGCGCCGGTGATGAGAGCATTCGTCTGCTCTTGGAGGTACACCCAGCCGCCGACCACCAGCAGGACGAGGGTGATTTCCGGCAGCCACCACCAGATAGCCCGAAGAACGGGCCAGATGGCGATGATGGAAGCGATGAGCCCGCCGACGATGGTGCCGGCCGCGAAGCCGATCGGAACGGCGGCGAGTGGGGGCAGGTAGTAGGTAGAGATGACGGCGGCGAAAATGCCGACGACCGCCAAGACCACGCCGAAGGTGATCTTCGCAGTGCGAAGGTAGCTGTGCTGAACGTTGGTCTGAATGACGGTCACGGAGTTGCCGCGACGACCGTAGCCACCTCTGTTGGTTCGATGCGTCCCGAGGGTACGCTTTGACATGACTCTCCTCCTCCTGGCGAGGGGCGGGGTTGAGAGCGGGACCGTGACGTGTAGGAGCTGAAACGGTCCCGCTTCTTCTTTTTCGTCTGCACACCTGAAAAGGTGTGACCTTTAAAGGGTGTCGAGTTCGAGGCTGAAGTACAGAATGCTCAGCTCATCTACGCCGAGCTCGCGCTTAACGCAGTTTTCGATGATGTGCGTGAAGACACTCAGCCGGCTCGTCCCGGGCTGGACGTCGCTGGTGCCGGAGGCAGTGGATTGCGTGCTGCCGATGAGTACGGTCATGAGATACATGTACCGAGTTGCGGTGTTCGGGCTTGTGTTCATGACGATTGATCTCCGTCCCAATGCAGTGGGAAGAGGAGCGAGATCGGCTCAACGAATTGAGCCGATCAGCGCCCGACATTGCAGGGGCGATGTAGGAGCGAATCTCCCCTTGCATCGAGTTGCCACTGGGCAACGCGTACTGAGGTAAGGACTGCGGTCTACTTGCTGGCCGGAGCACCAGCGGGCTTGATGTCAGCCGCGCGATAGGCCACGCCGTTGCGACCGTTGGTCGCCCAAGGCAGAGCCTCCAGCTTGAACAGGGCGACCTGGGAACCAACGCTCACCGTGGGCCTTTCTCCGGCCGTGGTGACGTTGATCATCTCGCCGCCCGTCTCGTCCAGCGCCATGACCTGCGTGACCCACATCGGTCGGCCGGTCTCCCGCTCGGACTTCTGACGCCCGTTCTGGTCGGCCTTCTCGACCGCTTCCTTCGTCACCATGAACGACTTGCCGGTGACGTCGATGAGGAGCTTCACGAGCTCACCTCCGAATCGAGGGCCGCGCCCTTGTGGCGCGAATTCCCATGTTTCGAGGTTGGCGCTTCTTCTCGAATTCAGGGATACTTTCCAAGTGGCCAGGGAGGATGACCACATTGACCTCACGGAGGCAACATGGGGCAGCCCAGGAAAGAGCTGACGCCCGACCGCTCTCCCTTGCACCTCTGGGGCTCCGAGCTTCGGGCGTGGCGCGACCGCCGGGGTCTCTCACTGGCCAAAATGGGTGAACTGATTCGTTATAACCCCAGCTACTTGGCTCGTATCGAACGGGGCGAACGGAAGCCTCCACGCGAACTAGCTGAAACCGTAGATCGCGAACTCAACGCAAGTGGTGCGCTTCTCCGTCTCTGGAATCTTGTCGACCCCGACCCGAATGACGTTCGTCACCCCGGTCATGTGGCCAATCTGCCTGACCATGTGGCCAACACAAGTCAGGTGCTGGCCACAACGGCTCATCCGCAAGCAGAGTCGGAGGAGGCAGGGGTCACTGTCCCCTGCCGCACTTCAGACGGAGGGATCATCTTCGTGACTCTGCCCCGCCGTACGTTCTTCAGCGGCCTGGGTCTTAGCGCTGTTACGGCATCCATTGCCGGACCGCCGGCTGTCGCGCAAGCCGGATCAGCACCTTTGGTAGGCGTAGCTCCAGACCTCAATCCCGCGGAACACTTCCGCCAACTGCGCCAGGTCCTCATCGATAACGACAACCTGTTGGGACCACTGCGCACGATTCCAACCGTGGAAGCCCAGATCGGCGCCATCCAGCAGCTCCGCCAAGTTCACGGCGGTTCGGACGGACGCGATCTGCTCTACATCCAGACGCAGTACGCCGAGTTCTGCGGATGGCTGCACCATGACGCAGGCAGCTTCCAGGCTTCGAGATACTGGCTCGACAGGGCCCTTGAGTGGTCGTACGCGACCGGCGATGCCGACATCACCACGTACATCCTGGCGCGTAAGGGGCAACTCGCAGGCGACATGGGCGACGCCATGACCGCAGTGGGAGTCTCGACAGCGGCCAGGGCCCAGGCCCGCCCGGACACCAAGCTTGGAGCGATCGCCGCCACGTACGCCGCCTACGGCCACGCGTTGCAGAAGGACCCGACAGCAGCAGCTCGCGCCCTTGACGATGCCCGAACGCTGCTGTCCGGTCTCGATCCCGCATTCCCAGGAGTCTGGGGCACTTGGATGGATTCGTCCTATGTGGACATCCACCAAGCGCGAAGTTGCTACGTCCTCGGCGACCACAAGCGTGCAGCCGAAGGCTTCCAAAAGGCGATCAGGCAGTTGCCCCCCGGCTACCACCGTGACCGAGGCGTCTATCTCGCCAGAGAGTCGCTTGCCCACGCGGGAGCGAAGGAGGCCGAGCAGGCCGCCGCTGTCGGCCTACAGGCCCTCGGCATCGCGCAGGCCACAGGCTCCGCTCGCATCATGACCGAACTCACCAGGTTGGACGGCCAGTTGGAGCGCTGGGGAAGTGTTCCCGCCGTCTCCGAGTTCCGTAATACGTTCGATGAGCTTGTAGCCCACCAGGCATAAGCCCACCGCATCCGCACACGAAGGACGATCACTCTTGTCTCCGCGCCCGTATGTACTGCTGAGCTGCGCTGTCTCCGTAGACGGTTACATCGATGACGCCAGCCCTGACCGGCTGCTGCTTTCCAACGCCGCCGACTTCGACCGGGTAGACGAGGTACGCGCCCAAAGCGACGCCATCCTCATCGGTGCCACCACTATGCGCAAGGATAATCCGCGTTTACTCGTCAACTCCGAAGCGCGACGCGCTCGACGTGTTGAGCAGGGACTACCGCCGTATCCGCTCAAAGTGACCATCACTGCCACTGGCGACCTGGATCGCAATCTGAAATTTTGGCACCACGGTGGCGAAAAAGCGATCTATTGTCCGGACTCGACGGTGCCGAAGCTCCAAGCGAACTTGGGCGACCTCGCCAGTGTCGTTGGCACTGGACCTACTCTTAGCCTGCCGGCCATGCTCGATGACCTGGGGTCGCGTGGAGTGCGTCACCTCATGGTCGAGGGTGGAAGCACCGTCCATACGCAGTTCCTCACTCAGGACCTCGCCGACGAGATACATCTTGCGATTGCACCAATCTTCGTCGGGGACGCGAAGGCTCCCCGCTTCGTTAACGATGGCGTCTTTCCTGGCGGAACCGCCCACAGGATGAAGGTCACGGAAGTCAAACCCGTTGGCGATGTCGTCTTAATCCGCTACTTGCCGAAGCACTCCTCCGGAGACTCCACCTCATGAACCCAACTCAGGCTACGGACTTTGATCGCCAGTGGATGGTGCAAGCAATCGATCTCGCCAAGAATTGCCCGCCATCCTCCACGGCTTTCTCTGTCGGTGCGATCATCGTTGACAAGGATGGACGAAAAGTTGCTAGCGGATACTCGCGAGACACCGACCTCCACGTGCACGCCGAGGAATCAGCACTCTCCAAAGTTGGCGAAACGTCCTTGGATGGTGCAACGCTATACAGCAGCCTTGAGCCTTGCTCGATGCGGAAGTCGCGTCCAACAACATGCTCGGAACTCATCCTGGCTGCCGGCATCACCCGCGTGGTGATCGCGTGGAGAGAGCCCAGCCTATTCGTGGCAGACTGCCAAGGAGTCGAACTTCTCCAGCAACATGGCGTCGAAGTAATAGAGCTATATGAACTTGCCACTCTGGCCAGCCAAGTGGGCATGCCTAAAGAGCGGTAGATATGTGGCTTGTGAGAACTTTCTCTACAAACTTAAAGCGGCCCTGACCGGGCCGCACGCGCCGCCGACGCGACGCGGGCCGGGCACTCCACTGGGCTCCATGCCCGACCCGCAAAACGCCGGTCGGCTGGCGCGGACGAGGACAGGGCCGCTTCTGAGAGGCGCACGGTTCTGCTCACGGGGCCGAGCTGGTCAGCGCACGGGGAGGCAGTCACAGGGCTGGCTCTACTACATGCCTCCGGCCGGGTGCTCCGGCTCCGGGATGGGTGTCGCACACATGTGCGGGGTTGTGGGGTGGCTGGGGTGCGGCCCATCCCGTCCGCCATCGACCCAGGCGAGCCCAGCAGACCGCCTCCTCCGCCGCAAGCACGGCTGAAACCGTTGGCATCGAATGACCGTGGAAGGCGCCCAGGCGCAGGGACACGTCAAGCCGTGCTTGCACCTCCGTCGCCGGCCCGCTGCCGCTCCGCGGTGGGTCGACGGCGGACGGGATGGACAGGGCGGGGCTGCTGGCTGCCGCATGATGCCAACGCCGAGGTCAACCTCACATTGCTGACCTTAAGTATGCCTTGCGAAGCGCACCTAGATTCAGAGAAGCGGAGCGAGACTAACCTAAGTGATCAATGGGGGTGCTAGATAATTCTTAATAATAGGTTGGACCCTGGGAGAAGTCAGGCGTAAAGGTAGCGGTTGTCCCGTCTATGGATCGTTTGATCTCCTCCACGTCAATCCCTTTCCGGTCTTCGATCAAGCTGTAACCAGTTCCGCAAGACTCGCAGGCGCTTTCGTTCCAAAAGAAATCGACTATCTCGCCGCACTCCGAACAGCGAAGCGCCTGTGAACCGCACGTGTCACATTTACCGAATGCAAGCGTGTCAGATCCACCGTCTTCTGTATCAGCCACCCATATGTACCAGGCGATATCCCCTGTGTAGCAGTTGACATTAGGGCAGTCTCCGTAACCTGTAAACAACGAATCGAAATCAACGGGAGTGTGGTCATGCGGAACTAGGCTGCTCAAGATAATCTTGGGCACTCTTGCTCCTTTTGCACGTTCCTGAGCTGGTCGGGTGAAGCCATTAAGGGCAAACAGAAGACCCTGTTCAACATTCAAATCCTGGAGTTTGCCTGCAAATTCATCAACCATTCCAATGCCTAGCTTTTTCTTGTAATGCTTGCACTCGACCGCTATGCTTATTTCTTGACCTGAAATAGATCCTGTGATCAATACGTCAACTTGTCTCGGCTCTCCACTAAGGCTGCCGGGTATTAAAATATCTCTCTGGACAAGTGCATTGTCGTCAAGCTTCGCAAGCATGCGTTGTACCTCATCTTCATACAATGCCCACTGCTGAGGTGTGGGATTGGCCATCTGATGTTCATCATCAGTACTAAATGAGTCGCTAAGCATATGATCTGTTCTTTTCGTTCGATTGGCAATAGCGAATTATTGCATGAGTGAACCTGTCATGGATGCGCATGGTTTTCGTCTAGGGATCTGCATCTCTGGGCTTGGTGGCCCCCATAACATGTTTCCACTTGTGAGTGTCTGGAAGCATGTAGCCGAAACCTGAATCTCCAGTCCGATCGAGCGCTGCGACCAACTCTGTCGGTGGCATGATAACTAAAAAAGCCGCCTGCGCATTCTTCTGGAGACGACGGCGAAGACGCTTGTCTCCTGTCAGAAACACGTGGCAACCTGTTTCTATTGCTTCGAGGACTAAGGACTCGTCCCAATCGTCGTTCGTGCTTCCTTCAGGCAGGACATCGAATGCTCGTACGTTATTCTTTATCTCTACGTCTAGCTCAATGCAGCGAAGTGCTGCGAGGAATTCGTTGATCTGATTCTCTCGGAACTTCCAGGTGGCCGCATCAAGACCACGACGGGCATCGTGAATCTGGCGTTCAGGTATCTTTATTCGAATGTCTCTCATTAACCATATTTCCATTAACGCATGGAGCGCAATAAGCTCGGCATGGTAATTAGGGTCAGGAACTGATGGATCAAAGTCGTCGGCCCACATCAGATCACCATAGTCTGCATAATCGCTTAAAATATTCGTATCCCAGGCGACTCGCAGAGGACCGTATCCACTCCTGCCCAAAAACACATCCGGGCAATTCTCGTATAGGAATCCACCACCTTCTTGGTATGGATCGTCCACTGGCGCCAATGAGTAACGGTTAGGCTTTCGCGGAGCGAACCTCCGTATTACCTCAAACGGGAGACTAAGTTGTTTGTAGTCCCGATCGTCCTCGCTCATGGGTAAGCCTCGCGTCTGATCATGCGTAGCACGTTCATCTAGGACCTGGTGAACCAGTCTAGATCGCTAAGGGTCGGCTCTTCACCCAGATTGATAGCCGGCCTCTGCGAGGCGGCGCAGGGCATGCGCACCGGAAGTCCCGTAAGCCGTGATTGGCTGAACCCCGAAGGGGAGCCAAGATGAGAGCCATGCCAGGTGAACGGGCCTGAACGGCTCTGGACCCGGGTGGCTGGGCTGACTTCGCCTCGGGACCGGCGTGAACTGATCCAAACGACGGGAAGCTGGTTCGAGTCCCATCGCGGGGGCTGATCAGCTCAGAGGGAGGCCTGACACTGGCTGGCTGGTCCTCGTCAGCAGAGGGATCTTGTTCCGCGTCTGTTCCGCCGCAGCCCAGAAGACATCACAAACTGCTGACAGTTGCTGGAAGGTAATTCCGCAGCTCAGCGCCAAGATCGAGGGTCCGTCCCAGGTCAGCCAACCTCTTCGAACAGAACCCGGCCTACAGGCCGGCTCGTCCCTTGGCCCTCGCCGACCGGGCGGGTGGCCCGGACGCCTCCGGGGCCACCCGCCCGGTCGCCGGCCCATGGGAGCGCGGACCGGCGTCGCGAGGTGCGCCGTGGGCACGGGGAGTACCTCGCTCGCACCACGACCCGGCCCCGACGCCCCAGTCCGCGCAGGATTACGCAGAACGCGCCGCCCACGCCGCCAGGATCGCGGCCTCCTTCTCCGGGGCGATGCCGTGGGATCGCAGGCCGCCGAAGGGCCGCTCCGCCTCGGGGATCTCCCGCAGCCAGGCCCACGTGTCGCGTACGGTCTCGGCCACCGGACGGACGCGCAGGCCGGCCGCCCGCGCCTTGCCCGTGGGCACGCTCCAGAAGT